>JABHAA010000043.1 GCA_018674495.1 Rhodospirillaceae bacterium | reverse complement strand
CAGACCTCGGCCATACCCAAGGTGATAACCATGAAGTTGGCATCCTTCATTTTCTCGAATATGCCATTGACCCGCCCCCTGGAGGCGATCTGTTCGGCCTCGGTTCCCTGGGTTGACCAATGGCTTTCGTCGCGTTCTTCGTCTGGGTCTTCGGTCACCATCGTGTGGCCGTGAAAATCGGTATAGGTGTCCGGCGAATAGGGAAGGATACCGGAAAAGGATTTCTCGATATCATCGGTGCCGTAAGCCCATCGGATTTGATTGAGGACCGAATGAAGATTGTATTTGTTCTGGGAGCGTGAATTGAAGTGACTGGTCTTTTTCAGGCCTAGCCATTTGGGGCCGGTATCTTCCAGCTGCCGCGCGAAACAAGATCCCATGGTGAAGACCGTATCGCCTTTTTCGATTCTAATGCGCGGGTTGTAGTAGGCCCGGGTTATGGGGCGCAAATTCTCGTTGCCTGTGCCGGCAATCGATGGCCATTTTCGAACCTTGCTTCTAGCGAACATCGCTTCTTCGGCGTCGAGCTTCACAAGGGCCATGATATTTTTCCTCAAAATTTTATATTATCATCCATTCAACCATATCTCTTTTAAATTTTAATGAAAATGGATTGGTGCAGCATTAGATTTGTGGGCATGGTTGGCTTTTAAATTCAAATTTGAATTCGGCGGTTGCGGGGCGGCTGCCGGAATTTACCAGCCAAATTGTAATTTTAGCGCGTCTGGCGTTTGCCCCTCGATTTGCGATATTTGGGCATTGGTAAGCACCGATTTCCATTCGTCCACTTTGCCTTTGCGAAAATTGGCATTGCTCAGTTTTTCATCGCGTTGGATATCTTCATTCGGTTCAATTTCGCTCCAGCGGTAACCGAAGAAGTCAGCAAAATTTTGAAAGAATTTTTGCTTATCTATCGCCAAATCTTCGTGCATTGAAAATTGCACTTCCAAATCGCCTGAGCGGCACTCCGATACATCCAGCCAATTTTGCATCATGCGCAGCATCCATGGAAGTTCACGCTTGATGTGCAGGTCGATCGTTTGTCGAAGGTCGAGGCCGACCAATTCCGGAAATATTGCACAGTCTTGGGGGTCTTCGTTTACCGAAATCGATGCGTGCCGGGTGGTTGCTAGAGACACGACCCACTGCTTCGGATTTCGACCGTGAACCACAATTTTACTGATTCCGTTTTCAATCAGCCGATTCGCATATTGGGGAAAGATATGTTCGCTGGAAACATTTCCACCGGCGGAAAATTGGCGCACCCAGGTAGGTACGACGTCCATCGAATATCCCATATTTATGGCAACGAAATGGATCGGTATATTCAATTTTTTAGCAATCAGATTACGGATGTAAACGGTTCCACTCCGGTGGATGCCGCTGATCAATATCGGTGGGATGTTTCGTTTGATGGCCTTGCTTTGGAGCTCGCGTGAGATTTCAGTTTGCCCGCTATCGGGTACGTGAAGAGGGTCCGTGCAATCATAGACATTGGCCAAGGCCTCCTCTTGCTTGTGGATTACCAGTATGTTCCGCAAGCTTATGTAGTTGTCGGGCGCCGGGTAGGGGAGTGCTGCTTCAGCTTCTGTCGCCGCTCTAGCCGCTTCCGCTTCTTCTTCTTCGGCTTGCCTCTTTGCCGCTGCCTGCGCCTCTAGTTCGCGATTGTATTCGACCTCTTCTTCGGCGGTGGCTTTCAAGGTTTTCAATATTTCTAGATTGCTTGGATTGATGATCAAAGCCTGATTGAACATTTTCAATGCCATCGGATAATCTTTTTTAGCCTGATAGATTTCTCCCAAGACATAAAACGCCTGAATATCTAATGCGTTTAATCCGATCAGCAAATAAGCGATTTCCTCGGCGGCTTCTAATTTGCGCCGCTGCAACAGTTTCTCGGCTAATTTATGCAAATCTTCTCGTGATGCATTATCAGAGACCGGCTTCATCGTTCTGTTAGCCCTCCATACCATGCTTTAACGTACTGGTGGTGTTCTGATGGAGCATTCTCACGCGTCCATATGTCGTTGGTTAACCCGCTCTTCTACCCGAGTGGTTACCGTTTCTCTCAACCTGTCTGGGGGCAGGAAAGTCTGCTGGGACAAGTTCTCATTAAACATTCGGTGTATGAAATCTTCATCCCCAAAAAATCCATTTTCATCGACCGGCCTATCGAAATAAGCGTCAAAAATTGGATGACCTTCCTTAACCAGCAGGATGTTGTCATCAACCAGCGTTCTCTGTTGTGGGTGGTCACCGTTCGATTCAATGACTGTGCCGGGATGGGCAAAGGCAACGACGGCTAATTTATGATCGGTGAAAATTCTCGTGAGATGTTTTGTGCGACCGACGAAATCGGCTCCAGAACCTTGTGCAATAAATAGCCCGTCCTCTTTCAAAACTTCAGAAGTAAGTTTGAGGTATAAATGCAGGGCCGGCTCGCTAAATTCGTTCAAATTTGCATTGGAAGTTACGATATCGAAATAATTATTGCGTTTTGCCACGTCTCCGGTTCGCCACCACGGAAAATGTTCGCATAGGGTTTCCACTAAAGGCCGCGGAATGGTCTCGGGCTGTTCACCAATCTCTTGCCATGGCGGACGATTGATGCCGCCGAAAAATTCACTGCAATTTTCGAGTGGCGGAAAGGCACGTTCCTTGTGGGCCAAACCGAACGCGTGCCGACCGATCGCAGACTGCAATAGGTACAGACTTTGGCAAGCTTCAATCTGGCTGTAATTGATCAATTGGGTATGCTGGGCGAGAAAATAGCTGAGCAGTCCACTTCCTGGCCCGATTTCCAACACGGTACTAAAATTTGGGTTAATGGCCCGCATTTTACGATACAGACACAGTGTCCCTAGCGTCGCGGCGTAGGCGAGGATCGGCTTGCGTTCGGCAAACATCTGCAATTGTAGCTCGATCGTTAATTCAATTACGTCGGCCAGCAGATCAATATCTTCTTGGCTGATCGCCCCCATTTCTGCCACGAGGCGCTCCAGTTGGCCTGCGTGGAACGAATCGACCATTTGATAGAGGTCATTCATGCTGGAAACTTTGATCGGGAACCCGTTGGTTAGGAACGCATTGAGATTGTGGGCGGAGGAAAATGTGAAATGCGTTTGCGAAATTCTCGCCAAGCGCTCGGCCAGATCATAGGTTTCCACATCAAGCATGATGAATGACTCTTCAATTTCCCGATTGAGTTCAATCCTATATTTGATTTCCGAATAAAGAATTAATGGGGAAGCATTTGGCGGAATGAAGTCTTCCAAATTCGCCGGAGGCGAGACCCCGATTAAGGAAACGGAGGGAATATTGAGGAGCACTCGGAACATTCAGCGTTCAGAGTATTCGTTGTGCCCAAGATTTAAAATTTCGGGTAGCTCATCGGCGCAAATTACGGCTGCTTGTCTATAAAAATGAAACGCAGGTTGGCCACCAACTAGCATGATTGTGATAGCTGTGCTGTCCGTAATTTGGCACGGACGTCCGAACAGAATCGCTAAAACAGATCGATGCGAAAATCTTTTAAACGAGTGGTAACCTTGGAGCGTTATCCGAGACCGGTTCGGAGTAGTTCACAAGATAGTCCTGATAAATTTGTTCGATCTCGTCTTTCCCGCAGCCGACTGGCAAATCGCGGCTCATCGCTTGCAGGCCGTGCTTCGCCCGCGCTTCACGAATCAGCCGCTTCATATAGAGTAGGCTGATCTTGGCGATGTCGTTGGTGCTCTTGTGTTTGAGCCCGACCTTGTTTGCATAGCTATCGACTTCTTTCTCTACCCCGTTCCAATAAATATCCTGCACTTCCTTGGAGACTGGGTCGTCGGTTATGATGTAATCGTCTATTTTAAGTGTGTAACCGGTGCCTTCGATTTCGGCCAAACGGGTCTCATAATCGGAATGAAGCTCGTAATAATTGGTGCCCTTGAGCGGGCGGATGGCCGACATCACCGCGCAATAGACGTAATCCCGTTCGATATACCAAAGCGCGTTATCGATGGAGACTTCGATATCATCCAGTGTTGAATAAGGCGTGGTAAGGATGACATTGATGTGCGGCTTGATCCCGACCTCATGACAGAGATGCAAGGCTTCGTGAATTTGCTGCACGGAGCAATGTTTATTCATGTCATCAAGCACGGATTGCGAAAACGATTCGACGCCAATGATCAGGCGGCGAAAATTCGCGGCTTTCATTTTTTGCAACAATTTCAAATTCAGGTCCGAGGCGCGCGCAAAACACATGAACGTCAAATTGCCGAAATCCTCTTCAACGACCTTGTCGCAAAACCGCATGACGCTGGCCTTGTCGATGCAAAAATCGTCATCGGTCAAATAAACGGTTCTGACGCGAGGATGGGCGCGCTGAATTCGGTGGACCACCGAGATTAAACTGTCCTCGGTGGTGCTGATCACGGGGACATTGACGCCCGCGCCCCATGTCAATTGATGCGTGGAGCTGCAAAATTTGCATCCGATCGGGCAGCGGTTGCGCGAAAATACACGCGCAGTATGGATCTCCTGATCTTTCAGATCGTCGATATCCTCACCATATTTTTCGACATAGTGATCCCAATAAGTTTCGTAGGGAACATTTTCCCAGTCGATGGCAAAGGTCGCTTCTTCGAACTGCTCCTGGGACAATGCCCGGGACGGGTTTTTAAGTACGAGACCGGGAATTTCATGCAACGGGGTGCCATTGGCGATTTCCAGAAGGGGAATTTCTCCTTCGCCCAGGATTACCAGCCGCGCCGGCGTTTTGTCCAATATGGTCTGGTAGTTGAATTGTGCTTCGATACCGCCCGCAACCAAAAGCGCGTCCGGGCATAACTCCTTGGCGTGGTACATGTTTCGGATGTCGCTCAGGATCGTATCATCGAGGCAGGAAAAACCGATGATATCCCATTCCTGCTCCAGAAATTTATCCTCGATGCTAGGTCCATCGCCGGTGGCGATCTTGAGGCTCGGATCATAATAATCGGCGTGATGGCCGTGAAGAGATAAATACCCCGACAAGCGCACGACCCCAAGATTGGGTCCGAGGTAAGATCGTTCTATGGATTCGGCGCTACTTGGCGCGATCAGCAATACCCGCTTCATATTTGTTTCCACCGTTATTTTTTTGTTTCGCACGTTTATTGTCTCACTATTCGCGAAAAAAATAAAAATATTATAAACCCGGCGAAAGTATTTTGTGCGGGGTTGCAATCAGTCAATCAAAATTCGCCAGCATTCAGGGTTTCAAATTGGGCGGCGCCGGGCATTTGAAATGGCGCCATTTCGCCATTGAACCACGCCAAGGCATCGCCGTAGCGGTTATTAAACTGCGCTTGAATTTTTTGGTAGAGATCGTTGTCCGCTGAATTGGCCTCCAACAGCATCGCGCTGACTTCAGGCTCAATATTATCCGTCGCCGCGCCTGTATTGCCCGAGCGCCCCTTCCATTCATAGACAGGGATACGATCCGAATGGAGCAAGAGACATAAGATAAACAAGCTGGCGTCAAAGCACTTGGTCAGCCCAACGAACGCAAAATGCTTATCCAGTGATTGCATGGCCTGGGCGACCAGCTCGTCGTCGGACATCTCCCAGACCGCGCGCGGTAATCCCCGGTGGCGATTGTCCAAATCCGGCTCAGCGTCCAAATTGATAAGCCACCTGGACAATAAGTTTCCATTATTGGTCCGAAGGGTTTTCTCGGCATATTCCTTAATTGAGATGCCGTTTTTGATATCAGGGTCCAGCCACTGAGGATCCAGTTCAATATTTTTGACGTGCCAGTGGTACCAGCTGACAGCGGTTTCAATCGGATCACGCAACAGCGTGAAGTAGGCGAACTTATCGGAAAAAAAATAATGGGCAGGCAATGCATGGTGAATGCTGGTGAACCGAATTTCGCGCCTGATTTCTTGGGGGCTGTCCAACAATTCCTGCCGTGATTTTAAAAAAGGATCGCGATAGTCACCGAAAATGAATATCTGATTGGGATCGAAAAGGTTGCGAAAACTATCGCGGATCGTTGTGCCGCCAGTGCGCCAGTGATGAAAATGGATAAGCGTTTGCCCGCCTTCTTCAATATGGAAACGGCATCCATGCTTATCGCGAAATAATCTGGCGAAATCACGGATTTTGGGATAGGCGGAAATATCAACGAAACCAGGGCTTGAATTCAAATCGCCTTTCGCAGCCGCATGGGCTTTACGGGCGCACGCAGCCGCCAGATTGTCTTCCTTCAAATGTAGGTAAACCTCGGACATAAGGGCATTGGGCTCCGCGCCGGCGCCGTCCCGTAGCAGCCATTGCTGCAAATATATATGAGCCTCTTTATGACGGCCGGCCGCGACCAGGGTCCTGGCCGCGCACCGCCCGACAAATTCATTTTCCGGTTCGAGATCGGCCCATTCCGAGAAGCGGTCCGCACGTAGATCGGTGTCCATCTCCGGTGAATACAGAATTTCAACAATCTGGTCCGCATTTCCAAATGCTTTCAGTCGATTGATCAGCAATTGGAAGCCGTTTTCGGGCCTTGCCATATCGTGTTTTGCCTCTGGCAAGCTATTTGAGAGCTCATCCGCCAAAATTACCGAGCCCTTTCACGGGGAGGGAAGTCAACATTGACCAACCGCATTCCATGGCAAATTTTAGACGAAATCCTGGCCGGTGACCAGCGTGGGCCAATTGCGCGCCGAGCCTGCCCACAATTAACCGATAATTTTGGTTTTGGCTGGTATAAAGTCCTTCGCGGACACAAGGTTTAAGTCTAATTTATGATCCACCGACCCACCGGAAAAATTCTTGCCCTCAATTGGACGTTTATCCGGTCGGGATTTGAGGCCACTTGCCCATGAGCCAAGCTAGCACCAATCTTCTTCAGGAGGTGCGATCGCTTTGCCAAAGCGGTGATCTGATGGGCGCGGCACATCTTTCCAGAGACGCCTTGAAGGAAGACCCCGACAATTGGGAAATGCTTCATTTAATGGCGGTGACGTTAAATGAGGCCGGCCTCGTGGATCAAGCACTGCCATTTTTTCAGCGATGCCTCGCCATCCGCGGCGCGGATTCGTCTGTCTTATTTAACTATGGTGTTGCTTTACGGAAATTAAGCCGCTTTCGCGAAGCTGCGCGCGCGTTCCGTCACGCCGCGGACGCCACTCCCGGACGCTTTGATTGCTGGTTCAACCTTGGCGAATCTTTGGCCCGGCTTGGCCAATTCGCAGGTGCAGTCGAAGCGCTATTCCAGGCGGCGGAAATCGAGCCGGTCAACGCCGATGTCTGGTATATTCTTGGCAACCTGCATCTCGCGGAAAAGCAGTTTGATGCGGCCATAGAATACTTTGAAAAAGCCGTCAGCTTTGCGCCGGGACATGGCGAAGCGTTTAACAACCTCGGCCTGGCGCTAAAAGGTGCTGGCCGGCTCGCAGCAGCCGTCACCGCATTCGGGCGGGCCATCGACGCCGATCCGGCGTCCCCTGCTGCCCATGACAATCTGGGCAACGCCCGAATGCTGATGGGAGATACGGACGGCGCCATCGCGTCGTTCCGTGAAGCCTTGCGCCTGATGCCCGATTACGCCGATGCCCGCTTCAATTTAGCTGGCGTGTATTTGGAACAACGGGATTTTGCCGCTGCCGAGACGGATTACCGCCGGGTCCTTAAGGCCGATCCCGATCATCGCTTGGCGTGCTTAAAGGCCGCTTTTTGCGCGCAGATGCAGGGCGATGCGGAAGCCGCGAGGATCGATCTGGACGGCGCTCTCGACCGTTGGCCAGAGGATACGGACGTGCTGTCCCAGCTGGGCAATGTGATGCGCGACATCGGCGCGTTCGAAAAAAGCCGCGATTATTTCCAGCGGGCGTTGGAGCCAAATCCTGATAACCCGGTCGTTCTCGGTAATCTGGCGCTCGCCTGCCAGCACGAAGGCGCGCTATCAGAATCCGTTGATCATTATCGCCGCGCGTTGACGCTCGACAGCGACAACGCGCAACTGCATACCAATTTGGCGCAGGCTTTGCTTCTGGCGGAAAATTACCCCGATGGCTGGGCCGAATTTGAACACCGGCTTAGCGATCCAGTCATTGCCGGTGTTTTGGAAAACTTGCCCGGCGAGCCTTGGTCGGGTGAGCCGCTGGGTGGGAAGACGATATTGCTGCAAGCCGAGCAAGGCCTTGGCGATATCATCCAATTCGTCCGCTACGCAGCCAAACTTTCCGATCAGGGCGCGCGTGTGCTGTTAGCCGGACCAGGCCGCCTCGCGCATCTCTTGTCTGAATTTGAAGCCTTGGCTGGGTATATTGATGCAGCCGGGCCGATGCCTTTCGCCGATTATCATGCGCCGTTAATGAGCATGCCGCATATACTGAAATGTGGCGTCATTGGCGGCGGCGAAGCATATCTGAGCGTTGACCCTTCGGCGGTCGCCCATTGGCGGGATCGCTTGCACCCGGTGGATGGGTTCAAAATCGGCTTCGCCTGGCAGGGCAATATCGGCTACGAAATGGATTATGCCCGCTCAATGCCGGCCGCGCTTATTGCACAATCCATCGCTGCCGCCGATGCCCAGCTATTCGTTCTGCAACAGGGTTATGGGCGCGCGCAGCTAGACGAGCTTTCGTCTCATACCGGGGTCGTTGATCTTGGTGATGATGTGGACCGGGATGCGGCCTTCGCCGATACCGCGGCTATCATGGCAAATCTGGACCTGGTCATTACCAGTGACACTGCGATCGCGCACCTGGCGGGTGCCCTTGGCCGGCCCGTTTGGGTGCTGTTGCCCTTCGCACCCGATTGGCGTTGGCTGCTGGGCCGGCCCGATAGCCCTTGGTATCGGTCCATGCGCTTGTTCCGCCAGCCGAAGCCGCGCGATTGGCCATCGGCGTTGGCACAACTCGGCGAATGCCTGGACCGCTGGCGGCTTGCGGGCGGCGATCCCAATAGCGCCGCTGATACCGGGCTTGGCCTGGATTAGGTGTGTTGATGGGCGCCTTGCGTGAGCGATCATCGTGAATATCCGTCTTACGCCAGGTTATGCTGCGCTGGCCGGTGCGAATTTACCGATTCTTATTATATTTGAGACTAAATTTTGGCTTCCACGCTGTAGCCATTGTGTGCATAGTGCGCGCGATTAATGATAACGGGGGCTTTTGGGGAAATGCCAAGGGGCGACGCGCGCGTCTTAATCTATAGCCATGACAGTTTCGGGCTCGGCCATTTGCGCCGGTGCCGTGCCATCGCCCATGCCCTTGTCGGGCAACACAACAAGATTTCCGTCCTCATATTGTCCGGCTCGCCGATCATTGGTTCGTTTGATTTTCGCGCCCGCGTCGATTTCGTGCGCGTTCCCGGCGTCATCAAGTTGCGCAGTGGCGATTACACGTCGCTAAATTTGCATCTGGATATCGAAGATACCATGCAGTTGCGCGGATCGATTATTCAGCATACCGCCGATGTGTTCGACCCCGACATCATGATTGTCGACAAAGAGCCCTTGGGGCTTCGCGGCGAGGTCGCCGAAACCTTGGCCATGCTGAAGAAGCGCGGCGTTCCCCTGATCCTTGGATTGCGCGATGTGATGGACGAGCCCGGCTTGCTGGCCCCGGAATGGGAACGCAAGAATGTCATGCCGGCGCTCGAAAACCTTTATGACGAGATTTGGGTTTACGGGCTGCCACAGGTATATGATCCATTGTCCGGCGTGGAAATGCCAGATTCTGTCCTCCGAAAAGTCGTCTATACCGGATATTTGCGCTACGGCGTTCCCGACGCCTCCAGCGCGACGCATCCTTCGATATTGGAGAAACCCTATATTCTGGTAACCGCCGGCGGCGGCGGTGACGGCGAGGCGGTGATCGATTGGGTGCTGCGCGCCTATGAAAGCGATCCCGGTATCCCCCATTCGGCGTTGATCGTTTTTGGTCCATTCATGCGCACCGAAGCGCAGGAACAGTTTTTGGCGCGGATTGGCCGTCTGGATGCGGTCGAAGCCATCACCTTCGATGCGCGCATCGAGCATCTGATGCAGGGCGCCGTCGGCGTCGTCGGCATGGGTGGATATAATACCTTCTGCGAAATTTTGTCCTTCGATAAGCCGGCCCTGATCGTGCCCCGGACCAAGCCGCGCCTGGAACAATATATACGCGCCGCGCGGGCCACCGAATTGGGTCTGATTTCCATGCTCGACGATGATAAAAGTCATGATCCGCAATTGATGGCGACGGCGCTCCGCCAGTTGACCCAGCAACGGCGCCCGTCCGAGATCGTGCTGCCCGGCCTGCTCGACGGGCTCGACAATACAAACCAGCTTGCCGGCCAGTGGCTGGCCAGAGGACGCGCCGCCGATCTGGCCGTCGTCGGCACCAAGACCTAAAGGGTCTGAGCGGTGGTCCAATCCACGGCGATCATTCTGAAAGGGTATCCCAGGCTTTCGGAAACCTTTATCGCCGAGGAAATGCTCGCCCTCGAACGTCACGGCCTGGAATTCCTGATCGTTTCGCTGCGCCATCCCACCGACGCGGATGTTCATCCGGTGCACGGCAAAATTTCGGCGCGCGTCCTTTATCTGCCGGAATATTTATATAAGGAGCCGTCCCGTGTCTTCGCCGCCTGGCGCAAAGTTCGGCGCCTCGGTGCCTACAAATCGGCTCGGTCCGCATTCTTGAAAGATCTGGTGCGCAGTCCCAACCCCAACCGGGTGCGGCGCTTTGGCCAGGCACTGGTAATGGCCGCCGAATTGCCCGCCAACGTCCAGCACCTGCACGCCCATTTCTTGCATACGCCGGCGTCAGTGAGCCGCTATGCGGCCAAGATTCTCGACCTCAAATGGAGCGTTTCGGCGCATGCGGTAGATATCTATACGACGCCGGAATGGGAAATCCGCGAGAAGTTGGCGGACATGGACTGGCTGCTCACCTGCACTGCTGCCAATCATCGTTATTTGAGCGGCCTCACCGAACAGGCGCATAAGATATATCTCGCCTATCACGGAACCGACGCGGCGCGCTTCGCCGCCGGTGCGCCGCCAAGCCATCGGGATGGAAGCGATGCCGATGATCCGGTTCGCATCCTGTCGGTGGGCCGCCTGGTTGCCAAAAAAGGCTATCCCGATCTGTTGCGTGCCCTCGCCAAACTGCCTGATGGCCTCAACTGGCGTTTCTCCCATGTGGGCGGCGGCGCTGATCTGGCGCAATTGCAAAGCCTCGCCAAAGATTTGGGGTTGGATAGCCGCGTGACCTGGCTGGGCGCCATGGGCCAGGATGCGGTGATTGGCGCCTATGCTGGGGCCGATTTTTTCGCGCTCGCCAGCCGTATCGCCGTCAACGGCGACCGCGACGGGCTGCCCAACGTGCTTCTCGAGGCGGCGGCGGCGGGATTGCCAGCCGTTGCCACCAATGTTTCTGCAATCCCGGAATTGATCGCGGACGGCGTCAACGGTCTGTTGGCGGAAGCCGGCGATATTGAAGCCATCGCCGGCGCCCTCGAACGGCTGATCCGGGAGCCCGATTTGCGCCTAAAACTGGGCACCGCCGCCGCCCGGCGCGCCGCCGATGATTTCGATTTCGGCAATTGCATCCAAACCGTGCTGCCCCATTTTGGACTTACCTCAGCCCGCAAGGTAGAAAAGGTGGCATGAATGTCGCCTTCTATGCGCCGCTGAAACCGCCAACCTCGCCGGTCCCGTCCGGGGACCGGCGCGTCGGTCGTCTGTTGATTGCTGCTCTGGAACAGGCCGGCCACACGGTCGAGCTGGCATCGGTTTTTCGTAGCCGCGAGCCGGGTGGCGCCGCCGCCCGCCAGCAGCGTCTGGCGGCAACCGGCAAGCGGCTGGCGGAACGGCTGATCCGGCGCTACCGGGCGGGCCCAAAATCCGCTTGGCCCGATGTCTGGTTCACCTACCATTTATATTACAAGGCGCCCGACTGGATCGGGCCCATGGTTGCCCGGGAATTGGATATCCCCTATGTGGCCGCCGAGGCATCTTTCGCGCCGAAGCGCGCCGGCGGGCCGTGGCAACTGGGCCATCAGGCGGCCGGCGACGCGATCAGCGCTGCAAGCCTTATCTTCGGCATCAATTCGGCCAACGCGCCGTGTGTCTTGCCGCTGCTGAGAGCGGGCGCCCGCTACGTGCCCATGCAGCCGTTTCTGGAGGCAGCCCCAGTTCCGGACCCGGCGTCCGAAACTACCCGGCGTGATCTGGCGCGGGAATGGAATCTGGATGAAGGTAGCGTCTGGCTTCTGGCGGTCGCCATGATGCGCGACGACGCCAAGCTCAAATCCTTTTCATTGCTGGCTGAAGCCTTATCCCAATTGCCGGGCCGCGATTGGCGTTTGCTGATTGTCGGCGATGGTCCCGCCGCAGCTCAGGTGCACGACGCCTTCAACGGTACCGGTGCCGTATTCGCCGGGCGCAAATCGGCGGCGGAACTGGCGCATTATTACCGGGCCGCCGATATCTTTGTCTGGCCGGCCATCAACGAAGCCTACGGCATGGCTCTGTTGGAAGCCGCGCAAGCCGGCTTGCCGTCGGTGGCCGGTGATAGCGGCGGCGTCGGCGATATCGTGGCCCACGGCGAAACCGGACTATTGGCGAAAAGCGGCGATGCGCCCGAATTTGCCGCTGCCTTACAGATATTGCTGGACGATGCCGGCTTGAGGGCCAAGATGGGCGAGGCTGCGAAGTTGCGCGCTGTCCGCGAGCATGGGCTGGATGCGGCGTCACGTCTGTTGGACGAGGAATTGCGAAAGGTCGTCGGGTGAGTTCCATAGGCTTCATTCGCCACGGTATTACCGATTGGAATATTCAAGGGTTGGTCCAGGGCAGCACCGATATTCCTCTGGGCGAGGAGGGCAGGGCCGAAATCGCCGCCTGGCGCGTGCCACCCGAATTTGCCGACTTCGAATGGCTGAGCAGCCCCTTGCTACGGGCCCAGGAAACGGCACGTACAGTATCGGGCCTGACGCCGCCCACCGATGCGCGCCTCGCCGAAATGGCGTGGGGCACTTGGGAGGGCTGGACTCTCGATGCCTTGCGCGCCGATTTGGGTGATCTGCTGGTAGCGTGGGAAGCTAAGGGCCTCAATTTCCATGGCCCCGGCGGCGAAAGCCCGCGCGATGTTCAGACCCGCATCGCCCCGTTGTTCGAAGAGATTGCCGTCGCCGGGCGCGATGTATTGGCGGTCTCCCACAAGGGCGTCATGCGCGCCGTCCTCGCCATGGCCACGGGTTGGGATATGACCAACAAGGCGCCGGAGAAATTGCGCGAAGGGTGCATGCATCATTTTGAATTGGGCGCTGGCGGCGTGCCCTCGGTGGTGCGGCTGAACATTCCGCTGGTGCCGGAATGAGCGCGCCGAAGGTCTTATTTTATGTTCAGCATCTGTTGGGGATTGGCCATGTAAAAAGGGCCACAACCTTGGCGCGGGCGATGGCCGGCGAGGGGTTGGATGTCACCGTGGTTTCCGGCGGCGCCGATATTCAGGTGATTGACGCCGGCGGCATGGATTTCGTGCAATTGCCGCCGGTGCGCGCGTCAGACCGCAATTTCGGCGGCCTGGTGGACGGCGCTGGCGTACCGGTCAGCGAGGCTTTGAAAGCCGAGCGCCGTGATATCTTGCTGCAGTGTTTCGCCGATCTGCGCCCCGATGCGCTGATCATCGAGCTGTTTCCGTTTGGCCGCCGCCAATTGCGCTTCGAGCTTATTCCGCTCCTGGAGGCGGCGCGAACGGCGGCGCACCAACCACGCGTTATCTCTTCGGTGCGCGATATTCTGGTGGAGAAAAACCGGCCCGAACGGGATGCCGAGATGGTGGCGTGGGCGCGCCAATATTTCGACGATATCTTGATCCATGGCGACCCTAGCCTGATCCCGTTCGAGCAAACCTTCCCTCTAGCCGCCGACATCGCCGATATGATGCACTACACCGGTTATGTGGTGGAACATGACAAGATTTCCGCCGCCGGCGGCGACCAAGGTTTGGGCGAAGTGATTGTCTCGTCGGGCAGCGGCGCCGTTGGCGCGTTGCTTTTGAACACCGCCATCGGTGCAAGGGCAGATTCGATCCTGGCCGATTATCCGTGGCGGCTTTTGGCCGGTTACTCCCTGGATGAAGTGGAATTTCAGGCGCTGATAGGCAAGGCGCCGGAAGGTGTGATTGTCGAGCGGGCGCGCCCAGATTTTATCGATCTTCTCAAAAACTGCACCCTTTCCATTTCCCAAGGTGGCTACAACACGGTGATGGAAGTGCTGGCGACCGGTGCCCGCGGCATCGCCGTTCCTTACGCTGGCGGCCAGGAGACCGAGCAAACCCTGCGCGCCCGGCTGCTCGAAGCGCGCGGCCTGATCCATCAAATTCCGGAGGGCGCGCTGTCCCCGGATCGCCTGATTGAAAAAATATCCCTGGCCATGGACGGCGCGGGGCCCGACGCGCCAATTGCAATCGATATGGATGGCGCGCGTAAATCGGCTGCTCTGCTCGTCCAGCGGCTTGGAATCTAAAAAATTATCAGCTAGATTTGGTCCGGCATACAGGGGCAGCCCGGTGTCTCCTTAAGCATCGGGAATAAATAGGTTTTGGGGGCCGAGACCATGGAAAAAGGCATCTTTCAATACGTTATACGCTACAGCAAGAAAGAGCAGATCAATCTTCTTGTAATGGCGCTGGCGTCGTTGCCATTTTATTTTTTCTCTTTGGACTTGCCCAAGCAGATTGTCGATAACGCCATCAAGGGCGCCGAAAAGGGGATCACCTTCCCTTATAATTATTATGGGTTGGAGCTGGAACAGATTCCGTTCCTCCTGGTTCTCTGCTCGCTGTTCCTGCTGCTGGTCTTCATCAATGGCGGCATCAAATATTATATAAACGTGTATCGGGGCGCGGCGGGTGAACGCATGCTGCGCCGGCTGCGTTACCAGCTTTTGCAACGGGTGATGCGCTTTCCGTTGCCGCAATTTCGCAAAACGTCCCAGGGCGAAGTGGTTTCCATGGTGACTTTGGAAACTGAACCCTTGGGCGGATTTTTCGGTGATGCGCTGTCGTTGCCGTCCTATCAGGGCGGGCTTTTGTTGACCCTGATGGTGTTCATGTTCGTTCAGGATTGGAAGCTAGGGCTGGCGGCCATCGCCCTTTATCCGGTCCAAGGCTGGCTGATCCCAAAATTTCAGCGCAAAGTGAATGCCCTCGGCAAGGAGCGGGTGCAGGCGGTGCGTCGCTTGTCCGAGCGGATTGGCGAATCCGTCACCGGCGCCGGTGAAATTCATGCCAACGATACCTCGCAATTTGAGCTGGCTGATTTTTCCGACCGGCTTGGCAAAATCTATAACATCCGGTTCGACATATATAAGAAGAAGTTCTTTATAAAATTTCTGAACAATTTTTTGGCGCTGATGACGCCGTTTTTCTTTTATTCTATCGGCGGAATTCTGGTGATCCGGGGTGATATGACCGTCGGCGCCCTGATCGCTGTCCTCGGCGCCTATAAAGATGTGTCGGCGCCTTGGAAGATGCTGCTGACCTATTATCAGCGACTCGAAGATTCGCGCATCAAATACAGCCAATTGATCGAGAAGTTTGAAATTTCCGACTTGATGGAGGAAAGCCAGATCACCGCCGACGCCGAAGATGACGCGCCGCTGACCGGGCAATTGACGGCGGCCAATATCAGCTATGTGGAAGATGACGGGCTACGCGTTATCGACAGCGCCTCCATGGTTATTCAGCTGCCCAGCCATTTCGCCTTGCTTGGCCCCGGCGGCAGCGGTAAGGGCGAATTTGCCCAGATGACGGCGCGGTTGCTCAGGCCATCGGTCGGTAAGATCACCATCAACGACAAGGATATTGCCGAGATGCCCGAAGCGGTGACCGGGCGTCGCATATCATATACCGACCAAAACCCCTACATCTTCGGCGGCACCATGCAGGACAATTTGCTCTACGGGCTCAAGCATCGGCCCTTGGGCGGCGCCAGTTACGATGACGAAGCCGCCTCGGCCCGCGAAACGGCCCTGGCGGAGGCCGAAGGGTCGGGCAACAGCACATACGATTTTAATGCCGATTGGGTCGATTACGCAAAATCTGGCGCCGATGGTTCCGGCGATATCATGCCGCGCATTGTGCATTATCTTGACGTTGTCGGTATGGAGGAAGACGTCTATCAAATCGGCCTCCGGCGCACCATCCATCCAGAAGCCCGCACCGAGCTGGCCGCCGGAATCCTGCAGGCGCGGGGTATATTACGCTCCCGCCTGGAGGAACAAGATATCGCCGATTTTGTCGAATCCTTCGATAAGGACAAATTCAACACCAACGCCTCTGTGGCCGAAAATATCTTGTTTGGCACCCCCGTCGGCGCCCAATTCGAAATCGATAATCTTGGCGAAAATACCTATGTTCTCAGTGTCTTGGACGAAGTTGGGCTGACCGAGGAATTCCTCGATAAAGGCCAGCGGCTGGCCGAGATTATGGTCGATCTGTTTAAGGGGCTACCCGCCGATCATGAATTTTGGGAGCGTTTTTCGTTCATTGGTTCCGACGATCTGCCCGATTTCGAATCGATCCTGGCACGTATCAGCCAAGGCGGGCTGGAAGTGATCCCGGCGGAAGACCGTAGCCGTCTGCTGGCATTGCCGTTCAAGCTGATCCCGGCACGCCACCATATCGGCCTGATCGAAGATGATTTCATGGACCGCATGCTCGAGGCCCGGCGCGCCTTCGAGGCCGGGCTGTCCGACGATTTACGCAAATCGGTCGAGTTTTTCGATGCCGGGAGCTACAACGCGGCGGCATCGATCCAGGATAATATTCTGTTTGGCAAATTGGCTAGCGAGCGGGCGCAAAGCAGCGAGCGCGTCGGCGTTGTCTTGGCCGAGGTGATCGCCGAGGTCAATCTCAGGAACGATGTGATCGGCCTTGGACTGACCTATGATGTTGGTATCGGCGGCTCGCGCCTCTCGCCGGCCCAACGCCAGAAAGTTGCGCTGGCCCGCTCACTGATCAAGCAGCCCGATTTGCTGATCCTGAACGAAGCCATGTCCTCTCTGGACGCGGACAGCCAGGCCGCGATCACGCTTCGCTTGCGCGACGAGCAGGCGGGACGCAGTCTTATGCTGCTACCCAGCTCGGCCGACGTGAATGGCGATTTCGATCAAATATTCACCATGGCCAGCGGTAAAATTTCCGGCGGCGAAGGCTCCGAGGCGGTCGTCGCCGAAGACGACGAGGTGGCCGAGCACGAGGGCGGTTTCGGCGAGGAAATCGATGTCCTTGCGAGCATCCCCATGTTCGCCAGCCTGGACCGTTCGCGTTTGAAATTGTTGTCGTTCGCGTCCGAGCGCTTCTCGTTCGACACTGGTACCGAGGTTTTTCACCAGGGCGATATCGGCGACGCGGCCTTCGTTGTAATCGACGGCACCGTCGATGTGGTGCTGGAAACCACGGACGGTCCCAAAACCCTGGTCACCATGGGCCGCAACGATATGTTCGGCGAGTTGGCCTTGCTGTGCGATGCACCCCGGACGGCGACTATGCGTGCCTCGTCCGATCTGTCGGTGATGAGTATCGCCAAGGATATCTTCTTCAAGCTGATTTCCGAAGATCAAGATGTGAGCGCCCAGTTGACCCGCTCGGTTGCTGATCGGCTGGAGCGTACCACCCGCGATCTCTCGGCGGCAGCGGCGGTGCGCGATCTGGTTACCAATTTGCCCGACACGCGCCTGTTCACCGATCGCATGCGCTATATCATAGCCCGCAATAAACGCTTTGAGGATAATGCCGGTTTGTTGCTGTTCAACGTCAAAGATAACTTCAAGCTGAATGGCGAATTAACGCACGATGAGCACGACAACTTGTTGCGGGCGATTGCTGACCGGCTGGTAGCTTGCGCGCGCGAGACCGATAGCACGGGCTGCATCGACAAGGATAATTTTGCAATTATCGTAACGCCGATCGAGCCGAATGACAGTCCGGTATTGCTGGCGCAAAGGATTACCAATTCGCTGTCCACGGCCATTGAGGTCGGAGGCCACAAAATTCAATGCGAAGGCGACTGCGCTTTTACCTACCGGCCCATGGATGACATCGATCCGGACGAGCAGATCAAGGACTTGTTGTCCGGCGGCGGCCAGAAACTGTTGTTGAAGGGAACGCCTTAATTTTGGGCGCACCATCACCATCGCCATGAACAGGGAATATGGATATGGTTTCAGCGATCTCAGGGGCGACTATTTTCGCTCAATCATTGGAATTTTGATCGCCGCGTTCCCATTTGTGTTTGTGCGGCCGGTAACCTTCGTGGCCGTCATCATTATCGTGATCGGAGCGACCTTTGCGCTTTTTCTTGTGCAAACACTGGCGCGGCACATATCCAGGATCATCCTCGATGCCGATGGTATCTCCCTGGTGTCGGTCTATAAGCGGAGGATGGATTGGAAGGCCGTCGAAGAGTTTTCGCTGGCCTATTTTTCGACTTGGCGCAGCGGCAGCCAAGGGTGGATGCAGCTCAAACTGCGGAGCAAGGGTAGAACAATGCGGATTGTCTCCAAGCTGGATGGATTTAACGAGATCGTCGGTGCGGCGGCCGGCGCTGTATCCACAAATGGTCTTGCCTTTGACGAAGCAACCATCCAGAACTTAAGTGCCCTCGGGCTTGGCGATCCCAACGAGAATAGGCGCTCATGACCGATCTGTTAAATGTTGAGGACTTGGCCGTCGAATTCCGCGTTCAGGCCGGAAAAATCGTCGCGGTTGAAGGTGTTTCGTTCCGCGTGAAGCCGGCTTCAACGGTGGCCATTGTCGGCGAATCCGGGTCCGGCAAGTCGACCATTGCGCAGGCAATTATGGGCATCTTGCCGAACGTTGCGGAGGTCACACGCGGCTCCATCAAATTCACCGACCCCAATCCCGGTGCGCATTCGGATGGCCGGCAGCAAATGGATCCGGTGGTCGATATTGCGGCGATGAAACCCGATGGCTGGCAAATGCAGCGCCTTCGGGGCGGGCGCATGTCGATGATATTTCAAGAGCCGATGACGTCGCTATCGCCACTGCATACCATCGGCGATCAGATTAGCGAAGCCATGTTGCTGCATTCCGACGTGACCAAAAGAGCCGCCATGGAAGCGGTCGAAGAAATGCTCGGCACGGTGGGCTTTCCCGATCCAAAAAAGGGCGTCGATAACTATCCGTTCGAATTGTCCGGCGGTCTTCGCCAGCGGGCGATGATTGCCATGGCGTTGGTGTGCCGCCCGGCCTTGCTTATTGCCGACGAGCCAACCACGGCGCTGGACGTCACCATCCAGGCGCAAATCCTGAAACTGATTGCCGATCTGCAAGACCAATTGCAAATGGCGGTGCTCATCATCACCCATGATCTCGGCGTGGTTGCCAACGTCGCCGACGAAGTGGTGGTGATGTATAACGGCAAAGTCATGGAAGCCGGGACCATCGACGATATATTCCGTGATCCGTCGCACCCGTACCTTAAATCGCTTTTGCGCGCGGTGCCCCATTTCGATATGGAGCCCGGCGAACGCCTGGTACCGATTCGCGAAATTGAGCCGACCACCGGCCATTTGATGGCGGCCAAAGGAAATGCGCCGGGCCCGGCTAACGATGCGCGCCCGCTTTTGAGCGTGCAGAATTTGACCAAGGAATTCTCCCAGCGCAAAAAGGGATTGTTCGGCGGGGCGGGCGGGAAGTTCAAAGCGGTCGACGACGTCTCCTTCGATATCATGCGCGGTGAAACCTTGGGCCTGGTGGGGGAAAGCGGCTGCGGTAAAACCACGCTGAGCAAGCTGGTCATGCGCGCGCTTGATCCTGATGAAGGCAAAATCCTGTTTAACGATCATGGCAATATGGCCGACCTGACCACAATCAAGGGGCGGGATTTGATCCCCTACCGGACCAAATATCAATATGTGTTCCAAGACCCGTTCGGCGCGCTCAATCCGCGTATGACAGTGTTCGATATCGTGTCCGAGCCGCTGGTTATTCATAAAATCGGCGACCCGGAATACCGCACGGAAATGGTCAAAGAATTGATGAACTTGGTGGGCCTCGATCCCCGCTTCCTGAACCGCTATCCGCACAGCTTTTCCGGCGGCCAGCGGCAGCGCATCAGCATTGCCCGCGCGCTTGCGCTGAAGCCTGATCTTTTACTTTGCGATGAGCCAGTGTCGGCGTTGGATGTGTCGGTGCAGGCGCAAATTTTGAACCTGTTGAAGGATTTGCAGTCCGAACTTGGCCTGACCTATTTGTTCGTGTCGCACAATCTAGCGGTAGTTAATTACGTTGCCGACCGCATCGCCGTTATGTGCGCGGGCCGTCTGGTCGAGGTGGCACCGCGCGCCACTTTGTTCAGCAATCCGTCGCATCCCTATACCAAAGCTTTGTTGAGCGCCGTGCCGTTTCCCGACCCGGACCAAAAGCTCGATTTGGGCGCGTTGATGGAGGGCAAGGCCTCGGAGCCGGCTGCCTGGCCGCATCCGTTTACGATCACCGAAGGCGCCCATACGCAATTGACTGAGATTGCGGAGAACCATCTGGTGCGCATCGAAGGGGACGGCTCCCAATTGCAGGAGGCATCATGATCCGTATCTGCTCATTCGGCCTCGTGGTTCTGGCGGCGGTTCTGGTCGTATCGGCGCGGGCCTCCTTTGCTGAGAGCCAGCCGCAGAATTTGGTCGAGACGCCATCTCTGCAAGATCAGGTGACCGCCGGTAAATTGCCGCCGGTGAATGAGCGCCTCCCGCAAGAGCCGGCAATCGTCCGCTTTGACGGTAAGACGTTGGTGAACGGCCGTCACGGCGGCGCCCTCACGTTGCTGATGGGGCGCAAAAAAGACATCCGCCAGATGGTTGTTTATGGCTATGCCCGGCTTGTGGGTTACGATACCAACTTCAATCTGGTTCCCGATATTTTGAAACATGTCGATGAAAAAGAGGGCCGGATATTCACCTTGCATTTGCGCAAAGATCATCGCTGGTCCGACGGCGCGCCCTTTACCACCGAAGATTTCCGCTACTATTTCGAAGAATCGGCGACCAACAAGGCGGTCAAGAATGTGTCCTTGCCGGCCGATATGCTGGTCGATGGCCAGCCGCCAAAATTCGAAGTGATCGACAAATATACGGTGCGCTACACTTGGCCAAAGCCGAACCCGTTTTTTATTCCGCGGCTGGCCGGTGCCCGGCCCATGTATATTTATCAGCCGGCTCATTATATGCGAAAATTCAACGCCAAATACACCGATGCGGAGCAGCTCAAGGCGCTGGTCAAGAAGCGTAAACAACGCAATTGGGTGTCGCTCCATTACGTGGTTGGCCAGCAATATAAAAACAACAACCCCGATTTGCCCACCTTGCAGCCCTGGGCGCTGAAGACAAAACCGCCGGCGAAGAAATTTCGCTTTCTGCGCAACCCGTATTTTCATCGGGTTGATGCCAATGGGCGCCAGCTTCCTTATATCGACGAGGTGAAGCTGAATGTCACGTCGAGCAAGCTGATACCGATCAAGTCGGGATCGGGTGAAACCGATTTGCAGGGACGCGGGTTGAACTTCAATAACTACACCGTTCTCAAACAATCGGAAAAACAGTTCGGCTATAAGACCCGTTTGTGGCGTACCGCCAAGGGCGCGCGCTGGGCGTTGTATCCTAATATGCATGTCAACAATCCCGATTGGCGGGCTCTGTTCCGCGATGTGCGGTTCCGCCGGGCGCTGTCCATGGGCATCGACCGGCACGAGATTAATCAGGTCCTCTATTATGGATTGGCCCGCGAAACCGGGAACTCGGTGCTCCCCGAAAGCCCGCTTTATGATCCCGCCTTTGCCAAAAGATGGACCAAATATGATGCGGCGCGGGCCAACAAATTGCTCGACGCCATGGGGCTGACCAAGCGCAATTCCCAAGGCACAAGGCTGATGAAAAACGGCAAGCCGTTGGAATTGACGGTGGTGTTTTCCACCGAAGAATCGGAGCCGTCCGACCTGTTGGAACTGATCCGCGATTCCTGGCGACAGATCGGCGTCAAGGTGTTTTCCAAACCCATGAACCGCGAAGTGATGCGCACCCGTATCTTCAGTGGTTTTGTGCAGATGGCTATGTGGTTTGGCCTTGAAAACGGCATTCCGAGCGAAAGCTTCAGCCCCAAGGAATTGGCGCCCACCTCGCAGCAGCAGCTGCAATGGCCGAAATGGGGTCAGTGGCACGAAACCCGCGGCAAATCGGGCGAGCAAATCGATATGAAACTGCCGAAGGAACTGTTCCAGTTGAACGTCGATTGGCGCAATGCCGGTTCGGCCGAGGTGCGCAAGAAAATTTGGGCGCGTATGCTCGATATTTATTCGGACCAGGCCTATTCCATCGGCTTGGTGGCCAGCGTTCCGCAGGTTGTGGTGGTCCGCAATGGTTTGCGCAACGTGCCTAAAAAAGCCATTTACAACTGGGACCCTGGCGCCCATTTCGGCGTTTACCGGCCCGATGTCTTCTGGTTCGATCATAAGAAAAACCCATCCTGATCAATGCTATAAGCCTATTTCCAACAAAGAACCGTACCCATGATTGAATTCCTCGCCCGGCGTATCCTTGTCATGATCCTGACCCTGGTTGTGGTCTCTGCGTTGGTCTTCGTGATCATCCAGTTGCCGCCTGGCGATTACCTCACCAGCTATATCGCCGAGTTGCAGTCCCAAGGCGAAAATGCCGATCCGCAAAAGATCGAGTTCCTGAAACAGGAATATCATTTGGACAAACCCATGTGGCAGCAATATCTGATCTGGGTGGGAGGCATCGTTCAGGGCGATTTCGGCCGTTCGATCGAACATAATCTGCCGGTCTCCGAGGTGATCGGCGATGTCTTTGTTAACTCCTTGATCCTCAATTTTTCCATCGTGATATTCATCTATATCGTCGCCTTTCCGATCGGCGTCTATTCCGCCACTCACCAATATAGTTGGGGTGATTATGGGCTGACATTGGTCGGGTTTTTCGGCCTGGCGACGCCGAATTTCCTGCTCGCCCTGATCATGATGTTTCTGGCCAAGAAATTCTTCGGCACTAGTATTGGCGGGCTGATGGACCCGGAATTCGAAAACGAGGCCATGTCTTTCGCCAAGGCGTTGTCGATATTGGAGCATCTGGTGATTCCGGTGATCGTTATCGGCACCGCCGGAACCGCCGGCATGATCCGTCGCCTGCGCGCCAATCTGCTCGACGAATTGCACAAGCAATATGTGATCACGGCGCGCGCCAAGGGGCTCCCGCGCGGGCGCTTGTTAGTCAAATATCCGCTGCGTATGGCGCTCAATCCGTTTATCGCGGATATCGGCAACCTGTTGCCGCAGGTGGTTTCGGGCTCGGTGATCGTTTCGGTTATTCTGGATTTGCCGACCACCGGCCCGATCCTTTTGGAAGCGTTGCGTGCCCAGGACATGTTCTTGGCCGGATCGTTCCTGTTGTTCGTCTCGCTGTTGACCGTGGTGGGCATGTTTGTTTCCGATCTGTTGTTGGCGGTGCTCGATCCCCGAATCCGGCTTGAAGGGGGGACCAGCCGATGAGTGACAAGCTGGAACATTTCGTTACCTCCGAGCCGTTTGACCCTTACGAGGTCGAAGCCCTTACCCCTGAGCAGGAGCGTTTCTATCTGGCGTCCCAATGGCGCATGATGTGGTGGCGCTTAAAACGGCACAAATTGGCGGTCTATTCTGGTGCCATCCTGTTCGTTCTCTATTTCTCGATCCTGATCACCGAATTTTTGTCGCCCTACGCGCTGACCTCGCGCCACACCGATCATATTTTTGCACCGCCGCAGAGCGTCAATTTCTTCCACGAGGGTGAGTTTGCGGGCCCATTCGTCTATGGCCTCAATTACAAGCTCAACATGTCGACGCTGAAGCGGGAATACACTATTGATAAAGGCGCGGTGCAGCCCTTGCGCTTCTTCTGCCGGGGCGACAAGTATGATTTCTGGCTGGGGTTCGAGTCCAACGTGCATCTGGCCTGCGCGTCCGATGGCGGCACCTTTTTCTGGCTGGGCACCGACCGGCTGGGGCGCGACGTCTGGTCGCGTATATTGTACGGCACGCGCATATCACTGACCGTCGGGCTGGTTGGCATAATTCTCTCCTTCATCCTCGGCATCACCATTGGCGGTGCGGCCGGTTATTTTGGCGGCTGGGTGGATAACTTGTCCCAGCGCACCATCGAAATTCTACGCTCAATGCCCGAACTGCCCTTGTGGCTGGGGCTGTCGGCTGCCTTGCCGGTCACCTGGTCGCCGGTTGCCATCTATTTCGGCATCACGCTGATCCTGGCCTTGCTGGATTGGCCGGGGCTGGCGCGCGCCGTGCGCTCAAAACTACTAGCCCTGCGCGAGGAAGATTTCTGCACCGCGGCCTCGCTAATGGGCGCTAGGCCAAGGCGTATTATCGCCCGCCATTTGCTGCCCAATTTCATGAGCCATCTGATCGCGTCCGCGACCCTTTCGATCCCATCGATGATCCTCGCCGAAACCGCGCTCAGTTTTCTTGGCCTCGGCCTCCGCCCGCCGATCACCAGCTGGGGCGTGCTGCTGGTGGAAGCGCAAAATCTGGAAGCCGTCGCGCTCTATCCGTGGCTGCTGCTACCCGCCGTGCCGGTGATTATCACCGTGCTGGCCTTCAACTTCTTCGGAGACGGCCTCCGCGACGCTGCTGATCCTTATAAATAATTGATGCCGGTCAATTCCAATCGCCTCTTGTATTCTTATGGTGTGATTACCAGATTGAATATTATGACTGACCGATTGATCATACCCGACTATTGCCCGGTTCCTGCGGCCAAGCCCTATATGCGCCCCCTGTTGATCGTGTTTGGCTGGCTTTGCGTGGCCCTCGGCACCATCGGCGTGGTGACGCCGGGCTTGCCGACTACCGTCTTTATCATCATGGCGGCCTGGGCTTTTGCTCGCTCATCCAGGCGGTTTCACGATTGGCTCTATAACCACAAATTGTTCGGCCCGGCTCTTATAAATTGGGAGCGCCACCGGGTGATCCCGCCCAAGGCCAAAGTCATGGCGGTTTCGATGATGAGCCTCAGCGTTGCCATGGTCGCGGTCATCGGCGCCGGCAGCTGGATGGCGCCCACAATCATGATGGTCTGCCTGACGCCGGTCGCGATCTATATCCTCACCCGCGCCAGCCGCATTCCCGCCTAAAAACCTTTCCTACAGCACGATGCTTGGATTGCGAAGGTTCTGGTCGCAATCGATCAGGTTCACCTGCTTGACCAGGATTTGCCAGCTTTCGCCATTGGAATTCCCCAGGCGCCGGAGTTGGTGGCCGTACCAGCCTGTATAGATGCGCTTGTCGCCAGCCTGAAACTCGGTAGTCAAGAAGTTGGAGCGCACCATAAACACGTCGTCCGCCGCGTCCGTTGCATAGACGGTGACATTGGATACCAGCCGTGCCGTCCTGGATACCGGCTGCTGCGACCAGGCATGGTCGGTATCGAGCCGGAATACCCGGTCCTCCATGCGGCGGCGGTCATCGAACGATACCGCGACTTCGCGCCTGGGATCGCCGCCGTCCAGACTGGCGGGCACCCAGTAAAGGCATTCCGGCGCAAAAAGGCCAAGCCATTCCGCGTTGCGTCCCTGATCTAGAAAGCGCGCTTCTTTCTCCAAAAAGCGGCGGCAGGAATCGCGGAGGCCCACGTCGCTCTGTTCAGCGGCGTCCGATTGCCAACCGCCGAAATCGGCGATCAGTTTTTCATAAAAGCCGGCATCCACGTAGTGGGAAGTTTTTGACGGATCATGGTTCATGGGACTAGCCATCCCCCGCATCGGGATCGCGGGTGATGCCGATCGCCGGATCATCGCTCATCAGGCGCTTATAAACCTTCATGGTTTCGCGCATGAACACTTCGTCGGTGGCCGGCCCGGTAATGACGCCGCCTTCGTCCACGGTGATGCGCCCTTCTTCTAGCCCAAGGCCACGGTGCATATAAACCCATTCGTCCTCTGCCGCCGCGAGGCCGGCCTGGATCTGTTCGAAATTCATCAGATCGTCCACCTCGCCGAAATTGGGAAAGCCTTCCTGGGTGCGCATGCGAAGCGCGTTTATGGCTTCCAGATCGTCGCCGATATCGCCATCCACATCGATCACCGCCGTGCCCCACCATGTGGTATCTGTCTCGGAAACCGACAAAGGCTGAACGACCTGAATATGATTGCCGAGCAGCATCAGGTTCGGAAACACGTTGATATTGACCGGCTCCGAGGAGGCCAGATCGAGCAGCTCGTTCGCCCGATCCCCGTGGCGGCGGCGGAAATCTTCTTCCACATGTTCCATACCTGGATGCAGGCTTTCGATCTCCCACATGGCGCCGGGGCGCACCTCCATATTGGGGCGCTTGTCCTTGAAATGATGGCCATTGCCGAAATAGCGCACATACATCGGCGCGCCGTCCGGGTTTTCCTTGTAGTAGGTCATACCCTTGTCTTCGGCCATGCGGTTTTCCATGGCCAGCAGGGAGCGGTGTGAAAACACCACGTGATAGCCATCGGCGGCGTTGTCGTAGGCGAGCTTCCAGTTGCCGTCGAATTTCAGCCGGTTGGCATTGCAGACGGCCACCTTGCCCCCCGGTTGCCGGTCCAGCCATTCATCGATGGGCTGCTTCACACCGCCCAGATAATCGTCTAGGGACGGCGCGTCCGCATTGAGCGTGGCAAATATAAAGCCCCGGTAGCTGTCCACTCGCGCAACCTGTGCCAGATTGAACTTATCGCCGTCCAGCGCATCATCCGCATAGCCGTCCGGCCACGGAACCCCCGACAGCTTGCCGTTATTGGAATACGCCCAGCCATGATAGGGGCAGGTGAAGCCCTTGGCCGAGCCGCTGTCCTGGCGGCAGATAGTGGCGCCCCGATGGGTGCAGCGATTATAGAGGGCGCGAACGCGGCCTGAGGAATCCCTTGTGACGATGATCGGGCGCAAGCCCAGCCGCGACCTGACAAAATTGTCGTTGTTGGGTATTTGGCTTTCGTGGGCGATATAGACCCAGACGGCGCCAAATATCTTTGTCATTTCAGCTGCGAAGATCACCGGGTCCGTATAGATCTGACGGCTAACCCGGTCTTCTTGGACTAGCCTGTCCCAGTCATAGCCCGCATCCAGGCTGCCCGCTCCGGCTGACATTTTATCCATTTTGATCATCTCAGAACCTCCAGTGCCGGAACCGCTCTAAAAGAAATCATAATATTCGTTCTGTTCCCATTGAGTCACGTCCCCAGAGCCGGGGTCAATGCCGTTTTCTTCGCAGTGCTGCTCAAAGCGGCCCAGCTCGACGCTCTTGAAGGCCAGGTAATAATCGACGAACAGATCGCCGAACTGTTCCCGGTACAATTGGCTCCGGTCGAGGACGGTTAGCGCCGCGCCCAGGTTTTGCGGCAGCAAGGGCCGGTCGGCCTCGTAGGAATCGTCGTCCGGCGCCCACAAGGGCAATTCCCGTTCCAGCCCGTCGATGCCGGCGGCGATTTGCGCGGCGATAAACAGATACGGATTGGCGGCGGGCTCGCCCGCGCGGTTTTCGATGCGCGTTGTCGGATCTTCCGGCCCACCGAGGACGCGCATCATGGTGCCCCGGTGATCGTAGCCCCAGCCGGCCCGGTCGGGCGCCAGGGAATTGGGCTGGAAGCGTCGGAAGCCGTTGATCGTCGGGGTGCCGAAGATGGTCCCCTCGACCGCGTGGTCCAAAAGCCCGGCCAGAAAATTCTGGCCCAGCGGCGATAGGTGACCATCGCCGTCGCCGGGGATCAATTGATTGACGCCCATCTTGTCTTTGACCGATTGGTGCAGATGCCAGCCCGACGAATAGTGCCCGGCAATGCCCGGTCGGCACATGAAGGTGGCGAAGTAGCCGAGGCGGTGACAGACCTGTCGGGTGGCGGTGCGAAAAAGGGCGTAGTTGTCGGCCGCCGCAAGGGCGTCATCGGCGGAAAAGGTGCATTCCACCTGGCCCGGTCCCCATTCGTTTTCCATGGACCGCAAAGGCAGGCCAAGGGCCTGATAGGCAGCCGTTAGCTCGCTCAACACCGGCTGCATGATGTCCAGGTTGGTTTCCGAATGATAGGAATAGCCGCGCTCCACCGGCGCCGTGGCGACGGGTTTGCCCAATAATCCGGGCACGCCAATATTTTCCGGCCCCAGATGCTCCTGGACGATGCGCGATAAATACCATTCCGTCTCGAGCCCCACCACATGGCCGAGGCCGCGGCCCTCAAGGCGCTGCAATTGCTGTTTCAACAGATGCCGAGTGGCGAAGTGGAAAGGGCGGCCATCGTGGAAATACTGATCGCACAGAACCCAGCCAATATCGGGCGCCCAGGGCAGGATGCGGAAGGTGCCGGGATCTGGCACCGCCGTCAGATTGGGCGAGCCAGTGAACTCGTCCAGCCCCAGCCCGCCGCCGGCGGTGAAGGATTTGAATACCCGCGCGCCAGAGCCGTCCAGCGTCGAGGTGGCAATATTAATATTATAGCCGTTTTCGAGCACATCTTTGAAAGCCGGCACGGTGACAGACTTGGCGCGGATGGCGCCGTGCGGGTCGGGCCAGGCAACACGGATCAAGTTTAAATCCCCGGCTTCGATGCGGTGTTGTAATTCGACAGCCTGGCGCGCCTGCTCGTCGCTCCACAGCCCGTGACGTTTGATAAATTGGAAGCTTTCCATAGTTCGACCTAACCCGCTGGCCCAGCATTTACAAGGCGTGGTGTTGCAGCGGAATTGCACTCGGCGCGATCAAGACCCGCCCGCCGGTCATGCCAACTCCGCCATACTATCCCTGGTATGCCGCCTTCGCGCCCGACACATGGGCGCGACATATTTTGCCGAAATCGACCATACCGTTTCATTACTATTCCTTACGGTTCATACCGGAATGTACCGCATTGGCGCAGCTCACTTAGGCGTGGTTTGGTTCGGCCCGGCCAACGCAGCCGAGGCGGCTGTTTCGGCGGAATATGCTTGGCCATGTGGGCATCGATCCGGGCACTTGTCTGAGATCGAAGCCCCCGCCGCAGCACATACCATCCGTGATGTGAATTCTCCAAATGCGACATGCTCATACCCCCCCCTTACGCTTATGACGGTTTCTCACGCTTTCTTACGGTTTTCGGCTGAATTCAGCGGTATTTTGTCGCTGCTTCCCAATGCCGGCTGCCTATATCTATTTAGAACGTTTTATGAACTTTGCAAGGGCGCGGGACAGATTTAGAGGGGTAGGACGGACGGCAAATAAAACCCTCTCTCTGCTCCCCTTCGCAAATTGATGGGTATCAAGGCGGATTCCCGTAATTTCTATAGGTTGTTATCAGCAAAATACCTGCCGAATCCAAACTCGATTTGCGCTTCGATTCGGTGACAGATGAATATCGGGCGGCTTTGTATCCCTGTAGTTGGGCGAATGATTTTTGGTGAGATGAAATTCACCGGAGAAACCTGTTGGGTACGCCTTGCGTGTAAACCGAAGAAGGAGATTTGAGAATGACAAGTTTGACAGATATTGACGGGATTGGCCCCTCGTTAGCGGCGGCATTCGTGAAAAGCAAATACCTGACAATTGCGAATGTGGCAAAGGCGAAGCCTGCTGAATTATCAGTGGTCCCTGGAATAAGCGTGAAAAGTGCCCGGCAAATCATTGCCTCGGCCAAATCACTTTTGGCAAACGCATCATCTCGAAAAACCGCCAAAAAGAAGCCGGTCAAACCTGTCGCACCACTAAAGGTTGGCGTAAGCAGCGGTGCAAAATCGGGCAGTGATACAGGAAAATCCGCTAGGGCCAAAAAGCCCAAAAAAGACAAGAAATCCAACCAAGAAGAAAAAATCAGGAAACTGAAAAAGACAATAAAAAAGCTTAAGAAACAAAAGAAGAAAATTGTGGCGAAGGACAAAAAGAAAGCGAAAAAGAATAAGTAAAAAAATGCCCATAAAAAACAGCCACAGGCGTTAGTTGGAGATCAGTCTCATGAAAGCAAACGGTGTTGCCACAAAGGCTTCTTTGACGAGAAAAGTGAAATCTGGAAATACTTCAAAACCAGAAAAAGCAAAGCGCGCCAAGGCATCGGCTAAGAACGGGACGCTGAAATCCAAGAAGGAGACAGCATCCGAGTCTAAAAATAAATCGTCGCCGCCGAAACCGAAGGAGGCCAAAAGCAGTGCTTTGATTCTCCATGAGAAGCTCGAAAAAAGGGGGCGGGCCGCGCCGCTTCCGAAGAACTACCCCTATAAAATCCGTATGCGGCGGGCGAAATATGAGGTTCGCAAACAAGAGCTGCAAATTGAGCTTTTGAAGGTACAGAACTGGGTCAAAGATACGGGCCAGAGAATTTTATGCATTTTTGAAGGGCGTGACGCGGCGGGTAAAGGCGGAACGATCAAGAGATTTACCGAACATCTCAATCCTCGCGGCTCTCGCGTTGTCGCTTTGGAAAAACCCACCGATGAGGAACGCGGTCAATGGTATTTCCAGCGCTATACGCGGCAGTTACCAACCAAGGGTGAGATCGTTTTCTTTGATCGCTCTTGGTACAACAGAGCCGGCGTCGAGAAGGTGATGGGGTTCTGTACGCCGGCTGAATACATGGAGTTTATGCGACAGGTTCCAGAATTTGAACGGATGCTGGTGCGAAGTGGTATCCAGATTTTTAAATTCTGGTTCTCGGTTAGCCGGGAAGAACAATTGCGGCGTTTTCAGTCGCGGGGAAGCGATCCTTTAAAAAGCTGGAAATTAAGCCCCGTCGATCTCGAATCTCTCGATCAGTGGGACGACTATTCAGAAGCCAAGGAGTCGATGTTCTTTAATACACACACGGCGGATGCCCAATGGATCGTGATCCGGTCTGACGACAAAAAGCGGGCGCGATTAAATTGCATGAGGTATTTCCTCTCAAACCTCGACTACCCGGGGGCCGATCACAGCGTCTTACTCAAACCCGACCCTCTCATCGTCGGCCCGGCAGACACATTCTATGAAACTCTCGATGATTATGATCCAACCATGCAAATTAGAGTTTAGGGCCTAAGCCAATCGTCATAATCCGGTGGCGTCCATCAGACAAAATAGTTGCGTCCCGCTGCTTTCGTATGCACGGCCCGATTTTCCGGCTATAATCGGGCCGACCGGCATTGCTGCCGGGAATTGATATGGGGGCTTGAGAGCATGACGGATATGCAAGCGGTGGACTCGCCAGCGGTTTGGTATGGCGGCGAGCTTAGCAAAAACCGGGATTGGATATTGCAGCTGGATGCCGGTTCCCGCGCCGAATTGGAAGCGGCGGCTGCAAATGTACGGGCGCGGGGTATCAGCCTCGAAGACGCAAAAAAAGAAGATTTCGATTTGCCCGGTCTGGCTCCCACATTGGCGGCCGCGCGCGCCGAGTTGGGCGAGGGCAGGGGCTTTGTGATGATCCGCGGTCTGCCCATCGGCGATTATTCGGCGGACGAGATTGGCGCCATCTTGTGGGCCATCGGCGCCCATCTTGGCGTCGGCGTGTCGCAAAGTACAGATGGCGACCGCCTTGGCCATGTCATCGACAGGGGCGCTACCGACCGCTACTACACCGCTGGCGGCGTGATCGAGCCGCATGTGGATCCGGTGGATGTGGTTGGGCTGTTGTGTATGCGCAGCGCTCCCGAAGGCGGCGCCAGCCGGATCATCAGCGCCCAAGCGATCCACAATATCATGCTCGATGAATGTCCCGAGCTGCTTGAACATCTCTATAACGGCTATCACTACAGCCGCCGCGCCCATGGCGGCACGGTCACCGAACACCGCGTGCCGGTATTTGCGAAAAGCGACGGCGCCATGCAGAGCTATCTTTTGCCCATGACCATCCGTCAGGCCGAAGAAGAAGGCTATCCTTTGGCTGCGGCTGAGCAGGCGGCGCTGGACAAGATTACCGAGATCGCGTCCCGCCCGGATGTCTACCTGGATATGGAATTCCAGCCCGGCGACATCCAGTTTTTGAACAACCGGGTGATTTTCCATGCGCGCACCGACTACCGGGATGATCCGGACCCGGAATTAAAAAGGCTTTTGCTGCGCATTTGGCTGATGATGCCCGACTGGCCGGCGCGCGCCAAAGACATGAACTTCATCGCCAATACGGACCGGGCCGGCGGCGGCTTCATCCCGGACAAGGTTGCGGTGGCGTAATTACCGGGTTTTCTTGAGCCAGAGGCTGTTTTCGTAGGCCCCTGGCGCCAGCGGGATATTGGCCAGCGGCGTTGGGTCCAACCATTCCGGGGCATAGGCCATCACATAATTGCTCGAAAATTCAATCTCGTAGGCGCCGCCCTGGATTAGCGCGGCCACGCCCTGCTGCTCGTTGTAGCCGCGCCATGCCCAATCGGCCGGGTAATCAAAGGGCAGGAAGATATCATGGAAATGCACTAGCACGCCCACGGGTAGGGCGGGCAGGATGCGGTTCAGGATATGGTCTACATCGCTGCCCGGCATCAGGATATGGCTGGAATCCACGAACAGGAAATCGCCGGGTTCCAGGTTTGCGAATATCTCCGGCGGCGCTTCGTGCAATGTGCGTCGCTGGACGTCGATATCCAGCCCCTCGATGACCGCGCGCGGCTGCGGATCGATGGCGGTCAGCCGGGTGGCCAGGCCGCCATCGGAAATGGCCCGCGCCATGAAACGGGTGGAGTGGCCGGAGCCGATCTCGACAATGCGTTTGGGTGCTCGTGTGCGTACCAGCGCATAGGCCGCCGCCGCATCCAGCCGGGGAAACCAGCTTTGATCCCAACGAGGCTGTGGTGGTTTATTTTCACCAATGTTATCAATATATTGTTTGTATTTATTAAAGTCATTTATGAGTTCTTGAAATGCCTCCCGGCGGGCCGTGTACACCTCCTCGATACCCTCATAGGTGGGCAGAGTCCCGGCTTGGGGCAGGCTGGCGGCGTGGCGGTATGGAATGAAAAAGCCTTGCGGCTTTCCTCCCATAACGGTCGCCAATCCCATGGCCAGACGCCGCCAATGTTTGGCGCCGGCCATGTCAGGCGCGGGTTTCGGGGGTCAGGATCGTTGGCCCCGTGGGCGTGCCGGTTTCCGGGTAATCGAGGGTATAGTGAATGCCCCGGCTTTCCTTGCGCTCCATCGCCGAGCGAATAATCAGATCGGCGACGATGGCCAGATTGCGCAGTTCCAACAGGTTATTATCGACGCGGAAGTTCTGGTAGTAGTCCATGATCTCCGAGGACAGCAGCTGCACCCGGGCTTGAGCCCGCTGCAGGCGTTTGGTGGTACGCACGATACCCACATAATCCCACATGAAACGCCGGATTTCGTCCCAATTGTGGCTGACCACGATCTCCTCGTCGGAATCCCGCACCCAGCTTTCGTCCCAGTCGGTAACCGGTTCCGGCAAATCGATGGAATGGATGGTGCCAGCGATATCCTTGCCCGCCGCGGTCGCCAGCACCAGGCATTCCAACAGGGAATTGCTGGCCACCCGGTTGGCGCCATGGAGGCCCGTATAGGCCACCTCGCCAACCGCATAGAGCCCGGCGATATCGGTGCGCCCGGCCAGATCGGTCATTACGCCGCCGCAGGAATAATGGGCGGCGGGGACAACAGGGATCGGCTCCTTGGTCATATCGAAGCCGAATTGCAGGCAGCGGGCATAGACCATGGGAAAATGGCGGACGATGAAATCAGCTGGCTGGTGGCTGATATCCAGATAGACGCAATCCACTCCCAGCCGCTTCATTTCGTGATCGATGGCGCGGGCGACGATATCGCGGGGCGCCAGCTCGGCACGGGCATCGAATTGTTCGGCGAATGGCTCGCCGCCGGGCAGCAACAAACGCCCGCCTTCGCCGCGAACGGCTTCGGTAATCAGAAAGGATTTGGCCTGCGGGTGAAACAGGCAGGTGGGGTGAAACTGGGTGAATTCCATATTGGCGACGCGGCAGCCGGCGCGCCACGCCATGGCCATGCCGTCGCCGGAATTGCCATCGGGGTTCGATGTGTAGAGATAGACCTTGCTGGCGCCGCCGGTGGCCAGAATTACGGTGCGGGCCGCGAACGTGACCACCCGGTTTTCGCGCTGGTCGAGGGCGTAAAAGCCAGCGCAGCGAATTTCGCCATCGCCGCCCGCCTCGGTAATCAGATCGACGGCGGTGAAATGTTCCAGAACATCGATGTTTTTGCGCTTTCGCACCTGACCGGCGAGTGTAGTTTCGACCGCTTTGCCGGTGGCATCGGCCACATGCACGATGCGCCGGTGCGAATGGCCGCCCTCGCGGGTCAGATGATAGGCGGTGTTGGAGCCCGGCTCACGTGTGAATTTGACGCCGAGAGCATCCAGCCGATGGATCGCTTCGGCGCCGTTTTCGACAATGAAGCGCACCGCTTCTGGATCGCAAAGCCCGGCGCCGGCATCGATGGTATCGGCAATGTGGGATTCCACCGAATCCTCTTCATCGATGACGGCGGCGATGCCGCCCTGCGCCCATTCCGTAGAGCCGCTTTCCAGCCCGCCCTTGGACAGCACCGTAACCCGCGTTTTGGGGTCAAGCTGTAGGGCCGCGGTCAGCCCGGCGGCACCCGATCCAATGATCGCCACGTCGGTGACGTAATTGGCTATTGTCGCTTTTTCAGCCATGGCTGTTAAGGGGCCGCTGACCAGTCGAGCCCGATATCGATGGCCGGCGCCGCATAGGTGATGCGCCCGGCTGACGCATAGGTGACGCCGGTCTCGGCAATCTCGCGGATGGTTTCCAACTTGACGTTGCCGGACGCTTCGGTGGGCACCCTGCCATCGATCATGGTTACTGCCTCGGCCATCAGGGGCGGCGCCATATTGTCCAAAAGGATGCTGTCTGCGCCGGCGCTTAAGGCTTCGATGACCTGCTCCAAGGTGTCGCATTCCACTTCGATATCGCTTAACCCCTTGGCGCGGGCGCGCCTGATGGCCTCAGCCACGCCGCCGGCGACGACGATATGGTTGTCCTTGATCAGGACGCCGTCATCCAAGCGCATACGGTGGTTGGTGGCGCCGCCCATGCGGGTCGCATATTTCTGTAACGTGCGAAGGCCGGGCGTGGTTTTCCTAGTATCCAGCAGGATGGTGCCGGTGCCGGCAATGGCGTCCGCATATTTGGCTGTCAGGGTGGCGATACCCGACAGATGCTGGAGCATGTTGATCGCCGTCCGCTCGGCGGTCAGAAGCGCCAATGCCGGGCCGCCAAGGCGGGCCAGATCGGCGCCGGCGGCCAGGTGATCGCCGTCGGTGGCCAAAGCCTCGAATTTGATATCAGCGGAAAAGGTCTCGAATATGGCCTTGGCGATGGGCAGCCCGGCGCAGACCATGTCCTGGCGCGCCGACATGACGCCATCGAATTTGGTGTCCGGCGGGATCACTGCTTCCGATGTTATATCGCCCGCTCCGATATCCTCGGCGATGGCGGTATCGATCAGCGTTTGAATTTCGGCGGCATCAAGCCCGGCGGGTAGATCAAGCGGCATTTCTCGCCTGCGGGCTGGCTGGCGACATATCCAGCATACGCTGCAAGGGGGCCAATGCGGCGACGCGCAATTCTTCGGGAATTTCCACGTAGGGCGCTTCGTTGGCCAGGGCCAGATACAGCTTTTCCAGGGAATTCAACGCCATGAACGGGCAGCTGGCGCAGTCGCAGCTGCCATCGGCGCCGGGCGCCGCCAAAAACGTGCGGTCCGGCGCCGCCAGTTGCATCTGGTGAATAATATGTTGTTCGGTGGCGACGATATATTCCTGGGCATTTTCGGTGGTAACGTACTTCAAGATCGAGCTGGTCGAGCCCACATGATCGGCCTGGCGCAAAATAGAATCGGGGCATTCCGGGTGAGCGGCGATCTTGGCGTTTGGATGGCGCATCGACAATTTGATTAATTCGCGCTCGTTGAACTGCTCGTGCACGATGCAGGTACCCGGCCATAGGGTCATCTCGCGCTCCGATTGGCGCGCTAGAAAGGCGCCCAGATGCTTGTCGGGCGCGAACAGGATCGGCTGGTTCTCAGGGACCTGACGAATGATGGCTTCGGCGTTGGACGATGTGACGATGATGTCCGACAAGGCCTTCACTTCGGCGGAGCAGTTGATATAGGTGATGGCAGTATGATCCGGATGGGCGTCGCGAAAAGCCTTGAATTCATCGGGCCGGCAGGAACTTTCCAGGGAGCAGCCGGCGTCGGCGTCGGGCAGAACCACGGTTTTGTTCGGCGAGAGGATTTTGGCGCCCTCGGCCATGAACTTGACGCCGCAAAAGGCGATGATATCGGCATCCGTCTCGGCCGCTTTGCGCGACAGATCGAGGGAATCGCCGACAAAATCGGCAATATCCTGAATATCGGGATGCTGATAGAAATGGGCCAGAATCACGGCGTTCTTTTGGGTCCGCAAGCGGTCAATTTCGGCTTCTAGATCGATCAGCGGATCCAGATTTTCCGGCGTCAATCCGCCCAGCGCGCCTTCGAAGACGGTGTCAGTCATTGTACTCTTCGGTCTCATCCGGGTAGGGCGCACCCAATGGCGCGCCCTCTTGACGAAACATTTGGGCTAAATAATCTTTAAGTCAAGTCAATTGACCCGGCCTAAGGGCTTTGCTAGCACCGGAGACAACAGGAGGATTGGCCATGCCCATCATCGAACGAATCACAGAAATGCACGGCGAAATGACCGCGTGGCGCCGGGATCTGCACGCGCATCCGGAAATCGCCTTTGAAGAAACGCGCACGGCGGCCTTCGTTGCCGAAAAATTGCGCGCATTCGGCATCGAAGTGTCCGAAGGCATGGCCAAGACTGGCGTCGTCGGCACCCTGGTCAATGATGATGGCGCTTCTGGTGCCCCGTCCATTGGCCTCCGCGCTGATATGGATGCGCTGCCCATGCCCGAGCATACGGATTTGCCCTACGCCTCGACGGTGCCCGGAAAAATGCACGCCTGCGGCCATGACGGGCACACCACCATGCTGCTCGGCGCCGCCCAATATCTGGCCGAAACACGGAATTTCAAGGGCCGAGTGCAGTTCATCTTCCAGCCCGCCGAGGAAATGGCCGGTGGCGGCCGGGTGATGGTGGAGGAGGGCTTGTTCGAGCAGTTCCCCGTCGATGCGGTCTATGGCATGCACAATTGGCCGAACATGCCGGCCGGGCGCATGAGCATCCGCGCCGGCCTTGGCATGGCCTCGGCGGCGGCGTTTGAGATTGTTGTCCAAGGGCTGGGCAGCCACGCGGCGGCGCCCCACCAGGGTATCGATCCCATATTGATCGGCGCGCATATTGTCACCGCCCTGCAAAGCATATCGTCGCGGGTAACCAACCCCATCGAAGGCATCGTCGTCAGCGTCACCCAGTTCCACGGCGGCGACGCCATCAATGCGTTGCCCGATAGCGTCACCTTGAAAGGCACGGCGCGCTCATTTGCCGAAGATTCGGAAACCTCGGTCGCCGCTCTCATCCAGCGCATCGCCGAAGGGACGGCCGCCGCCCATGGCGCCACCGTAAAGTTTGAATACCAACATCTCTATCCGGTGCTGGTCAACGCCGAGGACCAAAGCCTGATCGCCGAAAATGTGGTGCGCGATGTGCTCGGCGATGACGGGTTGGAGCCCGCCTATCCCAGAACCATGGCGTCCGAGGATTTTTCCTTCATGCTGAACGCCCGGCCGGGCTGCTTCGTGCGCATCGGCGCCGCCTTCGAGGGCCGGGCCTCGGCGCCCCTGCACAACTCCAAATACGAGTTCAATGACGATGTATTGCCGATCGGCGCCAGCTTCTGGGCGCGGCTGGTGGAGATGGAATTACCCAAGTAATTGCGCGATACGCTCAGCAATAAATGCAGCTTTACCGGCTCTGCCAGAACGCCTGAAATGCAGGTATTCATTCGGTCAGTATTAATTCGTCTTTTATTCGAATTTACTTATTGTTTACTTTTTCCGTTGAATTATCCACCGGCTCGTAGTTAGAGCGACTACTTCTTTGGGGATTTCATCATGAGGAGGACGCAATGAATTTTCTAGATTCGCTTACCAAATGGATCAACCAGCTTACCAAGATCGTGGTCGTGTTGATCCCCTTGGCGATTACCATTCAAGTATTGTTCGGCGCGCAAGTCGCCTTTTTCGGCAGCGTCGTTAAGAACCTGATCGATTTGTTGAACGCATTCGGCGCCCAGGGCCTGATCGGCTTGATCGCCCTCGGTATCGTTATCTGGCTGTTCGGCAAGACCGATCGCAGCTAAGGCAGCCGCTTAATAAATTCGAATAACATACAGTCACCATCCTAAAGCGCGCCGGTCCTGCCGGCGCGCTTATTTTTTTAGAGCCCCTTGGCAATGCGCGCTACCAATTCCGGCGGCACCCACTTGGTCCAGATGTTTTTGAAGTTTTTCAGGAAATATTCCGCTGTTTCTTCCGCATCGGCGCGGTTTTCATCCTGCCATGCCAGAATTTTCTGGACGGTGCTGTTGGGCCAGGAAACCTGGGCGATGAAGGCGAAAGCCTCCGGCGCCCGGGCGGCGAATTTGGCGGTGGTAACGGTTACCACGTCGGAGGACGGAAATCCGTTCGGCGCCGGGGCGGCACAATCGAGCTTGACCATGCACGGCCAGTTCTTCGGCTCGTGGCTCATACCGCTTAATTTGACCATGGCATATTTGCCGAGCAACGCGGTCGGCGCCCAGTAATAGGTGAAGATCGGCTCGCCCCGGTTGACCGCCTTGGCGATGGCACCGGCCAGCCCCTCGCCGGAGCCGGGATCGAACATGGCGAAGCCGGCTTGCTTCATCTTATAGCCGCGAAACAGATTGTCGTTCGATATCTGGCAGCCCCAGCCGGAAGGACAGCCGTAAAAGCGCCCCTTGCCGGGCTCTTCCGGGTCCGGGAACAAATCGGGGCGTTTCAGCACCGCTGCCAGACTTGTCAGCTCGGGATGTATGGCAATAAATGCCTTGGGCAGCCACCAGCCTTCATCGCCGCCGTCGGAAAGGATGTTTCCGGCCATTTTCAGACGTCCCTCGGCAACGCCCCGATCGATCACCGCGCGCGTCGAGTTCAGCCAAATTTCCGGCGCGATATCGGGCTCACCCCGTTCCGCCATGGACGTGCTGGTGGGCACCGTATCGCCGGGCACCAATTCCACCTCGCACCCATAGCCCTTCTGTAAAATGATTTTTTCCATATGGGCGGCGACGGCGGCCGATGCCCAAGTCATTTCGGCGATGGAAATTTTGCCACAGGCGGCGTGTCCGGCGCTTGGCGCGCTAAAAGCCGCCGCCACCGCCGCAATGACCCAAATCAACGGTAACAACAACGTCCGCATCGGCGTGTCTCCGGGGGGGCTGCCCTGAACGGGTGGTTAGGCGTTATCTTCGGACGTCGGCGTTATGCCTGTATCCATCAATTTATCGGCCAAATCGATAAAGGCACTGAATTCAAATGGCTTTTCCAAAAGCGCATCGACGGCAAGCTCGGTCGCCGTCTCGATATATTCCTTCGCTGCCAGCCCGGCGAAATCGGCCGACATGGCGATGATGCGCACATTTTCTTTGCGCTCGCGGAGGCGTTTGAGGGTTACATCCAGCGGCGACACCTGCCCTGGAAATTCTTCGTCGCCGATATCCTCGGGGTGGATATCGGGATCATCGAATTCGGTATCGGTCAGGATGATGTGGTAGCCGATATCCCGGTAGCTCAAATACACGTCGCGCAAATCGGTCTGCACGGCGAAATAGCCGGCGTCCCAAATGGCTTCATTCAATTGTTCGACAAATTTTTCATTCTGAATAATCGCCATGACCGTAAGCGGGCGTTGTTTCTCTTCGCGGGTCGCAACCTGTTGCGCCTGCTGGATGACTTGGCGGCGCTTGGCAGCGAGGGAGCGCTGGCGGCCCTGTTCGAAGGCTATGCGGCTGTCTTTCTGGCGGCGCTTTTCCATGCGGATGGCTAGCCGTTCGCGGCGCAATTTTTCTTCCACCGTTTCCACCCGACCGAGCCACATATGGAACGCCACATAAACGAAGATCGGCGGTGCGAAGGAAATCAGATATTTCTTGCTCCAATAATTAAAGGAATCCCGCCCCTCCCCCAACAAGATCGATGATTTGCAGTGATAGCGTTCCTTGAAGGTGCCCCGGCAGGAGGCCAGCCTCTGCTGCAACAGTTCTTCGTGCAGGGAACTGGCATAGCTGAACGTCGCGCCGCCGAAAAACTGATCAAAGCCGATCACCAGCATATAAATTATGGCGAGGATGCCGGCGCCCCATTTCACGGATTTTTTTGTTCTATCACGCATAATTTTTTTATTTCTTCGTCAATTTGCCACCTTAGAAAGGCGAATGTATCAGCCTTTTGCGCCAATTTCAAAAGGCCAGCCAAAAATATTTTCGGCGCGCTGGATCAGAATTCAAACATTACCAATTTTTAATATCTGGGCAACGTCGCCGTAAGGTGGCGCACCGTAGACTGCCTCCATAATCGTCGGGCTTAGCCTATACCCAGTGATCAACGACAGGAGATTTAGCGGTGAACAAATTCAAACAGCATCTTGCGGTAAGTATCGGTATTTTGGTGGTGGCCGGAGCGGCGGCCGGGGTTCTTGGGCGCCACGGCCTTGATGCAAATGCCGCATCCACATCGCCAGCCAGCGTGGCGGCACGCCCGTTGCCATTGCCGGCCCAACCGGTGCGTATCGCCGACATTATAGAGCGGGTCAGCCCCGCCGTGGTCACGGTCAACGTTAGCAAAAATGCGGAGGCCGCTGTGCAGCGCCCAGGTGCGCCGGGTTTCGAAGAATTTTTTGAGCGCTTTTTTGATGACCAGAGCCGTAAACGGTTCCGCAGCGAACGCCGCCGCCAGCCAGATGCGCGCGGCCACGGCCCACGTACAGAGAGGCCGCGCAAAGTCGGGCTCGGCTCCGGCTTTATCATCGATAAGGCCGGCTATATCGTCACCAACAACCACGTTATCGAAGGCGCCGACGAAATTTCGGTCACCATGAAAGGCGGGCGCAAACTGGATGCCCGTCTGGTGGGCGCCGACGCAAAAACCGATTTGGCATTGTTGAAGGTTACTTCGGACACCGACCTGCCATCCGTGAATTGGGGCCGCTCCGAGAATATGCGGGTCGGCGATTGGGTCATCACCCTTGGCAATCCGTTCGGCGTCGGGCTGACCGCGACCACCGGCATTATCTCGGCGCGCCACCGCAATATCGGCTCCGGCCCGTTCGATGATTTCCTCCAAATCGACGCGGCCATCAACAAGGGCAATTCCGGGGGGCCGGCCTTCGATACCGAAGGCAACGTGATTGGCGTCAATACCGCCATCTTTTCGCCGTCCGGCGGCAATGTGGGCATCGGCTTTGCAATCCCGTCCTCGATGGCCAAATCGATCATCGATGATTTGCGGGGCGACGGTGTGGTGTCGCGCGGTTGGCTCGGCGTTTCGGTGCAGACCATAACGCCGGAGATCGCCGAGAGCTTGCAATTGGATAAGCCCAAGGGCGCTTTGGTGGCTGACGTATCGGAAGCCAGTCCGGCATTGAGTGGCGGCATAGAACGCGGCGACGTGATCCTCGGCGTCGAAGGCAAGCCAGTAGACGCGATGCGCGACCTGCCGCGCCTGATCTCGGCCATCAAGGCCGGTGACATTGCCAAAATTGAGATTTTGCGCGGCGGAAAAACGATCACCAAGGCGGTGCGTATCGGGGCTGTGCCGAAGGCCGAAGTGGCTTCCTTGGCGGCACCTGATGACGAAAATGTCGCCGGCATGAAATTGGCGGATTTGGGTGATGAGGCCCGCCGCCGGCTCAATCTGGGCAGGGCCGAAGGCGGCGTCCTGATCGCCGATGTGGCGCAATCCAGTCCGGCCTCGCGCCTTGGCCTGGCGTCCGGCGACGCCATCTTGGCCGTTGCCGGCACCCCGGTTTCCTCCGCCCGCGATGTGCGCCGCCTTCTGGGCGCCGCCCGTGACGACGAGCGCCGGTCCGTCCTTTTGCTGGTGGCGGGCCGGCGTGGGGCGCGCTTCGTCGCCCTGCCCATAAAGCGGGCTTAAACGCGGCGGGATTAGTTTTTCAGTGCCAGAGACGCGCCCCGGTGCCGCCAGGCGGGCCGGGGCGCCCTCACGCCCGGGGTTCAAGATTTTGCGCTAACACAAAATGCCGGATAAATTCATCCCATGAGAATTTTAATCATTGAGGACGATACCGCCGCCGCCGGCTTCATGGCCAAAGGCTTGGCCGAAAGCGGCCATGTGACCGACCATGCCGCCGATGGCGAAGACGGCTTCGAAATGGCCCGCCACGGCGATTATGACGTCTGCGTGGTGGACCGTATGCTGCCCAAATTGGATGGGCTGACTTTGGTGCAACGCTTGCGCGCCGAGGGTATCGAAACGCCGATCCTGTTCCTGAGCGCTCTCGGCGAGGTCGACGACCGGATTAAGGGTCTGAAAGCTGGCGGCGATGATTATCTGGTCAAACCTTACGCCTTCGCAGAACTGTTGGCGCGCATCGAGGCGCTGGTCCGGCGCCGGGATCCGGGCGTCGTCGAAACCCATCTGAAAGCGGGTGATCTGGAAATGGATTTATTGGCGCGCACCGTGCACCGGGGCGGCACCGAGATCGCCATGCAGCCGAGGGAATTTCGCCTGCTTGAATATCTGATGCGCAACCAGGGCCATACGGTCACCCGGACCATGTTGTTGGAGCATGTGTGGGATTATCACTTCGATCCGCAGACCAACGTCATCGATGTTCATATCAGCCGACTGCGCGGCAAAATCGACAAGGGTTTTGCCGTGCCGCTCTTGCATACGGTTCGCGGCGCCGGGTATTGCCTCCGTGCCTAAACTTTCCATCATCCGGACGACCACCTTTCGTCTGGTGCTGATCTATCTGGCGCTGTTTGCGCTGTCGGCGTTTCTTTTGCTCGGCTTTATCTATTGGTCTACCGCCGGCATTTCCACCGGCCAGACCGATGATACCATCAACGCGGAAATTACCGGCCTTTCTGAGCAATACAGGGAGAACGGGCTCGGTGGGCTGGTGAAGATTGTCACCGAACGCTCGCGCAACCAGCGCCAAAGCCTCTATCTGTTGATCGATCCCGGCGGACGCAATGTTGCCGGCAATCTGACCCACTGGCCGGAAGCGGCCACCGGCGCCGACGGGTTGCTGGAATTTACCTATCAGAGGCCTGTGGGAGGCAAAGACACCAGCCGCCGGGCGCGGGCCTGGCATTTGCGGCTCGGGCGCGGCTTCCAGCTATTGGTTGGACGCGATATCCAGGAGCGCCTGAAATTGGAAAAGGTGATGCGCACTTCGCTAGCCTGGGCGGTGGCGCTGACCCTTGGGCTCGGTCTTTTGGGCGGCGTCCTTTTAAGCCGCAACTTGCTTCGCCGGGTTGAAGTGATCAACCGCACCAGCCGCGAGATCATGGACGGCGCGCTGGACAGGCGATTGCCGGTATCGGGCAGCGGCGACGAGCTGGACCGCTTGGCCGAGAACCTGAATGACATGCTCGATCAGATCGAACGGCTGGTGACTGGCATGCGCCAGGTGACCGACAATATCGCCCATGATCTCAGAAGCCCGCTCAACCGGCTGCGCGGGCGGCTCGAAGTGGCGCTGATGGGGGAAGGCACGCAATCCGAATACCGCGCCGCCATGGAAGAGACCATTGCCGAATCCGAATCCCTGCTGGAAACCTTCAATGCGCTGTTGAATATTGCCCAGGCCGAGGCTGGATTGGCCGAGGACAGCCTGAGCGATTTCGATTTGAGCGCCCTGGTGGCCGACATGGCCGATTTGTATGGCCCGGCGGCGGAGGATAAAAGCCAGACCCTCACCGGCGATGTGGAGGACGGTATTCAAATTTTCGGTGATCGCCATCTGGCCGGCCAGGCGTTGGCCAACCTGATGGACAATGCGGTGAAATATACCCCCGACGGCGGCACAATCCGGCTTGTGTTGCGCCGCGCCGGGGCGGACGCGGAACTGATCGTCGCCGATAGCGGCTCGGGCATCGCCGAGGCGGACCGGGAACGGGTGCTCGACCGTTTTCAGCGCCTTGAAGCCAGCCGCAACAGCCCCGGCACCGGCTTAGGATTAAGTTTGGTGCGGGCCGTGGCCAAGCTGCATTGCGCCGAGCTGGTTTTGGAGGATAATCTGCCGGGCCTTCGGGTGCTGCTCCGCTTTCCGGATGCGGGCTGGCTGGCTGAAAAGGAGCAAACCGTTGGCTGAACTGCATTTCGGGCGAAATTATTCTTGCGACTATGGCGCTGTCGAACAGGTGGCGCCGGGCATCCGGCGTGTCACCGCCCGCAATCCGTCGAAGTTTACCTTTAAGGGCACCGGCACCTATATTCTTGGCACCGGCAAGGTCGCGGTCATCGACGCCGGCCCCGATCTGCCCGACCATGTGGACGCGCTGCTCAGTGCTCTGGACGGCGAAGAGATTACCCACCAGCTGATCACCCACACCCATACGGACCATTCGCCCGCCGCCGCTGCCGTCAAAAAGCGCACCGGCGCTGCGACGTACGGGTTCGGCCCGCACGGCGCTGGCCGCTTCCCGGACGGCGTTCCTATGGAGGCCGGCGGCGATATGGATTTCGTTCCAGATCACACCGTCGCCCACGGCGATATTATCGAGGCCGCTGGCACCCAAATCGAATGCGTGCACACGCCGGGCCACACTTCCAACCATATCTGTTTTGCGCTGGCAGGCAGCGGCGCCCTGTTCACCGGCGATCATGTCATGGGCTGGTCGACCACCGTGGTATCGCCGCCCGACGGCGACATGGCCGCCTATATGGCCAGCCTGGAATTGTTGGCAAGCCGCGGCGACAAGATTTATTACCCGACCCATGCGGGGCCGATCACCGACCCGACGCCCTATGTAGCAGCATTGATCGAACATCGCCGCGAGCGCGAGCATCAGATCATGGATTGTCTCGGGCGCGGCGTTGGCCGCATTGCCGATATGGTCGGCGAAATGTATCCGGGGTTGGATCCGGAATTGGTTTCGGCGGCGGGGCGCTCGGTCTTTTCCCACATTATCGCCATGGCCGAGCGCGGCGATATCATCGCCGATGGCCCTATCGCGGCCGATGGGGATTACCGAAAAGTGAATTGATCAGCGAAGGCGGTAAACAATCCCAGTGCCGATTCGGGATCGAAAATGGCTTCGCCCACCAGAAAGCCCAATTCGATCAGCACCACATAGGCGATGACCTTGACCGCGAGGCGGCCGCCATAGGGCAGGGCGCGCAAGCGCTTGCCGCGCGGACCGCGCACCCAGAAAATTTCGAAATACCAGAAGGCCGCGCCGATCAGGATGCCGCGTACCGCGAAGGCAAAAATATCGAACGCCGAAGTGTCCTGCTCGCGCACCCCGTTCAAGTAAAAACCGACGGCGATGCCGAACAGACTGGCGGCCAATGTCAGCCGAATATACAGCTTCACGCGCTTTTCAGGCGTGTCCGGCAGATCCATTATTGTGCCGCCTTCGAGGGCAATTTCATCGTCAAATTCTGTAGCACAGTTCGCTCTTCAATCCCATGGCCTGAATCTCCCCCAACGGCTCACCACATTGTTACCCGGTGTGGTTTGAAATGTGAATCACTTTGATCCAAATGAAGCCTATGGACGCGGTCAAAAAATTCATCTCGTGGCGCACTCTGATTTGGGGCGTCGTCATCCTGTTTTTCTTATGGTGGTTCATGCCCGGTCTGTTCCCGACCAGTACGCTGCTTTGGAAAGCAAGCTGGTCGAAAACCGATTTCACCAAGAAATCCATCGATCTTGGCGAGATCATGTCCGGCGGGCCGCGCAAAGACGGCATTCCCTCCATCGACCATCCCGAGTTTGATCCGGTCGCCGAGGTCGAGATCGCCGATACGGTTCCGGTTATCAGCCTCAACTTCATGGGCGAGGCGCGCGCCTATCCCTTGGGCGTGCTGATGAGCCACGAGATCGTCAACGACCGCTTCGGCGGCGTGCCGGTGACGGTTACCTATTGTCCGCTGTGCAATGCCTCGATCGTGTTCGATGCGCGTGTGAATGGCCAGGAGCTGGATTTCGGCACCACCGGCAAGTTGCGCAATTCTGATCTGGTGATGTATGACCGGCAAACCGAAAGCTGGTGGCAGCAGTTCCTGGGCGAAGCCATCGTCGGCGAAATGACCGGCACGCGGCTTAAAATGATCCCGTCGCGCATCGAAAGTTTTGCCCGCTTCAAGGCCCGCTTTCCGAACGGCACAGTTTTGCAAGGCGGCGGCTTTCGGGGCTATGGCTCCAACCCCTATGTGGGCTACGACACCGCGTCCCGGCCGTTCCTGTTTCGAGGGCCTTTGCCCGAAGATATGCCCGCCATGACCCGTCTGGTGGTGGTCGGCGATCAGGCCTGGACCGTGGATTTGTTGAAGGAAAAGCGCAAAATCGTATCCGGCGATCTAGTGCTCACCATCGAGGACGGCCAAAACTCGGCCCTCGATACCCGCGATATTTCGCGTGGGCGCGATGTGGGCAATGTGATTGTGCAGCGCAAATCCGCCGGCGGTCTTAAGGACGAGGTGCACGACATCACCTTCGCCTTCGTCTTCAACGCCTTCAAGCCCGAAGGGCGCATCCACACCACCTGGCCGCCGGGCTCTTAAAAGCGGGCGTTGTCGGGCGCGGCCCGAGATGGCATCCTCTGCTCATCTGGGATTTTGGGCGCGGGCGATGGACTTCAATATTCTTCTCGGTAATCTGAAACCGCATCTGTGGGAGATGGTATCGGATTCTGTGCGCTTCGTGCGCCTCGCCCTGGAGGCCGAAGGCGCTTCCGTGCGCGTCGGCACCAATCAGTTGGACAACCGCGCCATCAATCTGTTTTTCGACCGCTTTTATGAAGACCAGACCCTGCCCCATCAGATGAAGCTTGCCGGCATCCGCTACGGCCTTGTCTGTACCGAAGTTCTGTCCACCGATGGCACTTGGAACTATGGCGCCGAGGGCGGCGGTGGGGCCGAATTTGCGGCCTTTGAGCTGGCCGCCCAGGGCGCCGCCTTCGTCTGGTGCTTGCTAGAAGAATCGGTGCCCGCCTGCGCCGCCATGAACGCCAATACGGCCTATCTGCCGTTCGGGTTTTTGCCGGCAATGGAAACCTTACGCCGCGCGCCGGAGACGGGCCGCGATATCGATGTGCTGCTTTGCGGGCTGCCGTCGCCCCGGCGGGATCAGATCATGCAGCAATTCGCGGACGATGGGCTGGCGATTTGTTATCCCGCCATGCCGGTGCCGGCGCATGTGCGTGATGCCTTGTTGGAGCGGTCCCGGATCAATCTTTCCATCCAGAAAACCGATGCCCACGAAATCATCTCCGTCTCCCGCATTTGCCATTCTGTGATCAACCGGGTGCCGGTGTTTTTGGAAACCAGTCATGCGGACGCGATGTTTGCCAAATTGTGCCTGACCGTAAAGCCGGGGGAGGCCGCCGGTGTGAAACGTCATTTGCAGGACACCGACCTTGAGGCTTGGGCCGAGGCGCGCTACCAAGAGCTTGCCGATACCATGCCCATGGCCGAGACCATGAAGCGGGTTCTTGCCGAAACCTTGGAGCCCTGATGCCCGACACCACCACCCCTGAGCCCGAATTCGATCCCCGCGTGCGCGCCCAATATGCTGATTGGGCGAGGGCATCGATCCGCTATGCGGATTTGGATCCCAACGGCCATGTAAACAACGGCGCCATCAACGAATATTTCGAAGACGGCCGCGTGCGCTTTCGCAACGCCCGCATGGCCAAATTCGGCGACGATATCTTGACCGGTTTTGCCATCGCCCGCTTCGCCGTCGATTACCACGCGCCGCTCGGCTATCCGGGCGAAGTTGAAATCGGCACCGTGGTCAAGCGCATCGGGCGCACATCTTACATGCTTGGCCAAGGGGTTTTCTCCGGCGATGACTGTATTGCATCGGCGGAAGTGGTGACCGTTTATTTCAATTCCGATACCGGGTCTTCGCAGCCTTTGACCGAGGAATTGCGTTCCGTGCTCGAAGCGGCGATGATTGCCGAAGCCTGATATTTTCATCTGAGGAGAGGCGATAAATGCCACGACTGACATCTGAAACCGGCGTCCTGACTTATGACAAAGCCAAGACCAAGCCCGGCTATACCTTGTTTTCGACCCTGGGGCTGTTCGAGACCACCCTCGTTGATATGGATGGTGCGGTGGTGCATAGCTGGAAGCTGCCGGGCGAGCCGGGCAACTATGCCTATATGTTGCCTGATGGCCATTTGCTGGCCGCCATCCGCACCCAGGTGGGAATCTTAGGCCTGCCGGCCAAGGGCGGACATCTGATCGAATATGATTGGGACGGCAATATCGTCTGGGAGCACGAAGACAATACCCAGCACCATGATTTCCGCCGCCTTGCCAACGGCAACACCATCTACCTCGCCTGGCGATTGCTCGACGAGGATATGGTCAAGCGTCACACCGGCGGGCTGGCCGGCTCGGAACATGCGGACGGCGTCTATGGTGACGTGCTGCGCGAGATCAATCCCGCCGGCGAGGTGGTCTGGGAATGGTTCGTCGGCACCGACATGGATATGGAACAATTTCCCATCCATCCCGGGACCTGGCGCCAGGAATACGCCCACGGCAATACCGTCGCCGAATGTCCGAACGGCGATATCATGATCAACCAGCGCATGACCGGCTTTATGGGCCATATCGACAAGCAAACCAAAAAATTCAATTGGTGCCTGCAGGATCACGAGTTCGGCCAGCAGCACGACGTGCAGATGCTGGAGAACGGCAACATATTGTTTTTCGCCAACGGCTCCACGCACGCGTCCTACCATGGCCCGGAAGTGGGCTCACGGGTGATCGAACTCGACCCTGCCGACAACTCCATTGTCTGGGAATATTCGACCAAGGCGCCCCGGGATTTTTTTTCCTGGTACATCTCGGGCTGTCAGCGGCTTGATAATGGCAACACATTGATCTGCGAAGGCGTCTGGGGCCGCATCTTCGAAGTAACGCCGGAATGCGAGATCGTCTGGGAATATATCAATCCACAAATTGTCGATTATGAGCATCCGGTCTATACGGGCGCAAATCCGATCTTCCGGGCCTACCGCTATGCACCCGACTCACCGCAGATCGGCGGGCGTCTCGGGTAACGCTTAAATATTTGGGGGGTTAATCATGCCAATCGATGTCGGTGTTTTCGACCACATGGACAGCGGAAATTTTCCCGCGCACGAGCTTTATGACAACCGCCTCAAGCTGATCGAGGCTTATGATGCGGCCGGTTTTTACGGTTATCACGTGGCCGAACATCACCAGACGACGCTCGGCATGGCGCCGTCGCCGGGGATATTCCTGGCCGCGGCCGCGGCGCGAACCACCAAAATCAAGCTTGGCGCGCTGGTCTATATCCTGCCCGCCTATTCGCCGCTGCGCCTGATCGAGGAAATTTGCATGCTCGATCACCTAACCCATGGCCGCTATCAGTTCGGCATCGGCCAGGGCGTCTCGGCGTTTGAGGTTGCCTTCCACGGCGTGCCCTTTCTGGAAGCCCAGGATATGTACCGGGAAGCCTATGAGGTGATCCTTAAGGGTTTTGAAAGTGACGTTTTGAACCACAAGGGCGAATATTACCGCTATGTGAATACGCCGATGATGATCAAGCCCTATCAAGACCCGCATCCGCCAGTCTGGTATGGCGCCGCCCATCCCGCCGGCGCCCGCTGGCCCGGCGAGACCGGCATCAATATTGTCATGAACGCGCCGCGGGCGCTGGCCGGTAATATTATTGCTGAGTTTAATGACGCCTGGTCGAAATCCCATGACGCTTCCGCCACGCCGCCGAAGCGGGGGTTGGTGCGCCATGTTTTCGTTGGCGAGACCGACGAAGAGGCCATTGCCCTCGCGCGCGGGCCATACCGCACCTGGAAGCTGAGCCATGTGGAACTGTGGCGCAAATTCCACGCCGAAAACATCCTTTGGCCAGAACAATTGGAAGGTGCCCTCGAAGCCGATGGCGCCATCGTTGGTTCAGTGGAAACGGTGCGGGATCAGATCAACGATGCGATGAAGGTCTCGGGCTGTGACTATCTGGTCGGCCGTTTTGCCTTCGGTGATATGTCTTATGAAGACACCAAACATTCGCTCGATCTGTTCGTCGAAAAGGTGATGCCCAGTCTGAACTAGCGCGACCCTGAGCGCTTAGTGGCGGCGGCGACAAATTCTTCATAGAGGCGCCCCGATAGCTGGTGGCCGTGCGGGTCGACCTCCGCATGCCACTGCACGCCGACGGTGAAGGTGGTGTCATTTTTCAGGCGCACGCCTTCGATGATGCCGTCGGTGGAAATCGCCGTCACTTCCAAATCAGACGCCAGCCGATCTACCGCTTGGCCGTGCAGGGAATTGACCATCACTTCAGTGGCACCGGCCATTTCGGCGAAGGATGAGCCTTCTTCCATTTCGATGCCGTGGCGCAATTTGAAAATTTCTTCGCGGGGGATGTTTTCACCGCGTGGCATGCGGTGGTCCAGCTTGCCGTCCATCATATGAACCCGGTAATGGAGCGAGCCGCCGAGCGCCACGTTCATCTCCTGGATGCCGCGGCAGGAGCCGAAGATCGGAACCTCGGCAGCGACGCAGGCCCGGATCATGCCGATGACAACGGCATCCCGACCGGGATCGATGGGCTCGTCGGGCGGAAAGGGCGTGCCGCCGAAATGATACGGCTCAACATTGGCGCGCCCGCCGGTGAGCATCAGCCCATCCAGCCGTGCCGCCAGATCGTCGTAGTTTATACAATCAACGATGGCCGGTATCTGTATCGGCATGCAGCCGTACAATTTGGCCAGCACTTCGATATAGCGTTCGGCGGCGCCGTGAACCTTCATGCGCCCGGACGGCATATCCATCAGGCTGCAGGGCACGCCGATGACCGGCTTGTCGGCCGCAGGCGCCGATGCGAATTTGACGCTTTGCTCTTTTTCCAGCTTGGCGTCCATCTAGAAGGCGCGCTCCGCCATTTCGAACGGCCCTTCGCCTCGGTGATGGATGAACTGATCCACGAACGGGTTGTCGGACTGATCCACATTCTCGCGGCTGCCGACCCAGATGATTTTGCCGTCATACAGCATGGCGATCTTGTCGCCCAGTTTGCGCGCGCCGCCAGTGTCTGACGTGATCGACAAAGCCGTCGCCCCCATCTGGTGAACGTTATCCAGTATCAGATCATTGATTACATTGGTCATGATCGGATCGAGCCCGGAGGTGGGCTCGTCGAGGAGCACGATTTCAGGTTTGTTGGCGATGGAGCGAGCAAAGCCGACCCGCTTTTGCATGCCGCCCGAAATTTCGGCGGGTAATAATTCGCCCACATCCGGCGGCAGGCCGACCGAGGTCAGGGTTTCGATCGCGATCTCCTTGGCCTCGGCGCGGCTCAACTTGTGGTCCTGCAAAAGCTGGAAGGCGACGTTTTGCCAGACAAGCTGGCTATCGAACAGGGCCGATTGCTGGAACAGCATGCCCATCCGGTGCATCAAAACCTCGCGCTCTTTTGGCGAAAGACGCGTGGTTTCCTGGCCATCGATCTGGATCGAGCCGGCGTCGGGAGCGACCAAACCGACAATGCATTTCATCAGGCATGTCTTGCCGGCCGCCGAGGCGCCGATCAGGACCACCGATTCCCCATCTGCGATCTCCAAATCGACGCCTTTTAGGACGTGATTGTCGCCAAAGCTTTTAACAACGCCTTCAAGCTTTATTTTGGGGGTCGAGTTTGAGGATGAACTGTCCATTTGCATGGCACCAAGCTATCGAAGTGGCGGGATATAGGCAAAAGTTTATTCAAATAATTGTGAATTATGGCGGAAAAATTAATTTCGTGGCCGATGATCCCCATCAATGCAATCTCCGCTCAATTGTACTAATTATTTCAATAAGCAGTTTACCTGGTGATGGCGATCCAAATTGGAGTATTCGTCAATGGCAGATCAGAAGGATCTAAAATTCGCGAGCGGTGAACAGGCGGTTGGGCGCGTCGAAACCACGGCGGGGAAGGTTATGGCGGTCCGCGCAGACGGAACCCGTGTCGAATTGAACGCCGGTGATCCGGTCTTTCAAGGTGACACAATCACCACGGCAGAAGGCTCCGCCGTCGGCGTGATGCTGGTTGATGAGACCGTATTTTCCATGGGGCAGAGCGGCGAAACGGTTTTGGATGAGGCGATCTATGATGCGGCTGCGCAGGTAGGATCGATCGTCATGTCGCTAACCAGCGGCGTTCTTACCGTTGTTAGCGGTATGGTTTCCAAACTCGACCCCGATGCCATGGTTATTCAAACCCAGACCGCGACAATCGGGATCCGCGGCACCCAGGTCGGCCTGCACTACGAGGACGGCGAAAATTTGCGCGTTACTCTGATGGAGGAAAGCGACGGTATGGTTGGCGAGGTGATCGTCACCAACAGCGCCGGTGCCCAGGTTCTCAACATGCCCTATGCGGAGGTGTTAGTCCTGGGCGCGGCCAGCGCGCCGGGCGGGATCTATCTGGTCGGCCGCGCCGCAATGGTATCTGCCTATGCCAAATCTCTCGGGTATTTACCGCAGACAATTCCCAGCGCCAATCGTTACGAGACCTCGCCAAGATGGGAGGCGGGAACAGAATCTGTTGCCGAGCCGCACGAGGATGCCGAAGACTTCGAAACCCAAGCCGGCGGCGAGCCAAGAGATGACGTTGGGGATGAAGACGTGGATGGAGGCGAGGCGTTTCCACCAATCCAGGTGGCCAGTGAAGAGGTCGCATATGAGCCGGAAGCCGAACCACCCATCGAGGTGTCGCTTCGCCCGGAACCGCCATCGGAGACCATAACGCCGGCGCGCGGTACCGAGGCCGCTGAACGCCGGGAGGAACCAGCCTCTATTCCAGAGCCGCAGCCAGAACCAGAGCCAGAGCCCGATCCGAGCGCCGAAATTCCCTCGGTTAGCCTTTACGTCACGCCTGGGAACGGCAATCAAATCGACGTTACGGTGAATGCCGCTTTCGGTGATTATTTAGATGGCTCTGAGCTGCATCAGGTGCGGCTCAGTGTTCCAGACGGATTTTCGCTCGCGGCGGACGATGTGTCTGATTGGAGTGACCTGCCAAGCGGGGTGACGGCGGTGCTTGATGGCCCCGATGTCGTCTTTACCGCTGCCACAGGCGAAGAGGGAATTGGCGATTTCGCCTATACAATGCCGATGACCGAAAATTACAAGGGTGCGTTGGAGACCGATTTTTCCGTGCAAGCGGAAGCAATCGAAACCGAAACCGGTGATGTCGCCGCCAGCGGCGCCACCCAGGCAGTGCTGATCGGGACTTCCGGTAAAGACGAGCTCACCGGCGGCATGGATGCCGAAGTAATCATCGGCGCTGAGGGTAAGGACAAAATCTCGGGCGGCGAGGGTGACGACGTGATCTATGGCGAAGAAGGTAAGGATGATCTATCCGGCGGCGAAGGCGATGACATTCTGTTCGGCGGCGAAGGTAAGGACAAAATTTCCGGCGGCGAAGGCGATGACATTCTAGTCGGCGGTGCCGGCAAGGACGAAATGACCGGCGGTGAAGGCGGTGATACCTTCCTGTTCAACCCCGGCGAAGATGGCGGCGCTAAGGATTCGATTACCGATTTCGGTATCGGTGATCAGCTACGCCTGGAAGGCGGCGAGGTCGCCTTGGACGATGTGGTTATAACCCAAGACGGCAATGACACGATAATCCAGGTCAACGGCAACGAGACGGAAATTATTCTCCATGACGTACAGGCCGATCAGTTGGCCAGCTATCAGACAACTCCGGAACCCGGCAGCGACATCATCGTTGCACACCAAGGCGATGTGCCCGGCTGACAGACCCGGGCGATCCCTGAACGGTACAAGCTTGAATGCTGATTAAGACTGTCGCCCGTGGTCCTTAAGTGTCTTCCGGTTCCACCGCTGCGTCGTACAGTTCCGCCGTCAGCCGCCTTGCGAGGGCGCCGACCACGCGCCGCCGGTACCAGGGGGCAACCGTGGTGGTGCGCATGGGTTTCGCCTGTTTGCGGGCCAAATCGCGAATCGCATCCAGTTCGGCCTCACCCAGTTTTTTGCCAAGAAAGGCATCGGTGCCTTTGAGCAAATGCGGCATTGGATTGACGCCGGTGAGGGCGATGGCCAAATCTGCGAGCGTTCCATCAGGGTTTCTCCTCAAGCGGACGGCGGCGCCGGCCAGCGGGAAATCGATGGAGCCCCGCACCCGCGCCTTTTCATAACCCGAGGCATCGCCGCCCAAACCGGCCGCCAGAGAAACGCCGGTGATAATCTCATCCGCCGCCAGGGCCAGGTGGTCCATACCGTCATTCCGGTACAGATCGGCCAGCGGAATGCGCCGGTTGCCGGCTGGCGATTCGATATCCACCTGGGCGCCGAAGACCAGCATGGCCGGCGCCATGTCGCCGGAAAAGGCCGCGAAACAGAACGTGCCGCCGGGCGCTACGTGGCAGATTTCGCCGCGCTCCTTCAAGCAATAGGCGTTACTTTTGCGCCACCATTCGCTCTGATTATAAAACAGGCAGCGCGTGTCCAGGCAGAGATTACCGCCGAGGGTGCCATAGGCCTGATGGGTGGCGCCGGCGACTGCAAGGGCGGCATCGGCAACGGCTTTATACTTATCGCGCACCGGTTCCAGCGAGGCGATCATCTTTAGGCTCAGCCCGGCGCCGAGGGACAATCCCTCGTGATCGTCGGAGAACATATTCAAGCCGCGGGTGCCGGATAAATCGATCAACGCATCTGGTTGCTCGATACCGCGGCGGATATTGACCAGCAGGTCGGTGCCGCCGGCAACGACGCGGGCGCCGGGGTTTTGGGCCTTTATCTCCAGCGCCTCGTCGATATTGGTGGGCCGGTGCAAGTGAAAATCTGGCATATATTCCATGGTTCTATCTTTCTTGCCCGCCTATTCGGCGGCGTCCTTGGTTTCGTTTTTCTTTTCCATCAGCGCCAGCAAGCGGTCCGGCGTTACCGGCAGATCGAGCGCCCGCACGCCGATGGCATCGGCGATGGCGTTGGTCAGGGCCGGTATGAACGCCGCCAAGGCCGTCTCGCCGGCTTCCTTGGCGCCGAAGGGGCCGTGCGGATCGATGCTTTCGATGATGCCGGTCTCGATCGGCGGCGATTCGATGATTGTTGGCACCCGGTAGTCGAGCATCGATGATGTGACCGGCAGGCCTTCGTGATAGATGGTGCCTTCGGATATGGCCTGGCCCATGCCCATCCAGACTGAACCTTGAATCTGGCCCTCGACGCTTAGGGGGTTGAGCGCGCGGCCTACATCCTGCGCAGCCCACACTTTTTCGACGGTGATCTGGGCGGTGTCGGGATCGATAGACACCTCCACCACCTCGGCGGCGTAGGCGTAGGCCATGGAGCCGCCGATGGCGCCGCCCCGGTATTTTTTGGTGCCCCACGATTCCGGAATGGTGTCGAAGTTGCCTTTGACAGTGAGCGTGCCTTCGCCTTCCAGGGCCGCATAGACAACCTCGTCCCAGGTGAGGCCTTCGTCCTGGCTGGCGGCGCGGTAGGTCTCGCCAAGGCATTCAATGTCTTCCGGTTTGGCGTCCAGCTTTTTCGCCGCCGCTTCGACCAAAATTGTTTTCAGCTTGGTGGCCGCGTCGATGGAGGCATTGCCGACCATATAGGTGACCCGGGACGAATAAGAGCCGTTGTCCTTCGGCGTCAATTTACTGTCTGATGACAGGATGCGAAGGCGCGACATATCCAGGCCAAGCACTTCGGCTACGCACTGGGTCATCACCGTGTCCGAGCCTTGGCCGATTTCCGGAGCGCCAGTAAGAATAGTGATCGAGCCGTCCCAATCCAGTTTCAAATGCACTGTCGCGTGCGGCTCGCCGGTCCAGTTCACCGGTTTCGAGGCGCCTGAAGGATAATGCGAGCAGCCGAGCCCGAGACCGCGATAGGGACCCATCTTGCCTTTGCGCTTCTTCCAGCCGCTTTTCTCCTCGACCCAATCCAGGCATTCGCCGAGGGCGTAGGAATTGATCATCAAATCATTGAAGGTGAAGGTGGGCGCTTGCAGCAAATTCTTGCGCCGCACGGTGAACGGATCCAGGCCCAGCTGCACCGCCATTTCGTCCAGCAGGCTTTCAAACGCATAGCGCACATCGACGGTGCCGTGGCCGCGCATGGCGCCCGGCGGCGGCGTGTTGGTGAGCACTCGGAGCCCCCGATAGCGGCAGGCTTCGAAATCATACATGCCGTAGATCAGCGAGCCCGCATAAAGGATGGTGACGATGCCGTAGCCCGAATAGGCGCCACCGCGCATCACCACCTTGAAATCGACGGCGGCGATGGTGCCGTCCTTTTTGAGGCCGATTTTCATCCAGACGTCGGTTTCCTGGCGGCCCCGGTGGGTGATGAAGGTTTCCTCGCGGCTGACCACCAGGCGGACGGTGCCTTCGGCGGCCCGCGCCGCCAAAGCGCAGATCAGCTCCACGTTCAAGCATTCCGTGCGGCAACCGAAGCCGCCGCCGATCTTGGGCTTGATCATGTGGATGCGAGATTTGTCCATTTTCAGGGTCTTGGCCAGCATCAGATGGACGTAGTAGGGCACCTGGGTGGAGGCGTGCACGGTCATGGTATCGCGCTCGGGATCATATTCGGCGATGGCGGCATGCGGCTCCGACTGCACCTGGCAAATCTCGGCGCAATTATAATTTTCCTCCATGACCAGATCGGCGCCATCCATGCCCGCGTCCACATCGCCCAGCTCATAATCTACATCGCGCTCAATATTACCGGGCCGGTGTTCGTGCAGATCATGGGCGCCCTCGTTCATGGCGTCTTCGGATGTGTAATAAGCGGGCAGCTCCTTATAGGTAAATTCAATCAGATCAATGGCCGCTTGCGCTGTCTCCACATCCACGGCGGCGACGCAGGCAACGGGCTCGCCCCGGTAGCGGACTTTGTCTCTGGCCAGCGGGTATTCAAAGCGGGCGATAGGTAATATGCCATAGGTCTCGTCGCAATCATCGCCGGTGATCACGGTGACGACGCCGTCCAGGGCGGCGGCCTTGGAAATATCGACGCCGATGATTTCCGCATGGGACACCGGGCTTCGGAATATGCGCCCAACCAGGCATCCGTCGGGAATAAAGTCCGCCGAATACATGGCCTTGCCCGACACTTTTTCCGGGCCGTCGACCAGGGGTTTGGCAACGCCGATGGATTTGACCGGTTTCGATAATTCGTTCATTGGGCCGCCTCCTGGCCGGCGCCGATCTCTTCGGCGGCATATTGCACGGCCTCGATAATTTTGACGTAGCCGGTGCAACGGCAAATATTGGCGGCCATGCCGCGCCGGATTTCGGCCTCGCTGGGGGCCGGGTTTTCGCGCAGCAAGGCCTCGGCGGCCATCACCATGCCCGGTGTGCAGAAGCCGCACTGGGAGCCGAGCTTTTCGTGGAAGCCGCGCTGAATGGCCGACAATCGCCCGCGCGTGTCCAGAGATTCGATGGTTTCCACCCGCGCATCGTTGCAGACCGCGGCCAGGGTCAGGCAGGCATGGCGGGGCGTGCCATCGACCAGCACCGTGCAACAGCCGCACTCACCGCCGTCGCAGCCGATCTTGGTGCCGGTGAGGCCAAGGTGTTCGCGCAAATAATCCACCAGCAGCAGGTTATCGGGGATGCTTTGTTCATGCTCCTTGCCGTTGACGGTGCAGCGCAGCAGGGTTTTGTTGTCTGGATTGGGCATGGTATTTGGTGTCCATTTAGATATTGTTTGGGTACCGAACAATATGGCCAATCTTAAGCGAACGCGGCCCTGGCGACAAGGCTATTTGAGAAACCGGTAGCCTTGGCGGGCCGGGATATGTATCCAGTAGCTAGGCAAAGGGACGGCGAAATTTTAGGAGGAATTTTAGATGGATAAGGTTGGGTTCCAGGCGCTGGTTGCGGAAGTGACCGGCGCCATTAAGGGAAGAGCGCTGGACGCCGATTTGGGCGCCTTTTTGGATGATGCATTTCCCGCCGATGGCGAGACAATCGGGGCCATCCGCGCGGCCTGCGATGCGGCCATCGAAGCGGGCTGGATGTGCGATCAGGAATATGGCGGCATCAAGTTTGGCCGCGTCATCAAGGATCTGGACGGCTTCAGCGTCGATGTGGTGGCCATGAATGATGTGGTCGGCCCGCACCACAGCCATCCCAAGGGCGAGGTGGATCTGGTCATGCCAGTGGAAGGCGATGCCAAGTTTGACGGCAGCGGCCAGGGCTGGGTGGTGTACGGCCCCGGCACGGCGCACAATCCGACGGTAACCGATGGCGCTGCGATTGTTCTTTATTTATTGCCGGGCGGCGAAATCGAATTTACGCGCTGATCAGAAAGAGGCAATCCGAGGAGCCATGAATATTCCGGGCATAGAATTTGTCGATGGACTGTTCAGCGTAACCGCCATCATCCTTGCCGCCGTCGGGCTGTTCCTGGTGTTTCTCGATTTAGGACAGACGGCGGACGCTGGCGGTGGCCTTAGAGCTGCGCTTCGCAAGGGCTGGGCCGGATTGGCGGACACCGGCTGGCGGCTCCTACCCGGTCTGGTGGCCCGGCAATTGGCGGTGCGCAGCGATGCTTTCATCGAACACTGGTTCGGGCAATCGGAAGACAATATGCTGGCCAGCAACGTGTTCATGGCGATGACCCTGGTGGTCATTCCACTGGCCGCCTTGGTCAATATGCTACGCGGCGGCTCGGCGTTTTTGTTTCTGGTGGTGCTTGCCATATTCGCCGCCTATGTCCTTCTCATGATCCTTGGCGAGATGCGCCGAGCGCAAAAACTAACCGCCTTTATTTCGGTCGCCATATTCGCCGCCGTCTTCTTTTTCGTTCCGGGTTATGTGTTCACCTCGCTCACCGGGCGCTTGCTCAACATGCCCATTGGGCACGCCGTGCTCGGCTCCATCCTGGCGGCGCCGTTATTGTATTTCGTCTGCCAGTCCGCCGTTCTGGCGGCGCGGCTGGGGGCGCGGCGGCTCCAAGCCGGGCCTTTGAAATCCGTCCTTGATCGCCAATTCGCGGTTTTCGCGGCATCCCTCCCGTTCGTGTATTTGGCCACCTACGGTGCCTTTCTGGCCGGCCATCTGGCGGTAGCCGATCTGCCCGTGCATTCTAATTGGCGCATGATGCTGGCCAGCTTTCTGGCCACCGGATTGGCGGCGGCAATCACCTTGGAGGCGGCGCGCCCGCATGCCGGTCGATTGGCCACGGCTGGCCGGCTTTTGATCGGATTGCTGATCATCGCGGTGCTGGCTCTTGGGCTCGGCCCCCTCGGCGGTGCATTCCCGGGCGCCAGCGCTAACCTGGAATTGGCCTGGCAGGTTCTATTCGGCTTTGATCCGCGCATCGGCGGGCCAGCCTTGGGGCCCCTATTCTGGCTGGTGCATTTGCCGTTTTTGCCGCCTTTATTGTTGGCATTGCTGTATTTCGGCGCGGGGATCGCCAAGCTGGTAGCATTGTTCGGCGGGCCTTCGCGGCCCTATATGATGAGCGGTATAGCCTTGGCCCTGATGGGCGCCGCCGCCGCCGCCGTGGCGTCATTCATTTAGCTTGAATTTGGCCGCTTCGCTTAACATGTTAGTATGCAAGCGTTGCGCCAAAATCGAATTTGGAAATTACCGGTGAACGAGCCCTTGTCCCAGACAAATACTGTCCCTGCCGATCTGACCGCCAAGTTCTGGCCGGTGGTGGTATCCGGTGCGCCGGCGGAAAATCTGTATTATTGCATGCCTGAAATCGAAGGCACCGGCGGCGCTATGTCCGGCGACGCATTGTTGGTCGCCGGATCGACGGAGCGTATTCTTGATCAAGCCCTGATGACATCGAATTTGAGCAAAATGCTCAGCCTTGTGGAGCGTTTTATCAACAAGGTTTCGGTGGACGGGAAATCGCCCACGGTGATTGTGCCGATCAATGTGCTGGGTCTCGGCCTGTCCAGCTTTGCGAATGCGTTTGCCGAGAAATGCCGAGAAATTCAGAACAATTCCGAAGGAAAACTGGTGTTCGAGCTGTTCAATTTCCCGGAAAAGCTCAGCCTCGAATATCTCGATAATCTTGCGATCACAGTGTTTCCATTCTGCCGCCATTACATCGCCCGGCCGCGCCCTGGCTGGACCAACTTTACCATATTCACGAATTGCAATTTCCAAGGCGTCTCGTTCCATCTGATGGACAAGGCTTGGCCGGCGGAGCAGATCAAGCCGCACTTGCAGACCTTTTGCGCCTCTGCCGGGGCCGGGCGTCTGCATACCTACTTGCACGGCATTGCTAACGAAACACTCGACAAAGTCGCCCGCACTGCCGGCTTCACCTATTTGAACGGCCCCGGCGTACGCAGCGCGATTTCCTAGATTTCGTCCAACGCGCCTAGCGCCAATAGCCGTCTTTGTCGATTTGATGGAGAGCGTCCATCTCGGCGGATGAGGGTTCCGGTGTTTCGCTTAGGTCTGGCGCGATTTTCAAATCCCAGCCGGTGTTCTCCAATATCTCCGCTTGGCTATGGCCGGGATGGATGGTGGAGAGATGCAATTCGTTGGTGGGACCGTGCGGGCGCAAGATGGCCCGGTCGGTGATCACCGCCGACGGCCCAGCGCCCGGTAATCCAGCGCGCTTTCTGGCATCGCCGCCATCCAGGAACCCTGGCGAGGTGATAAATTCGACCTTTTCCACCAGCCGGTGTTTTTCGTGGTTCATGATGGCGATCAGCCGTTGCGACATGGCGGCGATATCGGCGGCGCCGCCGGAGCCCGGCAGCTTTACCTTGGGGTTTTCTATGCCGCCGATGTACGACGTGTTGATGTTGCCGAATTTATCGATCTCGGCGCCGCCGATGAACCCCGCATGGACGCGACCGCCTGACAGCATGCCCATGATCTGGATCAGCCCGCAGGTCCAGGCGGCGCCCAGCTGGTTGGGGGCGTCGCACATGGTATAGAGCATACCGTCCGCCGGCTCGTAACGGGCGATGCCGCTTTCGAACAGGCCGACTGCGTTCGGCGCATGGGTCAGGCGCGCAACGCCATAGGCGGTGATCGGCAGGCGCATGCCGACAAAGATGCGCTCGTTGTCCTTAATCTCGCGCGCGGACGCGATGATCATCAATTCCTGGGTCGAATAATCTAAACTCATTGGCTTTACTCTACCGCGTAGTTGGCAGGCGCCGATAACGCTTTGCCGCGGATGCGGAACTGTTCCAGCCGCTCGCCCAGTTTGGCGCGGTAGGCGGCGTGATCGGGAATATCCAACACCCACTCCTTGATCCAGGCCTCAAAGCCTTCCGGGTCGCGAGTCAGCTTGTGATATTCGTGAAAAAATTCATTGTCCCGCGTCCAGCAGCCGATCAGCGGCGATGGATGGCACGCGGCGGGAATGTGGCAGACGGCATTGACGCCAAAGCCCGGGATAACCACGCGGCTGGGGTCCGACGCGATCACTTCGGGCTCGACAATCTCGTCCGCCAGCACGATGATTTTTTCCGCCGCGATGGAGGATTCCTGGGTTAAGCCGTAGGAACCCCAATAATGGGCGTTGCCGAAACGGTCGGCGCGCTGCATGGACAGGAATGCCACATCCGGTTTCAGCGCTGGCACCAGAACAACCGGGTCTTCGCCTTCTGTGAACGGGTTGTCGGTCACTTTCAACAGTGGATTGGACTTGGGAATGTCTGATCCAAGCAGGGACTTCACGGCGATATAGGGCAGCCCGTAGGCGCCGCCAAATAATGCCATGCCGAGGGTGAAGTTGGAGTAATCGTTGACCTTCACCCGGTGCGGGATGCCTTTCTCGGTGGCCCGCCGGTAATTATGACCGAGCCCGGCGGACACGTTGCCGACCCAGGCGCCGGTAATTTCGTTGCAGCAGCCGGCGCCGATCAGCATGTCGGTGGACATGTCGGAAATTGGCGCAATCATGTTGAGACCGGTAAAGCCCTGGCGGATCAGCTCGTGGGTGGCGGCGAAGGGGATGGCGTTTTCCAGTGCCGCGCCGAGCACGATGCTGTCGCCGTCACTGACTAGCGAGGCGACCGCCTCCTTCAGGTCCATCAATTTTTCTTGCATGCTAGTGACCTATTTCATCCATGTTGTGCCACTACGACGGCGCTGCAAGGTTTTCGGCTAGGAGCGCGCCGCGCCGTGGTGCCAATCCACCACAAGCTGCGCGCGACAACGACCGGGAGCCTTGCAGCGTCGCCCTCTGGGTCGTTTTTCCCGTTCCCTCGGGGTGTCGGAAGGGCTTGCCGATGTGCCGCATCGCCGGCGCCCATCCTCCTACCGAGGAAACGGGAAAAACGATCGTAGAGGTACAACATGGATGAAATAGGTCACTTGTCCCAGGAAATAGTCGTAAATATTTAACCGTCGCGGAGCCTGAAACGCTGGATTTTTCCCGTCGCTGTTTTTGGCAGGTCATCGACGAAATTGAACCAGCGCGGGTATTTGTAGCGCGCCAATCCGCTTTTGCAATGCTCCAGCAATTCCGCTGACAGCGCGTCCGAGGCATCAGACGCATCGTTGAGCACGATAAAGGCTTCCGGCTTGATCAGCTCTTCGTTGTCGGCACGGCCAACGACGGCGGCTTCCAGTACTTTCGGATGCTCCACCAACTTCGCCTCGATCTCCACCGGCGAGCACCAGATGCCGCCGACTTTAAGCATGTCGTCTGAGCGCCCGCAGCAGAAGAAAAATCCGTCCTCGTCTCGGTAATATGTATCACCGGTATACATCCAGCCGTCTTGCAACGCTTCGTTGGTCTTTTCCGGGTTGCGCCAATAGAGCTTCAATAGCGAATCGCCTCGGATCATCAGGCTGCCGGTTTCGCCGTCGGGCACGTCGTTGCCGTCTTCGCCGACGATGCGCCCTTCGTAGCCGGGCACCGTCTTGCCGCTGGAGCCGGGCTTGAAATCGTCTTCCCGGTTGGCCAGGAATATATGCAGAATTTCGGTGGTACCGATGCTGTCGAGGATTGGCAGGCCAGTGGCATCGATCCAACGGCGCAGTAGGTCCGGCGGCAAGGCCTCGCCCGCCGATACGAACAATCGGACCGAGGAAAGATCGGGTTTGCGCTCATCGAAGGCGCGCATTTGCGCCGCATAAAGGGTGGGGACGCCGAAATAGACGCTGGGTTTGTATTCTTCGATCACCGCGTGCACGACGTCTGGCGCCGGCGCACCTTCGAACAGGACCGCCTCCGCGCCTGACCATAATGGAAAGGTCATGGCGTTGCCGAGGCCGTAGGCGAAGAACAGCTTGGCCGCTGAAAAAACCACATCGCCCTCGCCGAGGCCGATGGTCTCCGTCCCGTAATACTGGCTGGTGACCACCATATCTTTATGGGCGTGGACAACGCCCTTCGGATTGCCGGTGGAGCCCGACGAATAGAGCCAGAAACAATCATCGCCCGGCTTGGCGGGCGCCGGCGCCAGTTCCGGCGAGGCGTCTTTCATTTTGCTGAGCAATCCGCCATCGCCGGCGGCTTCGATCACCAGCGCCGGCGCGTGTTTGGCGGCTTCGATAGCCGGATCCACTTCGCCGGCGAATTCTGCCGAATAGACGATGCCGGCCGCAACGGAATTTTCGATCATATAGGCGTAGTCTTTGGCCCGGAGCAGCGTGTTCAAGGGCACCGGGATAATGCCGGCCTTGATGGCGCCCCAAAATACATAGAAAAATTCGGGCGCATCTTTGACCATCATCAGCAGACGCTCGCCGGGGGCCAGCCCAAGGCCGGTGAGCGCGTTGCCGGCGCGGCCCACATTTTCGGCCAACTCCCCATAGGTAACCGTGCCGCCGCCGTGTTCGCGGATGATGACCCGGTCAGCACGGCCTTCGCTGATATGGCGGTCGATGAACGCCACCGCCACGTTGAAATTATCGGCGTAGGTAATTCCGGCGGGAGACGTGGATGTATCCAGCGTGACCGTATGATCGTTCATGGCGTACCTCTCCTTGGGCGGGGCTTCGTCTCTGTTGCCCACAAATTTAATAGGTTTTCGCGAAACGGCAAGCGGCGCGGCATGCGAGACGCCTCAGCCCAATGAAATTCCTTGCCATCACTGACATTTTTGGACATCCATTCCCGATAGTAGGCTAGGCGCAAAATTACCTTCCCATTGATTTCCTAGTCAGAGAATATGCGATGCAAGACGCTCTGATCCACGTCATATCTGCGGACCTCGCCGTCGCATATTTTATCGTCATTCTAGCTGGCATTGCCCGGGGATTTACCGGCTTTGTTGCGGGATTGGTCAACGCCGCGTTGTTGACGTTTGTCTATGGACCGCTCGAAGCGATCGCTATTTCGGCTGTGCTCGGCCTCGTCTCCTCGGCGATGCTGCTTCGAAAGACGTACGATCATATCAAGTGGTCGGAAACCATCCCCCTCTGCATTGCGGTTGTTGTCACCGTACCGCTTACAGCAATGGCCTTGCTGGTCGCAGATGCTTCGACCGTCAAACCGGCTATTGGCGCATTAATAGCAGCGTGCGGTCTCGCCCTCATTTTGGGATGGCGGTACACCGGTCCCCGAAACGTGGTCGCGTCCGCCGCCGTTGGTGCCGTAGCCGGCAGCGTGTACGGGTTTACGGGTAGTGGAGGTCCTCTGATGGTGTTCTATTATCTCGCATCTCCGGAATCGGTGGCGGTGCAAAGGGCAAACATTGCCGTCACCGCTTCGATGATGGGCATCATATTGATCATTACACTCTTGGCCGGCAACGGTATCAGCGCCGAGACATTTATTCGCGCCGCGGTTCTCATACCAGGGACAATGATTGGAACTTGGGCGGGCACTCGGCTGTTCGAAATCGCCTCGCAAAAAATTTACAGCATGGTCGCGCAATGGTCGCTGGTTGCGATCGGACTTGCGTTGATATTGCGATGAACGAAATTGGTGAAGTGATACTGCTCGAGCATGTTATTTCACCAGATCGCGGACCTTGGCTTCGATCACATTGATGCCATGCAAATCCGCTTCGGCTTTATTGCTCGGAATAACTTTGATGATCGTATCGATGCCGCTGTCCTTGGCGGTAACAATGGTGATGCGCAAAAAGGTCACCTTGCCAGGCTGCAATTGCACCTTCAATTTGGAATGACGGTCGGCGATGGAGAACTCATGGGCGCCCGGCGCCACGTCCCGGTAACTTGCAGTGCCGGTCAAGGCATCGCCGAAAGGCTTGCCGTCAATCAGGACCACCCGTGGATGCATAAGCTCGGGCACAATGAATGTCCGATAGACAAAGACCCGGCTTTTGCCGGCGGACAGTTTCGGCAGGTCCGCCTTGATTCTGTTGTAGGGCATCCCAACGGTGCAGCCCGAAAGAATGACGCCCAAAAACAAGATGCCGATGGTTTTGATTGCGCGGCGCATATCCCCCTCCATTGCCTGGCCACCAGTGTAGTCGGGCTGGGCGATATTCGCAAATACAGTTTTCTGTATTTAGTGAGGAGGTTTCGAGGAGGCTCTACCCGATATTGGTTTTCCCGTCGCCGGGGCGAGGGATCGTTTCCTGACGCTCTCTACTCACAATTTGTGGTTTTGTTTGGCCGAGTGGCCGTCTTAGGGTTCCTATCTCGATGCCGGCCTTCAGCGCGTTTATAACGCCGGAGGCCTCCAGATAGCTCTCGGCCTCAAAATACTGGCCTGGTTTCCATGGTAGCGCGGCCAATTCGTTGCGCATCAGGTTGCGGTTTTCCTTTACGGCAATGACAGGAATTCCCTGTTCCAACGCGGCCAAGGTTGGCAGACCCAGGCAACCCTCGGGGATCACCAGACAAGAAACATTCGAAGCCGTGAATATTTCCGGGCGATTAAACAGGCTGGCATCCGAAATAATTTTAGGGCTTTTCTGAAGCCCCTTCATAACACAATTCAGGAATGTCATGGACACAGCTTCGGCGGCCATGCGCGGATCAACCTGACCGAGATCGGCATTGGCAATATCTTGGCCTTCCATCATGGGCGCATGTGCGGACGGCACATCATATTCCGCCGATATGGCATGGGTCAGCATGGCTTCCACGCCGCCCCAGGGATTTACCTCCGTGCCATCGCTGGCAAAATACTCAAGCACCGATCCATCTGGAATATCAATGATGGATGCAATCGCGACGGCATCATAGTCCTGGCGCCGCTCCGCCAGTACTTCGAATAAGTAGTCTAAATTTTCGACAGTGCCAGCCGCGCGGCCCGCTTCCGAGAACGCACCGGCCAAGCGAACGGGGGGAATCATTTTCAGCACATCGACGATATGAACCCCATAACAGGCCCTGGCGGCATCCACCGAATTTAGCGTGGCATTCACAAATATATCTTCGTGATCGCCATCAATGACCACGAGCAATCTGTTCGACCGCACCCGTTGCAGACCAATGCTGCCCATCATCAGGCGGGTGATGACGCTGCCTTCCAGATAAAGGGAATTCTCCGGTGCTTCATTTATATCGGAAGCATTTACCGCGTTGGGGTGCAAAATCAATTCATCGCAGGATTGCGCCAGCATACGCGCCACCGGTGTCGCATCGCCGGCATGCCCGCCGATTTCAGCGCCGATGCCCGTTGGCACCAGAAAGACCGCGTTGAACGAGCTGGTGTCTTCTGTCTCGCGGCGGCGAAAATCAAAGATCGAATTTTCGTTCAAAGCCGTCGCCGAATTTACGTCTTCAGCCGCGCCAATTTCGCACTTATATTCTTGGGCATCCGAGGCGGTAACCGCGAAACGGATTGGAACGCTCCCCTTGTCCAAACGAAAGCGGCACGCCTGGCGGAAATAATCGATCAAATCGCTCTGGCCTTGCTGGGCGGGCAGAGAAAAACTCTGTTCAGACACGAACATTAGAAACCACCCCCGCCCGCGCCGCGAATTCTTCGAACGTATGTTCTTTTTCAAGGATGAGATTGCCCGACATATCCCGGCGGTAAATCGATGGCAAATTCACGCCATTAAACGTATTGGCGCGGGAGATGGTATAGGCGCCCGTGTTGGGGAAGGTAATTGTCGATCCGATTTCAATGGGCGCGTCGAAGGATGAAATACCAAACTGGTCTCCGGCGAGACAGGTACACCCGGCCAACAGGTAGGAATATTTACCGCCGTCCACGTGCCCCAGGACATCCGGGACAAACTCGTATTCAAGAACTTCGGGCATATGGTTCACGGTGGTATCGAGTACCGCCACGGTAATGCCGTCGCTTTCGAACAAATCGATGACGGAGGAAACGATGGAGCCGGCGGTTCGGACCAATGCTGCGCCCGGCTCGATGATGACATCTAGGTCGTATTCGGTGGTTAGGCGCTGGACCGTGCCTGTAAATATATCAGGCTCCTCGAATTCATCGAGCAAATATCCACCGCCAAGATTGATCCAACTAACTTGATTTAGGAGGCTTGGGATTGCGGCAATGATTTTATCGACCGTCGCCGCCAGCGCGGCCGGGTCGGTGGAATCACAGTTGTTGTGGAAATGGAGACCGTTTAGTCCGACAAATGTTTGTGGCGAATTACTGAACTGGTCTGCCAACTGGTCCAGCGGTACGCCCAATTTGGAATATTCTCGGCAAGGGTCGTACCTGGGGTCCTCGGCAAATGATAATTGGGGATTGATGCGAAGACCGAGATCGACGGTACCTTTAAGTTCTTCTCGAAACCGAAGCCATTGGGAAAGGCTGTTCAGAACGACGGTGTCACAGGCCTCAATAATCTCATCGATTTGATATGCCAAAATGCCCGGCGTAGTCAAATGGATGGCACCGCTATGCTTGACCACTTCCTGAACCAGATGCACTTCGAATAATGACGAGCAAGAGAATCCGTCCATATGATTTGCGAGGTTTTTCAAAACGCCTGGAACGGTACATGCCTTCGGGGAATACAAGACCTTGCAGCCGCTTTCAGATACTAAGGCGAGTACGCGAGCATTAGAATGCTCTAGCTGGCGTTCGTCATAGATGAAGTTTGGACTAAGAAGTTTATTCATTGGACAATATATCTTGAACCCATTCCTCATCCGATATTTTTTCGATGTATTTATGCTCGGTTAGAAACAGCTTTACATCGGGCAAGATTTCACAAGCAGCTTTAATTAGCTCTTTGCCATATTCTATCTCTTCCATCCCCTCTGCCGTTTGGTCGCTGGTCCACATAATAAGTTCGATTCCCAATGCTTGCTTTGGCCAAGCCGAAAATGGGGACAATTCCACAGATGATGTCAGAAAGTCTCTGGCGTTTTTTATCCATTCGCAAAGATTTATTTTGAGGGCCTCCTTGTCGGCAATTAACTCAATATCATCTCTCACGAATTTAATGCAGTAGTCCAATTGGCGGCTGTCGAAATTATTAGTAATGTCACGGGTCTCTTTATTGACCTTTTCCCAATCAAATATGTTGTAGGCTTGCTGAGCGCATGAATAACCCCTGTACCATGCCAAGCGAGCAATTTGATCTGAAAAATTTTGTGCGCGCCTGTACCTACGTTGCTCTCCATCGAAATCGAGACGTTCACCTTCTATAAGACCCTGAATCATCAAAACACCAGCATCTCTCAAGTCGCTCTGCGAAAGATAAGAAGCAACTTCAAATGCAGTTTGATATTTGGTTCCCATTTCTGACTTAGTTTCTAGGTCCTTTTCAATATCTGATCGATCACGCACTTTTCCATTGATCTTGGCCAAATGGTATAGGTCTGAAACCATATCAGCCTTGATCAGTTGTTCAGAAAGCCAAATATTTGTTGGGTTTATCGCTCGCGCCTCCTTTGTGAGGCTCAAATACCTATCGAACTCTTTATCTGTCGAAAACTGGACATCCTCCGTGACGTTTTGTGTCGGAACGGGTGTATATAGATTTGCAAGTCTTGTCCGTTTGTCGCGCTGATCTTGTTCTATACCGTCAGATGGTTGTGTCGTATCTACCAAAGATAAAACATAGTCTGTCCAATCGGTCGGGAGGAAATGATGTTGTACTTCAAACGCGCGAACCTCTCGAGAAAATCCTTTTGCGTCTACCGATGTTGCCTCGTCGAAAGTATAGGTTCTTTCGTCAGCCAGATATTCGAGCACGGCATGCGCAGCCTCACTGACAAATATTCGTGAATAGCGTCCGTTCCGAGAATGGCTTTCCACCCGCTTACCAAGATTAATCGCATAGCCTTCAGGTTGATATTCGCCGTTTTCAATCGTTATCCAAGTTTTGCCAACGTGAATTCCGACACCCAAATCGATAGGCATTATTCCTTGGGCAATTCGAGCTGAATTTTCCTCTGAAAGAAGCCACTTGCGCTTTAAGGCAAGTCCTATGTGGATCGCTGTATCGACGCACGTCGCGAGTCCTCTGTTTTTTGATTCATAATACTCTTGATCGCTCCATTCACCTTTATAGACCGGGAAAAAAAATAGTATCCCTTCGTCACCTCTTGCAGACCATTTCGTCTCCTCATCGACGATTATCGATTTAGGTATATTCTTATAAAATTCCTTGCACGTTTGAATAAATAGCTGGCTAAATTTTTTAAGAAATTTTTTGTAATATTTTTCCACGGACATATGATTTGATACTTCTGATGCGCCAGCAATATCCACAAACATTATAACCGTATCGTTGGGTCCAGGCTCCGAAGGAGTCCGACGATCCTTAGTCTCTTCGGCCTCTTTTATTGGTATGTCTGGTTCTTGGTTCATATTATTGAGAGCTATACGAAGTTTAATGATCGTTTTTAAGCATCAATTTTCGAAATTTTGAATTCGAATTTTTGATCAAAAGATTTGCGATACTTCATTTCAATCAAAACCTGAATATTATGTTTGGCTGAAACTTTAATGTGTTTTTCAAATGGTATAAAACATTGCTGCCAATGGGTGTAGGTCCTAGGTCCGCTGGACAAGCGAATTCGGTCTGTAAGGTCGGCATCAAACCAAAACGCTAGGCCGTTGATCGAGCCAGTTCGCCAGGATGTAAATGAGAATGTGTCGTAGGTATCTCGTGGGTTGGACAAGAACGCCTCGACCGAAATAATCTGACTGTCGGATAAAATTTGGTCGGCATGAATGTCGACAACATAGGCGCTTTGAACCGCTTTTTCCCGCATAGCCGAATAATCGATGCCTTCGACCACGTTCCATGAATCGATATAATTACGATAAAGCTCATCCGCATGAACAAGTGCCGCCCGCAAGGTCACCGTCTGTGGGATAGTCGCACCGCCTGGTTTCAGAAATCGCTCCTTTGCGACACAAATGGTTTCCGCCATACCCTCTTCGAAGGCCACATGCCCCATCAATTCGCTGACGATGACATCGACTTTTTCGCCGAGCTCCAGACTTTCGTCGCGGGCGTCCTTCTTGTGAAATTCCATGCGGTCTGAAAAGCCGTTTTTATCGGCCAGTTCTTTCGACCATTCGATCACGTCGCTGCGTTCTATGGCATGAACACGAGCCGCGCCAGCTTGGAGGCAGAGAAAGCTTAAGAGCCCGGTTCCGGATCCGAGGTCGGCAACCACATCCCCTGGTTTGACGGTTTCATTGATCGCATCCCGATAGGCCGCGACGCGGGACTTGTCGAAAACCATGTCGGCATGGACGCTTGGAAACGCATAGATGTTGGGCACTTCCGGAAATAGTTCGACCGGATCGAGCAAATCGGTTCCTCCCTTTTATTGAAAGTGATTATGGCCTTGGGGAATGCCGTCGGCAAGCCTGGGAAAAGGACTTAACGGCTTCATCAATCCAGAATTACGTGCGGGACCGTTCGGGCATCGGGGCCGGTGATCAAGGACTGGCCTTCACGGATACACAATCCGGCGGCCTTGCTGGCGATCAGCCAAAGGCCGAGCAGCGGATATCTGCCGCCGCAATCGGGCAGGGGTGCGCATCCCTGAACGATTTGGCCGCCATCACCATAGGGGCCATCGCTTGAGCCTTGCAATGCACCGTCCCGGTACATCTGAATATTCGCTCCTTGCCGCCCCAGCAAGGGTTTGCGCACATAGGTGCCGGCCAGTGCATCCGCGCCCGCATCGCCTTCGAAAAAGGTCGGCAAAAGATTGGGGTGCCCCTCGAACATTTCCCAGAGCAGTGCCAGCATGCCCTTGTTGGAAAGGATGGCTTTCCATGGCGGCTCGATAAAGCGAACGCGGCTGGCCGGTACTTTTAATCCAAACTCCTCGTCCATGATCCATTCCCAGGGATACAATTTGACCAAGGTGGTGATCACATCCTCTTCGGTGTCGGTGAATTTCCCCCAGTCATCGAGGCCGATATCGTTCATGGCCAAGAGGTGCGTCTTGAGCCCGGCCTCCTTGGCACACTCTTCCAGATATTCGAGGGTGCCCTTATCGTCTTCGATATCCGTGTTGCAGGCGAAGTGGGCTATCCCTTCGATACTCATCGCGGCAAAGCTCTGAACAATGGCCTCATGGACATCGTTGAACTGATCGCAATTTTCCGGGATCAATCCTTCTTCGGCGGCCTGTTCCAGCCATTCCCATTGGAACACCGCCGTCTCATACAGCGCCGTCGGCGTGTCGGCATTGTATTCCAAAAGCTTCGCCGGTCCGGTGCCGTCGTAAGATAGATCCATCCTGCCAGTGAGGTTTTTATCGCCATCCCGCCAGCTTTGGGCCAGATAGTCCCAGAACGGCTCGGCAATGCCTAAGCGCTCCAAGATCGCCTGGTCATTGACCGCGCGCTCGACCAATTCAAAGCAAAAGCCTTCCAGCTCTTCCGCCGGGGCCGCCAAATTATCTTGGATTTGGGCCATAGTGAATTGGTAGTAGCCGCTTTCGTCCCAGCCGGTGACGCCTTCGCTGGCGGCATATTCGAAACCGTGCTCAGCTGCTGCGGCGGCCAGGCCGGACCGTTCGCTAACCGAAATGCGCTGCATGATTTCTAAGGCTTCGGAATTACGTGGCGCCCGATCCGAACCGCCGCCCGGATGAGCCGAAGCCGCCGCGCGACCGGGTTGCCGTTTTGACAGATGGGCGCGACGTGGCTGTGCGCGCCACCTGGGTGCGCCCGGTTCTGGTGCCGGCGCTGCGATTGTCGGCGGTGCGGAAGGTGCCGGGGCTGGAGGCCGAACGGTACAAGGGCTGCGGCGACATGAAACTCCTGCCTGAGAGCATGGAGCCCATCATGTAGCCGGCCATCAAGGGCATGAAGACCGAGCCGCCGCCCGCCGTTCTATAAGGTGCTTTTTCGCATTTGCCGGCGCCGAAGTCAGCCTGGCAATCGGCCTCGTTTGCATATTTCGGTGCGACGGCGGCGTGCTGGCTTTTGGCTTCACGGAAGTTTCGCTCGCATTGTTCCGGGTTCGCATCGCCATTGGAAATGCATTGCTGAATGTTTTCGAATATGGCGGCCTCAACCTTGGGCTCCTCGCAGGCGGCGAGGGCGAACAGGCTTACGCCCATCACCAAAGTCCCGGCTTTTGATTTCAAATATGGCATTATGTTTCCTTAAATTCGGCGCGCCTCTTAAATCAAGGGCAGGCCGTGTTTGATCAATTCGTCATCGAGGCGGCGTTGAGCATGCCACCGGCCAGGGATGCGGCGCCAAGCCACAGACCGCTGGCCACCTCGCCGTTCTCGATGCGCTCCGATAATTTGGGTATGGGCAGGCGGACCAGATAAAAAATTACGATCTGCACGATTATGGCGATCACCCCCCAAACGGCGAAATCCACCAAGGCGGCGGAATTGGCGATGGCGCTGGCGAGCGGCATGCAAAAGCCAATCAGGCTGCCGGCGAAAGCCAACGACGCGGCCAGATTGTTTTCCCGGATTAGCGTGATCTCGGCATGGGGCGTCACCCAGGCGTAGATGACGCAAAAGACCAAAGTCAGCGCGACCGCGGTTGCCAAATAAGCCAGGAACCACGGAAGTTCGTTCAGTGAATCGCCGATGATTTCCAAAAGATTTTCATTCCCTGTTTAACGCCATCCAACTTGCGACAACGTTATAACCGATTTGCCCGCCAGCAAAGTCATAATTATGTGTGCTCAATTGGGCGGGAAGGCGGCGAAGCATTTGTCGGACTGGAAGATGAAGGTTTCTACATAGTCGGCGATCATCGGCTTGCGGTCCAGCTTGTCCATAGCGCCGGCCAGCACATGCCAGTTCAGCAATTCATGGTGGCCGGCGGCCTCGACCTCTTCCATTGTGCGCCCGCGCCAGGTTTCATAGTCGCCGTCGGTCAGCGCTTCCAGCATCATGCGGTCACTTTCGAAATCCGGGATCACGTAGCCGGTATTGGTGGACAAGAAACAATGGGACCAGCTCGACGATGCCATGATCACCGAACGATAGGGGCTCTCCGCCAAAGCCTCGGCCAAATTGGCGCCGACTTCGTAACAAAGGGCAGGGTTAGGGCCGGGCGGATCGGGCAGGCCGTTTTGCTCGGGCTTCTCGAACAGGTGTTGGAAGGCGCCGCCGGCGGTGATCACCGATGAGCCATAACAGTTTACATGCAGCGGAATGATCGGATAGGGGAAGCCCCGGCGGTCGAGATCGAGATAGAGCACCGAGTAATTGAAGCCGTGCGCCAATATCGGCGAATGCAGCAACCGGTAGGCATACGGCATGGCGACGCCGCGCGTCAGCAATCCGGCGGTGATATATTTGGCGCCCTCCCGGTGGCCATGGAAGTCCATCTTCAGATCGTGGGGCTCGCCCCAGTAATTGTCCTTGGTGGCGGCAAAGCCGTGGCCCCAGACTTCTTGCTCGAAATCATCGTCGAGGCCATAGACGCAAAACGGCGGGATGATGTCTTCTTTGAAGTTCTCATACTGATCATCGGCGATGATAACGATAAAGTCGGGATCAAACTCGTCGATCATTTTGCGCTGCTTGCGAAAGTTGTCCCACATTCGCTCCCGGTAGGCGGCGGCCGAGGCCAGGCCCATATCGTCGCCGATCTCGTCGATCATGCCGGCGGGCCAGTTGGCCTTGTCTTTCCATTTTTCACCGATCAGCGGGGCATTGATAATACGCTGCCAGACCGAGCTTAATCCCTCGTCAGTGCCGGTCAGGCCTGGATAATGCGTCGTTCCGATACCAAGTATCTCACCCATCGCCATGCCCCCTTATATGGATTGCCCTGTTAACGGCGATGACATCATTAATGCAGCGAATACGTCAAGCAAACTATCGCTTTCGGGGGCGCACAAGGGGCGCTTGACTACGACGGGCGCTCGCCGATCACCGTGGTGCGGCGCAAAATGCGGCGTGCGGTTTCGGGGAAATCGGCGCGGCCATGAATGGTGCAGCGGTTGTCCCACATCACCAGATCGCCGGGGCGCCAATTGTGGCTCAATATCTTGGCCGGGTCCTCGGAGCGGTCGAACAATTCTTCCAGCAGAGCTTCGCTTTCGTCCGCCTCCATGCCGACCACGCTTGCCGACATCAGCCGGTTGACGAACAAGGCTTTGCGCCCGGTTTCGGGATGCACGATCACCGCCGGGTGCGCGAACTGCAAGGCATCGGGGCGCTCAGCCTCAGGCGACGGGCGTTCCAGCCGGTGATATTCGTGCACCTGGACGACGCTTTTGCCTTCGATCCTTTGCTTTGTCTCGCCGGGCAGGGCCTCATAGGCGCCGTACATATCGGCAAAGCGGGTGGCGCCGCCCAAGGCCGGCAACTCGATGGCATAAAGGATGGTCGCCGTATAGGGCTTTTCCGCATAACACATGTCGGAATGGAACCACATCTCGCCCCCGTGCGGCTGGCCGTAGGCGCTGCCGTCGCCGCGGCGAAGATTTGTGACCCACATGATGCCAGGCTGGGTCGCTTCGCCGCTCGGCCCTGCGTCGGTGATCGTGTTGCGCGATATGCCCATGGGCCCGAGCCGGCTGGTAAAGCGAAGCTGATCGTCCTGGCTGAGCGATTGATCCCGGAACACCAGAACCTGATGGGCGTACCAGGCATCCTGAATCGCTGTGATATCGACGTCGCCAGCCAGATCGATGCCGGTGATTTCGGCGCCGAAGGGATCAAGCGGTGAAATCTGCATTGTGCGGCTCCGGGATTCGGTATCGCCTGACCATGGACCAGGAGGCCCAGCCAAGCAACCGGCGGCGCTCTGTTTGGCCAGCCGGATCGATTGCGCTAGGTTCGGCGCAAAGGGAACAAAGGAGATCACAGCCATGAAACGAAGCACCGAGCGTATTTTGACAACCCATGTGGGCAGCCTGATCCGGCCCGCCGAATTGCTGGCCGCCGGCGAAGCGGCGCGAACCGGCGATGCGCAATCGCAGGCAAGCTATGCGGCGATGCTGCAAAGCGCCACCGCCGAGGTGGTGAAAAAACAGACCGAAGCCGGCATCGACATCGTCAATGACGGCGAATACGGCAAGTCGAGCTGGGCCGCCTATGTGCTGGACCGTATGACCGGTTGGGAGCGCCGCCCGGACCAATTGCGCCCCGTGGAATGGATGGGCCGCGACATGGACCGCTTCCGCGAAGCCATATTGCAGGAGATGCCGAGCGCCGTCGAAGGGCGCCCGACCGAGGCCTGCATCGGTGCCATCACCTACACCGGCGCCGGCGCCATTGAGCGCGATTGCGAAAACCTGAAAGCGGCGCTTGCCGGGAACGATGTGGCCGAAGCCTTCATCACCGCCGTCGCGCCGGCCAGTACCGCCTATGACGGCGTCGATGAGCATTACCAGAACGAGCATGATTATATCTACGCCATCGCCGAGGCGCTGGGTAAGGAATATGCGGCCATCCACGCCGCCGGATTGCTGGTGCAGGTGGACGATGCCGTGCTCGCCAACATGTACGACCATCTGGTTCAGCAGAGCCCGGAACGATATCGGGAATGGGCGGAGCTGCGCGTTGAAGCCCTCAACCACGCCCTTAAGGGCATTCCCGAAGACCGGGTCCGCTACCATGTCTGTTTCGGAAGCTGGCACATTCCGCACACCGCCGATGCGCCGTTGGAGGCGATCATTGATCTGATCTTACGGGTCAATGCCGGCGCCTATTCCATCGAGGCGGCCAATGCGCGTCACGAACATGAATGGCGGGTGTGGCAGGATACCAAGCTGCCGGACGGCAAGATCCTGATCCCCGGCGTTGTCTCGCACCACACCATCACCGTCGAGCATCCGCGTCTGGTGGCCGATCGCATCGTTCGCTTTGCCGGCCTGGTGGGCCGAGAAAACGTGATCGCCGGAACCGATTGCGGCTTTGCCCAGGCCGAAGGTTATCAGCGGGTGCACCCCACCGTTATGTGGGCAAAGCTGGAAACCTTGGCCGAAGGCGCGGCCCTGGCCTCGTCCGAGCTATGGCCTTGAGGTGGTATGACCGATAGGGGCACTTTCGATTACATCATCATCGGCGCCGGCTCCGGCGGCTGCGTTCTGGCCAACCGGCTGAGCAGCGACGCCAAAACCAAAGTGCTGCTGATCGAAGCCGGTGGCAGCGACAACCGGTTCTGGGTGCATGTACCGGTGGGTTACTTATATTGCATGGGCAACCCGAAGACCGACTGGTGCTACCGGACCGAACCTGAACCGGGGCTCAATGGCCGGGCGTTAAATTATCCGCGCGGCAAGGTGCTCGGCGGCTGCTCGTCGATCAACGGTATGATCTATATGCGCGGCCAGGCCAGGGACTATGACCAGTGGCGCCAAATGGGCAATGTGGGTTGGAGCTGGGACGACGTGCTGCCCTATTTCACCAAGTCCGAACATCATTATGGCGAGGGAAGCGAATTCCACGGAAAGGACGGCGAATTGCTGGTCGAGGAACAGCGCCTTTCGTGGCCCATATTGGACAGTGTGGCGGAAGCGGCCGGCGAGATTGGCGTTGCGCCGACCGATGATTTCAACCAAGGCAACAACGAAGGCGTTGGCTATTTTCCGGTCAATCAGAAAAAGGGCGTGCGCTGGAATTCCAGAAAAGCGTTCCTCGATCCGGTCAAAAACCGGGGCAATCTGCAAATCATCACCCAGGCCCAGGTGGAACGGCTTTGCTTCGATGGCCGCCAGGTTACCGGCGTCGAAATTCGCCAGCGCGGCAAACTGAGCAAAGCCTTCGTCAATCAAGAGGTGATCCTTGCCGCCGGCTCCATCGGTTCGGCGCAAATCCTGCAATTGTCGGGGATCGGGCCGGGCGAAATTTTGGCCGAGCATAATATTCCGGTGGTGCATGAATTGAAGGGTGTCGGTGAAAACCTGCAGGACCATTTACAAATACGGACGATTTTTAAAATCTCCGGCGCCAAGACCCTGAACGAAATGTCGGCGAGCCTTTGGGGCAAGCTTGGTATCGCCGCCGATTATTTTATGCGCCGTTCCGGGCCGATGGTGATGGCACCCAGCCAGCTAGGCCTGTTCACCAAATCGGCGCCTGAGTTCGAGACGCCGAATATCGAATATCATGTACAGCCCTTGTCTTTGGATGCCTTTGGCGAACCGCTGCATACATTTCCGGCGATCACCGTTTCGGTCTGTAATCTGCGCCCGGAAAGCCGCGGCACCTGTCACATCACGTCAAACGATGCCAACCAGGCGCCGGCTATAAAGCCCAATTACTTGTCCACCGATAATGACCGCAAAGTGGCTGCCGACAGCATCCGCCATGCGCGCCGTCTGATGGCCACGAACGCCATGGCCAGATACGCGCCGGTGGAATTCAAGCCGGGCGCTGATTTCACCTCCGATGCGGAATTGGCCAAATTGGCCGGCGACATTGCGACTACCATTTTTCATCCCGTTGGCACCGCGAAAATGGGCGACGATGCGATGGCGGTGGTGAACGATCGTTTGGCCGTGCATGGAATCGGTGGATTGCGCATCGCCGATGCATCGATCATGCCGGTCATCACGTCCGGCAACACCCACGCGCCGGTCACTATGATTGCCGAAAAGGCCGCTGATATAATTCTGGCGGACGCCGCGAATTAGCGTTGCCGTAAAGCGATCCCTTACTCGGCGGCGGCGTTCACGCGTGCCATGGCGGCATCGGCTTCGGCTTCGATGGCGGTGCCTTTGAAGAAGTCCGGATTGATGCCAGCGTGCAGGGTCACATTGTTGGTGAAGGTGAAGTCCCTGAAATCGTCTTCGCTCATCAGCCCTTGTTCGACAAGCGCGTAGGCTTCGTTCACCACGCTCCTTGAATCCAGCACATCCCAATGGCCGATGTCGGAGCCGAAAGTGGCTTTCAGGCGGGCGTCCATATGATTGAGTTTGGCATCAAAGGCAATGGCGTTGAGCCGGTCGTCGGCCTCGCAGCCGAAATAGAAGTTGGGCACGAACAATTCGCGGATGTCGGTTTTTAGTTTGATCTCGCAGGCGCGGAAATCATCGTAATTGTCCGGGTTCTCGTCGAGCCGGGAATTGTGGGTTTCCGGGTAGCCGCGCATTCGCTCCGGCGTCAAATAGTCGTTGCCGTATTTTTCGAACATTTCGACCATCAGATCCATGTCGAGATTGTGCGGATTCAAATACTCCATCAGCGTATCCATATTGCGCTTTTCCCACGCCTCGACAATGGAGGCATAAAGATCGGCCGCCCAGGCAACGCCGCCTTCCAGGAAGGCAAAGCGCAAGGTGGGGAAGCGCCGCGTCACGCCGCCCAAGAACAACGAGCGGCACAGGAATTCGGCGCCCGACGCAAAGCTGCCCAGATGGTTGAACACATAATTGCTGGGCGAGCCGCGCAATCCGCCGCCGCCCCTCGGGCTGGAATGGCAGCCGATGGAAACTTTCAGATCGGCGCAGCGCTGCCAGAAGGGATCGTAATCATAAAGCGCGTCCAGGGTGAAGGAATGGGTGTGGGTGGTATAGGCGGCCAGCTCCGGCGCCTGATCGGCGACCTCTTTCACGGGCGTGCGTACTTCGGATGGGATCATGATTGTCTTGTAGCCAAGCTCGGTGACGCAATATTCCAATTCCTCGATGGCTTCGGCGGGCGAATTCATCGGGATCACGGCGGCCGGGGTCATGCGGTCTGCGACGTCGGCGGCCATATACATATCGGCGTTCATGACGTTCATCGCCCGGCAGCAGGCGCGCCGGAATTCTTCGTTGCGGTGGCCGACCAGTGCGAGGCCCATGGTGGTGTAGATGACGCAGTAATCGAGCCCAGCCTCTTCCAGCCGCGCCTTGCGCAGCCTGGGCAGCATGGACATGGCCCGATCAATGCTGGCCGGACCGGACGGCACATTCCAAAATGTCAGGCGCAAGGGCTGCACCGTATGGACGGATCGGAATTTGGACCAAAGGGCCGCGATCTCCGAGCCGGCCACGGGTTTCAGGAAATCCTCCATGCCAAAGGCGGTCTCCTGGGTGTGGCTGTCGCCATCGATGATCGGATGGTCGAGGCGAGCGCGCACATCGGCGCCGACGGCTTTGTCTTTGGTTTGCGTGGTCATGGTTTGAACTCCCGGTTAAGCGAAAATCTTGCCCGCTACGCCCCGTCAATTCAACCGCCATCTAATCGCCTTTCGCCGGAGAGGCTCTTAAGGCTATCATCAGGGCCGCGTAACCCATCACAACGGAAAGCGTTCTTAATCATGAACCCGCCCGAAGACATTCGCCGCATCCAGACAGACATGCTTATCATCGGCTCCGGCGTTGCCGGCATGCTGGCTGTGGTCGGTGCGATGCGCTCCGGTGTAAGGCCGATGATCGCAACCAAGAGCACCTATGCGTCGGGCTCCTCGTCGATGGCGCGCGGCGGCCATTCCCTGGCGCTCGGCCATTCCGATCCGGCGGACAATCCCGATCTGTTTTTCGAAGACATCCAGGCCGGCGGCGAAGGGCTTTGCAATGAGCGGCTGATCGACATCGTCAGCACCGAATCCATCGACCGCTCGGCGGAGTTGGATGAATGGGGGCTGGGCCTGGTCAAGACCGAAGATGGCCGTTTCGATCAAGTGCCCGGCGGTTTTCCGCACCGCTATCCGCGCATGGTTCATTGCAACCGGCTGATGGGCAAGCCGCTCATGGCGGCGCTGTCGGGCAAAACCAAAAGCTGGGACATCGAGCCGATGATCCACATCATGTTCGTCGATCTGCTTAAAGACGGCGATAGGGTGGTCGGCGCCTGGGGGTTCCTCTACCGGGAAGGAACGCCCGTGGTGGTTCACGCCAGATCGACGGTCATCGCCACCGGCGGCGCGCCGCAGCTCCATACCCTTAATGATTCGCCGCCCATCGTTACCGGCGACGGCTACGCCATGGCTTACCGGGCTGGCGCCGAGCTGATCGATATGGAGTTTATCGACTATCAGGTTCTTACCGCAGCGCCGGAAAGGCTTGCCGGCTATCCCTGCTATTCGACCGGATTGCTCACTGCCGGCGGGCATCTGCTCAACGGCCTCGGCGCGCGGTTCATGGAAAAGTACGACCCCGAACGCATGGAATTAACGTCACGGGCCATGAACACCCGCGCCATGGCGATGGAAATATTCGAAGGCCGAGGCACGCCAGGCGGCAATATCAACATCGATATCCGTCATGTCTTCGATGCGGTCAATCAGGGTCCGGGCAAATCCATTATCGCTACCATGGCCAAGAACAATATCGATCTGAGCAAAGAATTCCTCGAGGTCGGCGCGGCGCCGCACACCTATCTCGGCGGCTTGCGCATCGATGAATGGGGCCGCTCGACTATCGAGGGGCTCTATGCCGGCGGCGAGGCGGCGGGCGGCATTCACGGCGCCAACCGGCTCGGCGGGCTGGCCCTTATCGACAGTTATGTGTTCGGTCTGCGCTCAGGCATCGCGGCGGCGCAGGAGGCGAAAACCCGCGAGGCGCCCGATCCCGAAAGCGGCAATTGGCAAGACGGCCTGGCGGATCTCGCCGACAGAGCATCCAGGACCGGCACCGGTCCCTCGGCAAGCGATTGGCGCCAGAACGTCCAGGATCTTGTGGTTTCTTCCCTCGGTCAGGTGCGGTCGGAGGAACGCCTGAGCTCCGGTCTTAACGAATTGGCCGCCGCCGAAGGCGCATTCAACGATGTCGATAATTCAGGCAAAACCAAACGCCAACGCTGGGATTGCCTGCGCCGAACTTACGAGACCCGCAATCTCATTGAAGTGGCGCGCATGCTGGGCACGGCGGCCCTTGCCCGCAAGGAAACACGGGGCGGGCATTTCCGCATGGATTATCCCGAGCGCGACGATGCCAACTTCCTCGGCAATTATGTGGTGTCGAAGGCCGGTGATACTTGCCGGGCCGAACTGCGCCCAGTGCCGGGCCGGGACGCCATCGCGCCGCCGCCGCCGGGAGAGCATTCGACGGCTTTCGATACTGTCTCCGAAGCGTAAAGCGAACGCCGCCGGTCATCAAAGCTTCTGGAGTGCATTCTTTATGCCCATTCGTATCGCTGTAATCGAAGTCAGCCATTGGCACGCCTTGAAGGATGCCGCCTACCTTACCCATCTTGCCAAAATTCCAGAAGCCGAAGTGGTTGCGCTGCAAGACCCGGATTTACATCTCTGCCGCCGCATCGCCGCCGAGGCCGGCGTTGCCGATAGCTATACCGATTACCGGAAAATGCTGAAAGAAACCAAGCCCGATTTCGTGCTCGCTCTCGGCCGCCACGCCGCCATGGCCGAAACCGCCCACTATTTACTGGACCAAGGTTATCCGTTCCTGATGGAGAAGCCCATGGGGCTCAATGCCGTAGAGGTATTGGCAATCGCCGAAAAGGTGGAGGCCAAGGGAGCCTTCGCGGCGGTGCCGTTTTTCATGCGTTATTTGCCGTTCGTAGCCCAAGCACAAAAAATGATCGCCGATGGCAGCTTCGGGACGGTCTCGCATTTTTATGCACGCAACAACCGGCCCACGTCGGAGCGCTATGTCAACTGGGGCTCACCCTGGATGCTGGACCCGGCGGTTGCCGGCGGCGGCACCTTGCGCAATTTGGGGCTGCACGGCCTCGATATGTTTTTGTATCTGATGGGCGAGGGCGCACATGTGACCGGCGCTCAAGTTTCGGGGCGCGCCCTTGGCCGCGATGTCGAAGATTACGCCTCGGTGCTTTTGCAATCGGATAGCGGCATTCTGGCGACGGTGGAGGTGGGCAACATCTTTCCGCAAGTCACGAAGCCCGCAAATTTGGAGGCGCCCTGGGTCGGAACCGACGCCGAATACAAACTGTCCGGCAGCCATGCCTTGTTGACGTTCAAGGATGGTGTTCTCCGGGTGACCACAAAAGAGATCCAAGGGCAGGTGCCGTTTATCCCCGGCGAAGCGCCGGCTTACCGGATCCTCGATGATACCTTGGCCAGGTGGCGGGGCGGCCAGGCGCCGCTGGCGTCCGCCCGCGACTGCTACCGGGCGGTCGAACTTGTCGATGCGGCATACACTATAGCCGAGAAATATTGAATATTGCTGCAAGCCAATTGTCTCGTGTAAATTTATGCATGGCTCACACGTACTACATTGATGCCGGGCTGAATTGTGCCTTCGTTAAATATTTCGGCGATTTCGAAAAATTTGAAGGCTTTGAGGCTTTAGGCGAAATTACCTGCGATGCGTCGCATCGTGGCGGAATGAATATGCTCCACGACGTGTCGAGAACGACCCTGCCTGAAAATTTTGGCGACGGGCCCATATTGAGGGCTGGCCGCGAACGGCTTGAAGAATATGACCAGAAAATTGAAATATGCCATATCGCTTGGGTCACTGGTTCGGCATTGGATTATGCGAAGGCGCATCGCTGGGCTGTCTCCACGCGATTGACAAGCAAAATCGAACGAAGAGTCTATCGCGACCTTGCGGCAGCCAAGGAGTGGCTGGACATACCGGAAGATTATGTAATCACCTATCCGGCGTAACTATTTTGTGCCCTTGAGGCCCGCGTTAAATTACAATGGCCCTGCGAGCCGCCAGGGATCAGCAAATTCGGAGATACCGCCATGGGTCACAATGTCGAGGTCATTAAAGTCGCGCCGCATCTGGGTGCTGAAATCCGGGGCGTCGATCTGAGCCGGGCGCTCAGCGACGAAGAATTCGCCGCCGTCCACGACGCGGTGATGGAAAATGAAGTCGTTGTGTTCCACGACCAAAAGATCAATGCCGAACAGCAAATCGCCTTTGGCAAACGCTTTGGCGAATTGAGCGTGCATCCGTTTTCCCCCAACCAGGAAGACACACCGGAGCTGATTATATTCGACAATAACGAAGACAATCCGCCGTTCGGCACCGACCGCTGGCATTCGGACGAAACCTTCCGCGCCGAGCCGCCTTTGGGCACCATGTTGTCGGCCAAAGTCATACCGGCCTATGGCGGTAACACCATCTTTGCTTCCATGACGGCGGCCTACGATGCTTTGAGCGAGACCATGCAAAACTTTCTTGATGATCTGGAAGCCATCCACGACATGGTCCTGTTCCGTAAATTGTTCGGCGGCGGCGAGGATGGGCTGGCGACGATGCGTAAATACGAAGAACAATACCCAAACCCGGTGCACCCCGTTGTTCGCATTCACCCGGTCACCGGCAAAAAGGCGTTGTTCGTCAATCCCCAGTTCACGATCCGCATCAAGAACATGCGCGAAGACGAAAGCCGGACGTTGTTGGATTTCTTGTTCCGCCAGGCGGCGATACCCGAGATACAATACCGGCACCAATGGAAGGCCGACAGCTTCGTGTTTTGGGACAACCGCTCGACCCAGCACTACGCGCCCCACGATTACTTCCCCCAGCGGCGTTATCTGGAGCGCATCACAATTAAGGGCGACCGGCCCTTCGGTCCCGCCGGGCCCACCTATTTCTTGCAAGACAATCCCGAAACAAGTGCCGCCGGCAGCGCCGATGAATTCGGTGGCCACCGGGCCAGCATACGCCCCATCGACCGAGAAAAAGATATCTAGAGCGGTTCCGGCAAAATGGAAGGGTAATGGTAACGGTAACGGTAACGGCTATGACATTATCCAAACAGGCACTGGATAATAACCATCACATCTATACTGGCAGCTTGCCGGATGAATTGCTGCCTTCCGAAGAGCAGTTTGAACGGCTTTGGGAATTACACCCCAAAAAATTTCCAACCTGTATGATTTATGGGCGGGAAATGGCCATGCCCCGTTGGCACCAAGCGTTCGGCAGGAACCACCGCTTTTCTGGCATCACGCGCGAGGCATCGCCGGTTAATGCCGACCTCGCTCCGTATTTGGCATGGGCTCATCAGGCCATCGATGGTGAACTAAATGGGTTGCTGGTGAACTGGTTCGACGGAAAATTGGGACACTACATCGGCAAACATCGTGACAGCGAAATCGGGATACAGGAAGGCAGCTCCTACGTGACCATATCGTTCGGAGAAACCAGGATCTTGCGCTTGCGAAAATGGAAGGGATCCGACCGCCTCGATTTTCCTGTCGAAAATGGATCTATCGCGATTATTCCCTATGCCACCAACCGAGCTTGGACCCATGAAATCCCAAAATCGAAACGTGCTTCAGGCCGCCGAATTTCCGTCACAATGCGGGCATTCAACAGCGATCCGTAAAAATCGCCCAGTGGTTGGAGCGGGAGCGAAACTGGCCTCGGGAGCCACCACCGTGCTAATGGATTTTGCCCGCCTAGTGGAACTTCACGTATTCGAATTCAACGTCCTGGCCGTGAATGCCGCGCGCCGGAGCGGCAATCCAGTTGGCCATCTGGCCGGGTTGGGTCACCGGCACCATCAGCGATTTGACGTGGGCGCGGTCGGCGTCGTTGGGCAGCCAGGCGTCCACGTTCCGGTCCCATTCTTCCTGGGTGAGGATTTCGCCGGTGGGCGATGCGTTGACGTCCCGGAAGGTGCCGATATTGCGGTTGAAAGCGGTGTGCGGCAGGGTTAATTCGAAATCGACGCCAGCCGCCTTGATCGCTTTATTCCAGCGGCTCAGGCCGCGCAGGCTGTCTTCGCGGTACTCGTCACGCAAGACTTCGTTGATCGCCGTGAGCGCGGGCTGGTCAGACCAAACAACCTTGCCGCCTTCGATATCGGGCAGCTTGTAGCTCGCGCCATCAAGCATATGGTCATCGTCGATCTTGGTCTCGCCGAAGCGGCCCTTGAGGCCAGTGGTGTAGAAGTTGGCGGCGTTGGTGGAGCGCTCCTGGCCAAACAGATCCAGGCAGATGGAGAAATGAAAGTTGATGTATTTCTGGATCGTCGGCAGCGGGATGCCGCCATGGGCTTCGATATCCAGCGTGTCATGCTTGGCCGATAGCTCGGTCGAACGCTGGATGATACGGCCAACGCCGCTTTCGCCCACAAACATATGATGCGCTTCCTCGGTCAACATAAAGCGGCAGGTGCGCGACAACGGATCAAACCCGGATTCGGCGAGCGCGCTAAGCTGATACTTGCCGTCCCGGTCCTGGAAATAGGTGAACATAAAGAACGACAGCCAATCCTCGGTGGGCACGTTGAAAGCTTCCAGGATGCGCGGCTTGTCCACGTCGCCGGAATGACGGGCCAGTAATTCTTCTGCTTCCTCGCGGCCATCGCGGCCGAAATGGGCGTGCAGCAGATAGACCATGGCCCAAAGATGGCGGCCCTCTTCCACATTCACCTGAAACAGGCTCCTGAGATCATAAAGCGAAGGGCAGGTGCGCCCCAGGGCGCGCTGCTGCTCGACGCTGGCCGGCTCGGTATCGCCTTGGGTCACGATCAGGCGGCGAAGATCGGAGCGGTATTCACCGGGCACGTCCTGCCAGGCGGCTTCGCCCTTGTGCATGCCGAAATTGATTTTGCGGTCCGGCTCGGCATCGGCTAGGAAAATTCCCCAGCGATATTCCGGCATCTTGACCATGCCGAACTGGGCCCAGCCGTCGGCGTCGACGGCGACCGCAGTGCGCAGGTAGATTTCCATCTCGGAACTATCTACGGGGCCAAGCTGGTTCCACCAATCGAGATAGGCGGGCTGCCAGTTTTCCAGCGCTCTCTGCAGCCGGCGGTCGTCACCAAGGTTCACGTTGTTGGGAATTTTCTGGCTGTAATCGATAGAGCTCATAATTTTTATATCCGTTTTTTGTCAAAGTTGGATTGTTTGCCGGTGCCGAACAATTTCAGCGCGCCTTCATCGCCGACCGCGTTGGGGCGCTGGAATATCCAGTTCTGCCAGGCGCTGAGGCGGCCGAAGATTTTGGTCTCCAAGGTTTCCGGCCCGGCGAAGCGCAAGCTGGCCTCCATGCCGGTGAGGGCGTCGCCGGAAAAGCTGGCGCGCTCTTCGATGGCGATGCGCACCTCGTCTTCCCAGTCGATGTCATCGGGGGCGAAGGTCACCAGGCCAAGTTCTTCGGCCTCGGTTGCGTCCAAATCTTCACCGATCTTGGCGCGGATGGCGTTCAAGGCCTCGTCGCCGTCTAAAAAACGGGTTTCCAGGCGACTCAGATCGTTGCACATGGGCAGCGCGCCGAAATTCATAGCCGTTGGGCGGAGGCTTGCGGCGGGCACGTTAGAGCCTTCGAAGGTGCCGTCCAGCATAAAGCTACGATCCGCCGCCAGCACAAATTCCAGCAGCGAGCCTGTAAAGCAACTGCCTGGCTCTACCAGCGCGATGATCGAGCGGGACGAAACATCAAGGCGCTTGAGGGCGCGTTTCAGAAACAAGGTGATCTCGCGCACCAGCCAGTCATCGGCGTTGTCGATAAGCGCCTTGTCGGCGGCCTCGACCAGATCGGCATCGCCGGTGGCGCGCACTACCCAGGTGGATATTTCGGTCTCATTGGCGCGCATGTGCAGGATGAAGTCGTCCAACTCGCGGGCGAAGGCGAGTGGCCAGAAATTGACGCCGGCGGCGTGAATGGCGCCCGCCTCGGTCTCGGACGCGGCGCTCGGGCCGTGCAATGTTACTTCGGCGGTGGCGTGGGCCCGGTCCAGCTTGGCGGTCAGATGCGTATAACTGATCTCATCATCGCTGATGTTTCGCTCCAAAGGCGTCAGCGCGATACCCTTGGCGCCGTCCGGGCGGGTGGAATTTTCGGCGAATTCCCGCGCTCTCATCTGGGCTGTCTCCATCAGCTTGGAGCGCGGCACCAATTCATCGACCAGATCCCATTCGACGGCGCGCTTGCCCTTGATGCCCTCGGTCAGGGTGCAGAAGAAATCGGCGCGGTCGCGGCGCACATGACGCTTGTCGACAACCCGGGTCAGGCCACCGGTGCCCGGCAAAACCGCCAGCAACGGCACCTCGGGCAGGGATACCGCCGAAGAGCCGTCGTCGATCAGCATGATATAGTCGGCGGCCAGGGCCAATTCGTAGCCGCCGCCGGCGGCGGTGCCGTTGATCAGGCAGATATAACGCTGGTCCGAAAATTTGGTCGCATCCTCGATGCCGTTGCGGGTTTCGTTGGTGAATTTGCAGAAATTCACTTTGTGCGCATGGCTCGACGTGCCGAGCATGGAGATATTGGCGCCTGCACAAAAGACACGGTCCTTGGCCGATGTCATGATGACGCTTTTGACCTCGGGATGCTCGAAGCGGAGCCGTTGGATAGCGTCATGCAATTCGATATCGACACCGAGATCATAGGAATTGAGCTTCAAATCGTAACCCGGAACCAAGCCGCCGTCTTCGGCCACGTCCATGGTCAGGGTGGCGACCGGGCCGTCGAAATCGATGGTCCAGTGCTTGTATTGGTCAGGCGATGTGGAGAAATCGATCATTGGTCTTATGGTTCCATGTGTTATTGCGTATTAAAGGCAATCTTAATTCGGTCGAGCGAAGCAAAATGTGAGAGGCCTTGGACGTTTGATTCCTATGAGATTGCGCTGCTCAGGCTTTGATCGTTGCCTGGATATACCGTGATAACAGCAGAAACAAGCCATATACAGGCTTAATATGATAATAGTAAATAAATCGGTACTGTAATACCTATTTACAATATGCGCTCCTCGCTCCATTGTGTCAACCGGCAAGTCAATCCGCCTAATTTGAGAATTGCATGCATTTGAGAATCGCCGGATATTGAACCCGCATTTTTTGATCCCTTGAGCTTCACGAGGTCCACCCGGTGCCCGATACCGCCGCCAACCCGTCCGAAACCATAACCATCCGCGCCGCAGGTGAAGACGATTGCGAGCGGGTGACCGCGTTGGATGCGCTGATCACCGGATTGCGCAAAGAGAGCTATTGGCGGCAAACCTTCGAACGCTATATCGGTCGTGATGGGCGCCACGTATTGATCGCTGAAAGCGCTGGTGATGCGGCGGGCGAAGGCGGCTTTGCCGGTTTTATCATCGGCGAAGTGCGCGCCTGGGAATTCGGCTCGCAACCTTGTGGCTGGATCGTCGCCATCGGCGTGGTTCCCGAGCAACGGGTGCACCGCATCGGCGAGCGCCTATTCAACGCCATGTGCGAAAAACTGGAAGCGGATGGGGTTGAGACGGTACGCACCATGATCGCCCGCGCCGACCATCTGAACATGTCTTTTTTCCGGGCCCAGGGGATGATGGCGGGGCCATTTATCGAGTTGGAAAAGCCGGTCGCCTGGAAGTTCGAGAATGAAGAATAAAGCGCTTATTATTTGGGAGCGGCTGGGATGAGGCTGCAAAAAGCTACCTTGTTTGGCCTTTATTCTATCTTGGAGCTGGCACGCGATCCCGAGCGTCAGCTTTCGGCAACCGATATCGCTGGCATCTACGGTATATCAGCCAACCATCTGGCCAAAGTGTTGCGTGATTTGGGGCGCGCCGGGCTGGTGGTATCGGTGCGCGGCGCCGGCGGCGGCTACCGCTTTTCCGGCAACGCGCGGCGCACCACGCTTTTGGACGTGATCAATATCTTCGAAGACATTGGCGCAACGGGAAATGCCGGCGGCAATGCCGGGCCGCCGGGGGAAGGTGAGGACACCGATATCGGCACCGCGCTTTTAAAGGTGCAGGGCGAAATCGATGATATCGCGCGCGCCACTTTCGGCTCGATCACTGTCGCCACCTTGCTGCGCACTATGCAATGGTACGGCAGCGGAAGTAGCCCGGCGGGGTAGAGCCCGACGCTGAGGCGCCTGCGAGGTAGAGCCCCCTGGCCGGCGCTTCGTTCAGTCGGCGCTGGCCCGGCCGGCATCAACCGCCTCGGCAGTAGGCGCGGGTGCGTCCAGGGAAAATTCAGCCCAGAAGGTGCTGCCCTTATCTTCCTCGCTTTCGAAGCCGAAATCGCCGTCCAGTATCTCCATCAAGTGCGCCGTAATGGTCAGTCCAATTCCAGTGCCGTCGATCTCTCCTGACTCGCGCCCGAGCCGATTGAAAGGCTCGAACAATGCGTCCTGTTTATCCTTGGGAATTCCGAAGCCGGTATCGATGATATTGAAGCGCAGGCGTGGCCCAGCCTTGCGTTCGCAATTGATGGTGACTGATCCGCCGGTGCGGTTGTACTTGACCCCGTTAGACAGCAGATTGAGAATGATTTGCCGGAAGCGTAATTTATCCGTGGTTATAAAGGGTAGCTTGCCGCCGGTATTAATGGTGAGTGCTATTTGATTCTCGCGGGCCCGTTCCTGGACCATGTCCTTGCACTCTTCGAGAACCCGCTCCGGATCAAAGGTTTCGAGAGACAGACTGATCTTGCCGGCTTCAATTTGCGATAATTCTAGAACTTGATTGATAAGTTGCAGAAGGTGGCCGCCGCTTTCCAAGATATGGCGCACATGGCTTTGGTGTTCTTCGGACGCCTCTCCATCCATATCTAATTCCAGCAATTGCCCAAACCCAAGAATCGCATTCAATGGCGTGCGCAACTCGTGGCTGACGGATGATAGGAACTCCGATTTCGCGGCGCTGGCTTGTTGGGCGGTCGCTTCGGCTTCTACCAGCGCGGCCTCCGTTTGTTTTTGTGCGGTGATGTCCAAGATTACTGACAAGGATCCGAGGAAATTCCCGTCTTCGTCCCGTTCGAGCAAGGCAGAAAGCAAAGTATCAATAACCTCGCCATTTTTCTTGACGAACCGTAGGGGTACGTTGGAGCGAACGCCATTTTCTAGGAATTGGGGTATTCCGTCGTTGCGGGAATATTCCTTGGATTGTTCGTCTTGAAAATCGGTAATGCTTTTGCCAATTACTTCGTCACGGTCGTATCCCAAATGGGCCAGCCAGAAATCGCTTTCGCGGGTGATCGTGCCATCGGCCGCGATCGAGTGAAGCATGACCGGGGTCTCGTTGTATAGCTTGCGGTGTCGGCTTTCGCTTTCGGCGAGCGCCGCTTCAGCCAGTTTGCGTTCGGAAATGTCGATGACCTCAATGAACAGATGGGGTTCTCCGCCAAAATCGGCGACGGCGGCGCTGAACAAGACTGGAAGCGGTGATCCATCGACTTTTTTTAATAATATTTCATTGTTTTGAATCAGCCCCGTTTCCTGCAGGCGGGCCATTAGGGGCGCGCGCTCTTCCGGGTTGAAATAAAAGTCCTGCGCCCTTCGCCCGACCATCGTTCCATTTTCTACCCCAAGCATTTTACTCGACGCTGGGTTGGCGTATCGCAAGAGGCCGTCAGATACCCGCGAGATTGAGATCGCGTTAGGCGACGTTTCCGCAATCAGCCTAAATTTCTCTTCGCTTTCCGAAAGCTGGGCAGTGCGTTCGGCAACCAAATCAGCCAGATTCTGGGCCAGATTACGTTCGATTTCCAGTTGCCCGGCGAGAAGGCGGCGATTTCTAGTTACCAGGAACGAAATTATGGTGCCCGAACTTATTCCCATCAATATCGGCATGAGGACGCCCTGCACGCGGATATTCACAAATCCCTCGGCCAATGTTTGGCCGACAACCGAAGTCAGACCAAACAGCAGAGCGAGGCCAATTGGCACCATCGTTGCAAATTTGAACAAATTTTTGAATTTGTGGTAGTCCATTGGGGGTACGACAACCTCATCCAACATAAAATCTTGAGCAACGCTCGTGGTGGTTCCTTGAATCAGAACGGATCAGCACGGCGTGGTTGCCAGTCGAATTCTCAGAAGAGCCCGGAAACAAGATCGATACTAGACGCCGAACGACCGCTCAAGTGTTCGAATTTCAAATGGCAATTTTTTGTCTATTTTTCAAGTAAAGCTGCCTATGCGCCGCAGCTTTTAAGTTGCCGCGCGTGCGGCACCGTGAAATTATTCCCTGCGGGAAGTCCTCAGAAAACCCCATTGGGACATCATGAAGCGCGCGTCTAGAGCAACAATTCAAACTTCTATGCGGCTGCTGCGGTTGTTAATCCTGGCCGGTTGGCTCGCCGCGTTGGCGGCTTCGCCCTTGCGCGCGCAAGCGCCAATCCGTATCGGCACGTTTCTGTCGGTGACCGGCGCCGGCGCCTTTTTGGGGGCGCCGGCGCTGGCCACGTTGAAACTTTATGTGGATTTGACGAATGCCCAGGGCGGCCTTCTCGGGCGCCGTTTGTCGCTTATTCAATATGATGTGGGCATCGATACCCGCGCCGCCCAGACCGCCGTCCGCCGCCTGATCGACAAGGACAAGGTGGACGCCATCATCGGCGGCTCGACAACCGGTGCCGCCATGGCGGTGATACCCATTATCGAGCAATCCGGGGTTCCGTTTCTGGCCCTCGCCGGATCGGCATCGATTACCTCGCCGGTGCGCAAATGGGTGTTCAAATCCTCGCCGACCGAGCGCCTCGCCTGCGCCAAGATACTGGCCGATATCGTCAAACGGGATATCAAATCCATCGCCCTGTTGTCCGGCGATGACGGCTTCGGGACCGCCATGGCCGGCCATTGCCGGCAATTGGCCGGACCCATGGGGGTCACGATCATTGCCGACGAGGTGTACCGATCGCGCACCCGCCGGGTGTCCCGCCAAATGCAACGCATCCAAAAAAAAATGGCGGGCGTTGGGGCGTTGGTCAATATCGGCTTCGGCGGCACCACCGCCTATATCACCCAGCAATTCCGGCGCATGAAATTTCAGGTGCCGCTCTATCAGAGCCACGCCGCCGCCAACCAGGATTTCCTTGATCTGGCCGGTCCCGCGGCGGAAGGCGTGCGCATGCCGGTGGCGCCGCTGGTATTGTTGGATCGCTTGGCACCTGGCGATCCGGTGCGCCCGGTGATCGCCGCCTATAACAAGCTCTACCGGGGCCGCTGGGAGGTGTCGCCGTCGGTTTACGGCGCCCACGCTCACGACGCCATTCAGATCTTGATCGCCGCCATCCGCAAAGCCCGCTCCACCAACAAGGCCGCTTTGCGCCGCACCATTGAAGGCACAAAGGGTCTGGTCGGCACCAGCGGTATCTTCAAGATCAACGCCGACGATCATCTGGGCCTCGATGTGACCTCGCTGCGCATGGCCGAGGTGCGTTCCGGCGCTTGGGAGCCGGTTGACTGATTTCACGTTTCCTTAACGGGGGCGGCGGTAAAATCTGCCCATGATTCCAAAGATCATAAAGGTGGGCGGCGGCGATGTTGCCGAGGTTCAAATCGGCGGTACATTGCCGCTAGCATTCCTCGGCGGGCCTTGCGCTATCGAGACCCGCGCCCACGCGTTGGAAATGGCGGAGCGTATCGGCGAGGTCTGCGTAGGCCTCGATATCCCGTGGGTCTACAAATCCTGCTACGACAAAGACTGCCGTTCGTCGGAAAATTCCTTCCATGGCATTGGCATGGATGCCGGGCTGGATATACTGGCCGAAGTGCGCAGCGCCTACAAAATTCCCGTGGTCTCCGATTTTTCCGACGCCGCCTGGGCGGCGCGCACCGCTGAAACGGTCGATCTGTTGCAGATACCGGCCTATCTTTGCCGGCAAACCCATGTGCTCAAGGCCGCCGGCGAAACCGGCAAACCCCTGCACGTGAAAAAGGGCCAGTTCATGAGCCCGTGGAACATGAAAAATTCAGTGCGCAAGATCGAAGCCACCGGCAACGAGCAAATTTTGCTGACCGACCGCGGCACCTTTTTCGGCTATAATATGCTGATCAACGATTACCGGAATTTCCCGATCATGCTCGAAACCGGCTATCCGGTCTGCTTCGACGCCACCCATTCGGTGCAAATGCCCACTTCCATGGGCAACGTGTCGGGCGGCCAGCGGGAGTTTATTCCGCATCTCGTGCGCGCCGCCGCCGGCGCCGGCATCAACGCCTTGTTTATGGAAGTGCACGACAATCCGAACGAAGCCCTGTCGGACCCGAACACGCAACTGGATATCCGCTACTTGAAGAATATACTGGCCCAGGCCAAGGCGATGCACGCTGCGCGCCAGGAATTGCTTGAGGAATGGGGAGAGGACCGTGTCCACCTCGACGACTAGGACTATCGCAGACATTCTACTCCCGCCGGAAGCAATCCCGGTGGTGCCGCCGCGTACCCTGGTCAAGGAGGCGCTGGAGAAAATGTCGGCCAGCAAGCTGGGTCTCGCCTGTATCGTCGATGATGACGGGCGGCTGATCGGGCTGTTCACCGATGGCGATTTGCGGCGCTTGTTACTGCGCAGCCAAAAGCCGCTCTCGGCCCTGTTTGCCGATGACATTATCGATCACGCGCGCCGGGAGTTTTCTTCCGTTCGCGCCGATACCAGCATCGATGATGCGCTCAACCTGTTGCAGGAGCGGGAGATCTTCGATCTGCCGGTGCTGGACGAAGGCGGCCACTTGCAAGGGCTGATCCATCTGCATCCGGCGCTCCGGGCGTTGCTCGGCGAATGAGCACGCTGGCCATCATACCGGCGCGTATGTCTTCCACGCGCTTTCCCGGCAAGCCGCTGGCCGATATCGCCGGCAAGCCGATGATCCAATGGGTGTGGGAGCGCGCCAGCGAAGCCGCCACCATCGATAACGTGGTCATTGCCACCGAAGACGACGAAATCATGGACTATTGCGCCGCCAATGGAATGCAGGCGGTGATGACCTCCTCCGATCATCTGACCGGAACCGACCGGGGCGCCGAGGTGGCCGATAAAATGAACGCCGATATTTATGTGAATGTGCAGGGCGACGAGCCGCTCATCGAGCCCGCCGCCATCGACGCGGTGGTCAACTGCCTGAGCGATAACCTCACGCGCGGCATTGAAGTTTCCACTGGCTATATTGCCGAAGCCAGCGACGAGCAACTGGATGATCCGTCGGTGGTGCATCTGGTGCCGAGCCTGGATGGCTGCGTGATGATGTTGTCCCGGTTCCCACTGCCCTTTCCGATGGCCGAGGCGATGCCGCGCACCGTCCATGTGGGCCTCTATGCCTTTACCGGGGCCGCGATTGCGCGCTTTGCAGCCTGGGAGCGAGGTCCGGTGGAGCGCGCTGAAAGCGGCGAGATGCTGCGTTTTCTAGAACATGGCGAACGTATCGCCTGCGTCGCCGTGGCGCCCGGCTCTATCGGCGTCGATACGCCTGAAGACGCGGCCCAAGTGGCGGTCATCTTGGCCGGCGGGGACTGAACCGCATGGATGATTTGTTGCGTGGGCGCCTGGCTGGGCTGAAGTTGTTGTCTCTGGACACCGACGGTGTGCTCACCGATGGCGGTCTTTATTATACCGATGCCGGCGACGAGATGCGCAAGTTCAACGTCAAGGACGGTATGGGCATGCAGATGCTACGCCGCGCCGGCGTCGAGGTGGTGATCATAACGGCAAGCTCCGCGCCGGCCATCGCCCACCGGGGTCACCGGCTGGGCTTGGAGCATGTGTATCTGGAGACCGAGGACAAGCTGGCGGCGCTGGTTGGGCTTTGCGACAAGATGGGCATCGATCTGGATCAGGTGGCCCATATGGGCGACGATGTAAACGATCTGCCGGTGCTGCAAGCGGTCGGCTGCCCGTTGAGCGTTCAGGACGCCATGCCGATGGCCAGGGATGCGGCCCTGTACGTCACCAAAAAAAACGGCGGCAATGGTGCCGTCCGTGAGGTGTGCGATCTGATCATTAGCGTCAAGCAGAGCGGTTAGGCATCATGCCTGTTCCCGGGTCCATCAAGATCAAACAGCTCGATCTGGAGCTGAACGGCGGCTGTAATTTCAAATGCCAAATGTGCCCGCAGGCGGATGGCCGGGAGCGGGATTTCTTGAAAAAAATGCCCGCCGAAACCTTGGAAAAAATTCTCGATGACGCCATGCAGTACGGCGTCGAATCAGTCTCCCTGCACGGCTCCGGCGAGCCGACCATGAACAGCGATATGCCGGACGCGGTGGCCGCCATCAAGGCGCGCGGGCTCATCTGTATCTCATTCTCCAACGGCTACCGGCTGGATGAAGCCATGGCCGGGCGCTTGATCGATGCGGGGATCGATATTTTGCGGGTGTCGGCCATCGGCGCCGATGCGCAAAGCTACCACCGCTGGATGAGCATGGATGTGTTCGAAAGCGTGCGCGCCAACGTCACCCGCTTTGCCCAAATGGCACAAGGGACGGGGACCGAAATTCACCTCTATCATCTGCTCACCGATGCGGCGCGGCGCGATGAAGAAATTGCCGCCTACCGGAAAAACTGGGTCGAGGCGACCGGTGCCTTCGCCGAGATTTGGATGATGCATAACTGGTCGGGCGGCTATGCGTCTCCCTACGACCGCGCAGCGTTGACGGATGCGCCGGTCAAGCGGTCCTGCGGACGGCCGTTTTCCGAATTACTGCAGGTGCGCGCCGGCGGGCTGGACGGCCATCACGGCGCCGTCGTCGCCTGCTGTATGGTGCTCGGCAAGGACGGCGAGGCGACGCTCGGCCATCTGGATGATCAGAGCATCGCCGAAGTGGTTGGCGGTGCGCCTTACGAGGAATTGCGCGCCGCCCATCGGGAGGGGCGCTTCGATGACATCTCCTACTGCGCCGATTGCGATCAGCTTTATGATTTTCCAGACGCCCTGGTGTGGAGCAATATTCCGGGGCGCAGCTATGGCCAGTCCAAAATTGTCGGCGGCCTCGACCACCGGGCCTATACCTCATGACCAATTTGGATGCCGCGGCAGAGGCCAAACTGGCCGAGATTGAAACCATCGCCGAACAGGTGCTGGCGGCGCAGCCGGAAAACGCCGATGCCCATCATGCTTTGGGATTGATCCGCATGCGCCAGGCGCGCTGGCGGTCAGCCGCCGGATTGCTGCAATCGGCCCGTAATTCAGAGCCCGGGCGCCCCGAATTCACGCGCAATTATTTGCATGCCTTGAACGGATTAGCCAGATTCGAGATCGACAAGGGTGCCTACGGCGAAGCCCGCGCCGCCTTGGCACAGGCGCTGAATTGCCGGCCTGGCGATACCGATTTTCTCTGCCGTATGTCGTTCGTGCTGTCGCGCATGGGCCGCGCGCACGAAGCTCTCGCCGCCGCCCAGTTGGCGATTCTGGGCGCAACCGAATTGCCCGAACCGGAAGACAAGGCCGGGCTTGCCTATCTCGCCATGGGCAAATCGGGTCTGGCCGTCCAGGCCTTTGGCCGTGCCGTTGACAAGGACCCGGGCTACGCCGCCGCCCATGTCAATCTTGGCAATGCCAGCCTCGGCGCCGGCGATGCTGAAACTGCCGCCAGCCATTATGATCGGGCCATCAACCTTGATCCCGCCAATGCGCAGGCGTTCAGTAATTTGGGCCTTGCCCGGGCCGCCCAGCACCGCTGGACCGATGCCGAAAACGCGCTGCGCCAGGCCATCAAGTCCGACCCTAAGTTTCCCGAAGCCCATTTCAATCTGAGCCGCATCTTGTTGATGGAGGGCAATTACGAAGAGGGCTGGATCGAAAACGAATGGCGCTGGAAATGCCATGATTTCCCTTCCAGCTGGCGGCAATTCCCCTATCCCCAATGGCAAGGCGAGCCGTTGAAGGGGCGCCGGGTCCTGGTTTGGTCGGAGCAGGGCATCGGCGATGAGATCATGTTCGCGAACCCGATCCCCGATCTGCTGGCTTCGGGCGCCGAGCTGGTTTTGGAATGCAACGACCGCTTGGCACCCATATTCCAGCGCTCGTTTCCGGACGCAGCGGTGGTGGCGCGCAGCGATCCGCCCAGTGGGCTCATCGACGGGGCGGGCATCGATTACCAGGCGCCGATGGCGTCCCTTTGCACCTATTTGCGAAGCTCGAAAATCAGCTTTACCGCGAACCGGGGGCGCTATCTTGAACCCGAACCCACGCGAGTTGCGGAATTGCGGACACGTTATCAGGCACTCGGGCCGGGGCTGAATATTGGTATCTGCTGGCGCAGCGGCAATCCCATCGTCGGCCATGAGCGAAGCGCGCCGCTGGGGCTTTGGCGCAATATTCTGACCCGGGCCGGGTGCAACTTCATCTCTCTGCAATATGGCGAGACCGCCGGCGATATCGAGGCGGCGCGCATCGCCTACGGCGCCGATGTCTATGTGGATGGCTCGGTCGACCCTCTGACCAATGCCGAAGATTGGTTCGCCCAGGTGGCGGCCATGGACTTGGTCATATCGGTGGACAATTCCACCATCCAGGTTTCCGGCGCCCAGGGCATTCCCACTTTTACATTGCTCTCCAGCGCGCCGGAATGGCGCTTCGGGTTGGCCGGCCACGACCACGACTGGCATCCATCTATTCAGGTGTTCCGCCAATCCGAGCCCGGCAATTGGGACGATGCGTTCACAAAATTGGCGGGCGCGTTTCAAATTTTTCTCGGCATCCATTGAGGCGTAAAAGGTAAGATCATGTGGCCCAACCGAAGACTTCTGGATTTGTTGGGTACTGAATTACCCATTATTCAGGCGCCGATGGCAGGCGCCAATGGCGCGGCCATGGCGATTGCAGTCAGCGAGGCAGGCGGCCTCGGCTCCTTGCCCTGCGCAATGCTGGACGCCGACAAAGTGCGCGCCGAAATTGGCGTCATTAGGCAACAAACGACGAAGCCGTTGAATACAAATTTCTTCTGCCATACGCCTGAAGAGCCGGACCCTGATGCCGAAATTCAATGGCGAAAGGCGCTTGAGCGATTTTATTTGGAATTGGGACTGAATTTATCGGCGGCGGCGCCGGCTCCCAACCGCAGGCCCTTTGACGACGAAATGTGCACTATTGTCGAAGAGGTTGTCCCTGAAATTGTGAGTTTTCACTTTGGGCTTCCCGCAAAGGAGCTTGTGCGCCGTGTGAAGTCCGCCGGCTGTACCGTCATCGCATCGGCCACCAGCGTTGCCGAGGCCAGTTGGCTGCAAGATAACGGATGCGATGCGGTCATCGCCCAGGGCTATGAAGCCGGTGGCCATCGTGGCATGTTCCTGGCTGAGGATATCACCACCCAGGCCGGCACCATGGCCCTGGTGCCGCAAGTCGTCGATGCGGTTTCCGTTCCGGTGATCGCATCTGGCGGCATTGCCGACGCGCGCGGTATTGCGGCGGCCTTTGCCCTCGGCGCGGCGGGCGTTCAATTGGGCACCGCTTATCTCTTGACGCCCGAAGCGACGATCTCTGAACTCCACAAAGATGCCTTGCGTAGCGCCAAGGACGATCAAACGATGCTGACCAATATATTTTCCGGCCGGCCGGCGCGCGGGCTGGTAAATCGCATTATGCGTGAAGCCGGGCCAATGTCCGATGCCGCGCCGATCTTTCCAACCGCTGGCGGCGCATTGGCGCCCTTGAAAGTCAAAGCCGAGGAGAACGGGCGCACCGATTTCTCGTCGCTCTGGTCGGGCCAAGCGGCAGCGCTCGCCTCCGAAATGGGCAGCGGCGAATTAACGCGGCAATTGGCTGAAGATGGTCTGAAATTGTTGGCGAGGCTAGGTGGGCGCGCGGCCCAGAGCATCCTATGAATAGGATGAATTGAAAAAGGGAATTCCCAAGAACCATGGATTGCGGTTCAAGATGTTGGCTGAAGTTAATTCGTTACAGTATACTAATTAACTATTTTAGCATGCGTTAATTAGTATACTGTCACGAAATAAACGCGGGTCACCAAATAGAGTCCCAATCGTCACATCGGGGCAACTACGAAACGAACCCAATTCGTATTATCGTTATATAATAAAAGCTTATATCAATAATCGAGGTCGGCGGCCCCATAAACGCCGTCAGCTTCACCGCCTATGTGAAGCCGATTCTCATCCCCACACTGTTAGATAAATTCTAACAACAGGAATGCGCAAATTATTTCAAAAATTCCGGATACGCTTCAAACTAAATGTAGAACGCTCTAGACTCTAACGCACCATTTCCCGTTCCAGGGTGGTCACCCGGCGCATGTCGCGGACATGGGTGAGGCTGTCAAATTCCGTCGCCCGGTGCATGGTCGTTTGGTTGTCCCACATGACCACGTCGCCGGGCTGCCAGACATGGCCGTAGAAAAAGCGGTCCTCGGTCGCATAGTCTATCAACTCATCGAGAAGTGCGCGGCTCTCATCTTCGGGCCAACCGATAATGTGCGAAGCGTGCGAGGCGAGGTACAAAGCCTTGGTGCCGGTGCGCGGGTTAGCGCTGACCAGCCCGTGGCGGGCCGGCGGGCGGGTGGCCATTTCGTCTTCGCTGACTGCTGTAAATCCGCCCAGCGCCCTGGAATACCAGATCGAATGCTCGACCTCCAAGCCATCCAGCTCGGCCTTTCGCTTGTCGGTCAGGGCTGCGTAGGCGCCGCGCATATCGGCAAAGTCCGTGTCGCCGCCGGCGGGAGGGAGGATGCGCGCCGACAGGATCGAATAAACAGCCCGGTTGGCGTCGAACGATACGTCCGTGTGCCACAAAAGATTGGCGTCATGAAAATGCCGCCGGCGGTCATCGGCGCCGACAATCTTGCCGGTCTCGTCCAGGTTGGAGACATCAATCAACTCAGTATGGTCGAGCCGCGTTGCGCCACCGCCCAGCATTTTTATCATGCTCAAATGCTGCAAGGGGCCGAAACCGCCAGCAAAGGCGATCTGCTGGCTATCGCTCAGGGGGGCGGCGTTTCGGAATACCAACACGCCGTGGATATCGATGGCAGCGCGGATGGCGTCAACGACGCTCGCGTCCAGCTTCTGGCTGATATCGATGCCCGCTATTTCGGCGCCGAATTTGTCGAGGGGCTTTACGTCGAGGCTCAAATTCTTGGCTCCCACGGGTAAGACGAAAGCCTATTATACCTGATCTTCCTTGCTCGCCAATTCCAATTGCCGGGTGCGCTCGGCGATCACTTCGTGTAGCGATTGGGCGATGGCCGGATGTGCCGCCATCAGCTTTTTGAAATCATCGACCTTCAATTCCAGAAGATTGCAATCGGTTACCGCCACCACCGAAGCGCTGCGTTTGCCCCCGGACAGTACCGCCATTTCGCCAAAAAATTCGCCGGCCTCCAAATAAAACGGTTTCGGCGGCAGCTCCACCTCAAGCCGTCCCGATATAATAAAGAACATGCTGTCGGCATCGTCGCCGATGCGCACCACGGCGTAATTCGAGGGCACAACCAGAGGCATCAGCACGGAAACAATCTCGGCAACCTGGGCCGCATCGAGGCTCTGGAACAGGGGCACGCCGGAGACCAGCTTCCAATTGACGACAAAATCCCTTTTCCGGATTTCGTCGGCAAAGCCGGTGGCGATCACGCCGGTGGGCAGAGCGAACATGCCGATGCCGATGATCATGGTGATGCCGCCGAAGAAGCGCCCCAATGGCGTGATCGGCGCCACGTCGCCATAGCCGACCGTGGTCAGGGTCGCCAGCGACCACCACATGGCGTCCGGGATGGAGGCGAATTTGTCGGGTTGCACGTCTTGTTCGAGGACAAACAGAATGCTGGACGAAAACAAAAGTGCGATCAGCATGACCAGTAGCGCCGCCGTCAGCGCCTTGTGCTGGGCCATGATCACCGAACCGATGACGCTGAGCGCCGGCGAATAGCGGGACAGTTTTAACAAGCGTAGGAGCCGGATAGCGCGCAGCATGCGCAAATCGATGCCGAAGAAGGCGCTTAGGTAGAAGGGCAGGAAGGCGAGCAAATCGATCATCGCCATGGGCGTTAAAACAAAGCGCACGCGCTCCATAATCGGATGGTTGCTGCCGCGCGACGGGTCTTCGGCGCAGGACCAGACCCGAAGCACATATTCCAGCGTGAAGATGGCCACCGATACCACCTCGAACCAGAAAAAGAACACCGGCGATTTGACGTAGATGCTTTCGACGGTTTCCAGGATGATGGCGAACACGTTGGCGACAATCAGCGCGATCATGAAATAATCGAAGCTCATGCCGGCCTTGTCGCCCGGCGAGGACGAATCCAGAAATAGATGTGTGGCCCGCTTCAATTGCGCATACACGCCTTATTCCCCAATCGGCGGCCGCCGGAATTTAGACTATCCGAGAGCTTGATCCAGATCGCGGAGCAAATCCTCCACCGATTCTAGTCCGACTGACAAGCGGATAACATCCGGCCCGGCGCCGGCGGCGATTTGCTGCTCTGGGCTCAGTTGCCGGTGGGTGGTGGAGGCGGGGTGAATGATCAGGCTTCTGGTGTCGCCCACATTGGCGAGGTGGGAAAACAGCTCCACCGTTTCGACGACGTGAACGCCCGCCTCATAGCCGCCCTTGAGGCCGAAGTTGAAGACGGCGCCGGGGCCTTTGGGCAGATATTTCTGCGCCAATTCCCGGTAGGGGCTGGATTGGAGCCCGGCATAAGATACCCAGGCAACCTTTTCATGGCCCTCCAAATATTCGGCGACAACTTGTGCGTTGGCCACGTGCCGCTCCATGCGGAGATGCAATGTCTCGATGCCGGTGATGGTCATGAAGGCGTTCATGGGCGATTGGACCGGGCCGAAATCGCGCAAAGCAACGGCGCGGGCCTTGGTGGTGAAGCCAAAATCGCCGAAGGTCTCGTAGAACGTCAGCCCGTGATAGGAGGGCTCGGGCTCGGTCATGGACGGGAATTTTCCGCCTTGGGTCCAATCGAATTTTCCGCTCTCCACCACCACGCCGCCCATGGAGGTGCCGTGCCCGCTCAAGTACTTGGTGGTCGAATGGATGACGATATCAGCGCCCCATTCCAATGGCTGATGCAGATAAGGGGACGCCATGGTGTTGTCGACAATCACCGGAATGCCAGCGTCCTTGCCAATTTCGACCACCTTTTCGAGATCGATGATGATGCCGCCCGGATTGGCCAGCACTTCCAAAAAGAGCGCCTTGGTCTTCGGCGTGATGGCGCGGCGAAAATTTTCCGGGTCCGTTCCATCGACGAAATGGCAAGTCCAACCCAGCTTCTTGAACGACAATCCGAACTGGGTCATGGAGCCGCCATAAAGATTACGCGACGCCACGAACTCATCACCGGGCTCTAACAGGGTGAAGAAGGTCAGGAACTGGGCGGCGTGGCCCGACGCCGCGGCGACGGCGGCGCGGCCATTTTCCAGGCTGGCGACACGCTCTTCCAGTACCGAAACCGTCGGGTTGGTCAGGCGCGAATAGATAAAGCCGAAGCGCGACAGGTTAAACAAATCCGCCGCATGCTCGGCGTCCTCGAACACATAGGACGAGGTTTGATAGATCGGCGTGTTGCGCGCCCCGGTTACCGGCTCGGGCCGCGCCCCGGCGTGGATGGCCCGTGTCTCAAAACCGAAACCGGTCTGATGCTTGCCCCGGTCAGCCATTCCGCCTCCTTTGCATGATGCGCGGGCGCTTGGCTGATATGATGCGCGAATTGACGCCGCTCCAACTCAGCTCCCCATAAAGGCGGCCATATTCGATCTTCGGGCAGCGGTCCATGATGACGTTCAGCCCGGCGACCTCGGCGCGCGATGCGGCTTCGTCGTTGCGCACCCCCAACTGCATCCAGATAAACTCGATGCCCTTATCTTTGATGGCGGCGGCTTCGTCGGCGATACCGCCGGCGGCTTTGGAGTTGCGAAAAATATCGACCATCTGAAATTGATCCGGGATTGCGGCTAGATCGGCATAGACGGTTTCGCCCAGAAGTTGGCTCCCGGCTTCGCGGGGATTGACCGGAATTACCCGGTAGCCTTTGCTTTGCAGATATTTCATGGCGAAGTGGCTGGGCCGCACCCAGTTGCTGCTGGCGCCAACCATGGCGATGGTTTCGGTGCGCTCCAGAATGCCGGCAATCAACTCGTCGTCGTATTCAAGATCGCTCATGGGGAAAGCCTAGCGGCCCTTCCATTCGGGGCTGCGCTTTTGCAGGAAAGCATCGATGCCTTCATGGGCGTCGTGCTCCTGCATGTTGCGCGCCATCACGTCGGACGCGAAGGCGTAGGCGTCATCCAGTTCCATATCCATCTGCTGATAGAACGCGGCCTTGCCCATGGACATGGTCAGGGTCGAGCGACCATTGATACTTGTCGCATATTCCATCACGGCGGCGTCCAGATCATCGGCGGCCACCACTTTGTTCAGGAGGCCGTGACGAAGCGCCGTTTCGGCGTCGATCAGCTCCCCCATGAGCAGCATCTCCATAGCGTGCTTGCGCCCAATGGCGCGCCCCAAGGCGACCGCCGGGGTCGAACAAAACAGCCCGTTGGTAACGCCGGGCACCGCAAAGCGGGCCGTGTCCACTGCCACCGCCAGATCGCAGGACGCCACCAATTGGCAGCCCGCCGCCGTCGCGATCCCGTGCACCCGGGCGATGATCGGCTGCGGCATCCGCGTCATGGCGGCCATCACGTCGGAGCATTTCGAGAACAATTCATGGATTGCGGCATAACCGGAATCTGCGCGCATCTCATTAAGATCATGACCGGACGAAAACACCGGCCCATTGCCGGCCAGGATGATTACATGTACGGATTTATCGGCGGCGATATCATCCAAGGCATCGTCCAGCATTTGTAACAAATCAAGCGACAGCGCATTGCGCTTTTCGGGCCGGTTGAGGGTCAGCGTGCAAATGCCGCCTGCATACGCGCGCAGCAACAAAGGCTCGTTGGTTCCGGTACTCTCCGTCATCCTATCTCTCCCTCGGCGGGCGCCACCTTTTAAAGCTAGCGGATTTTGCCCGGTTGCGGTCTCGCTCTGCAAGGCATATTAACGTGATTGACGTTGCGCAATCGCTATAATTCTGGTTCTGCGGTATTATAATACCGTAATCATAAACCACGGTAAAATAACCATTATTCCGGTTGACGTTCCATTTTTAATGGGCATACTGCGCGCCTTCCGACGCCAATTTACAAATAAGAAGAGATGCGAACAATGGTTGCTATGAAAACCTATTCCGCCAAGCCCGCCGACGTGACGCGCGGCTGGTACGTGATCGACGCCGAAGACATGGTGCTTGGCCGTCTGGCCAGCTTTGTGTCCATGCGCCTGCGCGGTAAGCACAAGCCCATGTATACTCCGCATATCGATTGCGGCGACAACATCATCGTCATCAACGCCCAAAAGGTGGCGCTGACCGGCAACAAGCGGGCCGCCAAGACCTATTACTGGCACACCGGCTGGCCGGGCGGCATCAAGAGCCGCACCGCCGAAAAAATTCTGGACGGCGCGCACCCGGAACGTGTGGTGATCAAGGCGGTGGAACGCATGATTACGCGCAGCCCCCTGGGCCGCCAGCAGATGAAGAAATTGCATGTTTATGGCGGCGCGGAGCATCCCCACGATGCCCAGCAGCCCGAAGCCATTGATTTGGCCGCCATGAACCCGAAAAACAAGAGGAGCGCGTAATCGTGGCCGAAGAAAATGTAACGCTCGATAATTTGAAGCAAGCCATGGAAGGCGCCGCCGCCGCCGAGGCGGAAGCTGCCGAGGCCGCGGAAGCGGCGCCCGAAGCGGCCGCCGAAGAAGAAGCTGCGGCCCCGCCGCCGCCGGAAGAAGAAGCGCCGGTCCTGATGGTGGAGCCGGTCATCGACGAGCACGGCCGCTCTTATGCGACCGGTAAGCGCAAAGACGCCGTCGCACGGGTCTGGATCAAGCCAGGCAGCGGCAAGATCAGCGTCAATGGCCGCGACTGGTCAACCTATTTCGCGCGGCCCGTCTTGCGCATGATCATCAACCAGCCCTTCGAGGCAGCGGAACGTGCCGATCAATACGACGTCACCTGCACCGTCAAGGGCGGTGGCTTGTCCGGCCAGGCTGGCGCCGTGCGCCACGGCATTTCCAAGGCGCTGACCTATTTCGAGCCCAGCTTGCGCCCCGCGCTTAAGAAAGGCGGCTTCCTGACCCGCGACAGCCGCGTCGTCGAGCGTAAAAAATACGGCCGCGCCAAGGCAAGGCGGAGCTTCCAGTTCTCGAAGCGTTAGCAACGGGAGCAGGGCGATGGGGATGGCATGGTTGGCCGTCGCCCGGAACGCCGAACAAGATTTTCGCAAATTGGGCCTGGCAGCAATGCCGGGCCCTTTTTGCTGCGTCAGCGCCGCCCCGTTTGGTCCTATTTTGTAGAATAGTCTGGCGCGTAGTTGATTGTGTAATTCACCGGTATGTCGAGCCAATCCTTGGCTGCGTCCATATTTCGGAATGCCCGGCGATTTTGTCCGCTCATTGTGCGCGTAACCAAAGCCCAGGAATGGGCCTTGGCGTAATCGGCTGGCGATCCGACCAGCCAGGCAAACAGGCTTCCCTGCATCAAGAGGTGCTCGCGGGGGTAAATATCTTCGAAATCATTCTTGAACCATGCGTAATCCAGTTTGTCCGGCAGCACGATCTGCCGCGTGTCGCGCAGGATATTCATGCCATGGCGAAATCGGGAATTTTGAATGATCTGATTGATCGCCGACAGACCTTCGCCTTGAACGAACTTGGAGTAGCGGACGAATGTGCAATTAACGTCCGGATCTACGAATATTTGAAACGACATACCTTCAGCATAGATAATTTCTTCCCGGTACCAAGATTCGGTTTTCCCTTATAGTTGTATGTCCTCAAATTTGCACCATTCGCATTTGGATTGTAGGCAGGTTTGATGGTGCCGGCGTCAGTTCAATACGCCGGCGATGCGATTAGGTCCGAGTTCGGCAACGCCTAGTCCGCGAGAAAATCACGCCAAGAGGCCCAAAATATAGCAGTAAAAAGGCACCTTAAAGTTGGAAGCCCAAATAAATTCGGCGCGTTGGGAATTCTTCACAACCGACTGCTTACGAAAAAAAAATTCTGGAATGCAGGCCCTTTTTCATACTCGCTTCTAATTCGACATGGTGTTCGGCAGGAAGAGCGAAATTTGAGGGTAAGCGATCAGCAGAGCGACGATGATCACTTCGCAGCCCAAGAACCATGTAACCCCCCGGAATATGGTTTCAAGATCCACCGTATCGCCGACGACGCTCTTGATGACGTAGACGTTGAACCCGACGGGCGGCGTCAAGAGGCCGATTTCCAGGTATTTGACCACCAGCACGCCGAACCAGATCAGATCCAGATCCAGCGCCTCGAACATGGGTAGCAGTACCGGCAGGGTTATCAGAAGGATGCCGAGCGGATCCAGGAACATGCCGAGCACCAGGTAAATGAGTGACGCGCCGATCACCAGGAGAAGCGGATCGAGCGCCCAGTCGCCGATCAATTGGCCGAGGTAGACGGGCACGCCGGTCAGTGCCAGGAACTTGGTCAGCATGACGGCGCCGACGGCGACGAAAAAGATGCGCGCTGTGCTGGTAACGGCCTCCAAAACGCTGTCCTTGATTACCTTCAGGCTCAGGCGTTTTTGGAAAAAGGCGATGACAAAGGCGAGAAAGGCGCCGAAGGCGCCGGCTTCGGTTGGCGTGACGATGCCGCCATACAGGCCGCCGATGATGCCTAGTATAAGTACCAGTAACGGCCACACCGCGCCCAATGCGCGCCAGCGCTCGCCCCTGTCGACCTTGATTGTGGTCGGCGGCGCCAATTTTGGATTAAGCTTGCAGCGGCCGATGATCATCAATGCATAGACGGCCGCCGTCAGGAGGCCGGGAAAGACGCCGGCGATCAGCAGTTGCGTGATAGAGGTTTCCGCAAAGACACCGTAAAGCACGAATAGGATACTGGGTGGTATCAACGAGCCCAATGTGCCGGCACTCGCCACGGTGCCGGTCGCCAGGGCCTTGTCATAACCTTGCCGGATCATTTCCGGAATGGCGATGCGGCCCATGGCGGCGGCCGTCGCGACACTGGAGCCGGACGCGGCGGCAAAACCTGCGCAGGCGAAATTGCTGGCCACCGCCAGCCCGCCGGGGAGGCCGCTCAGCCAAAGCCGCGCCGCCCTGAAGAGGGCCGAGGATATGCCCGAATGGTGGGCCACCGCCCCCATCAATAGAAACATCGGAATTGCCGACAATGCCCAATGGGCCGCGAATTCGAATGGAACGACCCGCAAAAGACCGAATGCGACGTCGAGGCCGCGCAATTGGCCGATGCCGAGGAATGAAACCAACGCCAGCACGATTCCGATCGGCAGGCGGATGGCGATCAACAGGATTACCGCACCAATGCCATAGAAACCAAGTTCGAGGGGGGACATGAAGGACTCCGGTTACGGTGTGATCAGATTTCGTTCTCTACGGCTGACGCCGGTGGCCCGCCATCGGTCTTTATTCCGCGGAAGTCGTTGATGAGCCGGATCAGTACATAAGCGGCCATGACGGCGGCGCCGGCGGGCAGAAACCAGCGGCTCGGCCATATAATCAAAACGTCGGCGGCGGTTTGCACCACCTCGCCGTCTAAGGTTTGATCGACTGCTTCCTGGGTGGTTATCACGGTAAAGATTACCATGAAGACAAATGTGACAATTCCCATGGCGCCGTCCAGTTTTGTTGTCGCGCGTTCGGGCAGGCCGCGGGTGAACAACTCGACAATGATATGGCCTTCGTGGCGGGCCACATAGGCCAAGGGGAAAAACACCACCGCAACCATATTGTAGCTGGAAACGATTTCGATGGTGCCCTCGAACTGGTAGGCAAAAAGGTATTTGGTGGCCACTTCCGCGGTCACGTGCAGCATCATGAAAATGGTTAGGACGCAGGCAAGGAACACCAACAGGTTGGCAGGAGCCTCAACCAGATTTTCCAATTTACGCATGCCGCCTATTCCCCCATCCCAATTATATCGCGCCCGCCTCACGCGGTTCTCGTAACATCGCGTGAATTGCCCCCACGGTACGCCACTTCTCGGAATTTAGCACGCCGCTGCCCAATAATCCCATAATTAGTATGGATATTGCGTGCTGGCCTTGAATGAGGCAACATAAAGGTTCCGGTTTTGCTGGCAATCGGTTTGCTGGTATAGGGTAACATAAGGCCGGTGACCGCTGGCAATCCAGGGTTCCAATTCATCGGTACACTGGAGGAATTGTGGCGGAACAAAAGCCAACAACCAAATAAAGGGGTCCGAAATGTTTAGCAGGAAATTTATAATTGCCGGTGTCGCGCTAGCAGCTACGCTGGTCGCTGTGCAAACCGTATCGGCGGCGGAATTCGTTTATGGCTCGTGGGTGGCCGCCAAGCACGGCGTCAACACGGCCGGCTTGGAGCCTTTCTTTAAGGCCGTCGAAAAGGATACGGGCGGCGCCGTAAAATGGAGGCTTCTGGCCGGCGGCCAATTGGTCAGCGCGCGCTCGACGCTTCCTGGTGTCCGCGATCGAATAGTCGATGCGGGGCTGGTCATTCCGGTGTTCGCCCGCAAGGCATTGGCCAACAGCAACGTCATATTCGACATGGGGCCGTGGGGCAGCGATCCGGTTGCCATCGCCGGCGCCAGCACCGAAACCGTCATGCTCGATTGCCCCGAATGCCGGGCCGAGTACAAGAAAAACAAGACCGTCTTTCTGGGTGGTTTCGGCACCACTGCGTTCAAGATGATCTGTTCTAAACCGATTACCAGCATCGCTCAGATGAAAGGCGTGAAAACCCGCGCCGTGGGTTCGGCGGCGCGATGGGTCAAGGCCATAGGCGGTATCCCGGTGGCCATGTCGCCGGTGGACGGCGTCACCGCCATGCAGCGCGGGGCGCTCACTTGCCTGCACGGGCCGGTGCCGTGGCTGGTGTCCTACGGCTATATGGATGTCGCCAAGTCGATCATCAATTTCCCCATGGGCACGCCGCGCGGGCTCTCCTTGATGGCTATGAACCGCAAGTCCTGGGATTCGCTTTCGGTGGCCCAAAAGAAGGTGATGTTCAAGCATCTGCCAGGTGCCTCGGCGCGGGCGACGGTGATCGGCTACATGGCCGCGGACATCGAAATCCTCGCACAGGCCAAGAAGCGTGGAATAACGATCGTTCCCGGTGGGCCAGAGATCGGTGTCCTAATGGCGGCGCACAAGAAAAGTGAACTGACCGCCATTCCCAAGGGCCTCAAGAAGGTCAAGGTCAAGGAAGCCACGGCCAAGAGGATCATGGCCGCCTTCATCAAGAACCTCAAAAAATGGGAAGGCCTGGCGGCCACAGCCGGCGGCGACGTGGGCAAGGTGGCGGCCCTCTTCAAGAGCCAAATTTACGATCGGCTCGATCCCGCCAAATACTAATCCAATCGAATGGGCGCCTCCGGAGATCCAGGAGGCGCCCATCAATATCTAGCTCAAAAGGGCGCCATTGATTGGCGTCCTTTATTTTCTGTGGTGCGGGTTCCGCGATGAATCCCTGGATGGCCTTCGCAAGCTGGGCCTTGCGCATTGGCGCCCCAGCCATTGCCTCGGTACCATCTTTCGCTAGTATAGGCGCCAGCAAAATACTAGCTCACGGGAGGCCTATGTCTGAGCAACCGATACAACGCAAGCTGGCGGCAGTTCTTTATGCCGACGTGGCCGGCTATTCGCGTCTCACGGGCGCCGACGAGGACGCGACCCACGCCGCCTTGCGCGCCGGTCTGGCCAGCCTAACCCGCGCCATTGACGGGCGCGGCGGGCGCGTTAATCATTATGCCGGCGATGCCATCCTGGCGGAATTCGGCAGCGTCGTCGCCTGCGTCGAAATGGCCATCGACATCCAGCGCCGTTTCGCCGAAGAGAATGAAGATATCCCCGAAGATCAGCGCTTGCTGTTCCGCATCGGCATCCACATGGCCGAGGTGATCGACGACGGCGGCGAAATTTACGGCGACGGGGTCAATATCGCGGCGCGCCTGGAAAGCCTGGCCGATGTCGGCGGCATCTGTATTTCCGGCGTGGTCGCCGAACAGGTGCGCCAGCGCCTCGATGTGGGGCTGGAAGACATGGGCGATCAGCAGGTCAAGAACATCGTCCAGCCGGTGCGCGCCTATAAGGTGGTTGCGGATACGTCGTCCGGGCAACCGGTTATGGCGGTGGCCGTATCGGAGCTGCCCTCCATTGCCGTACTGCCGTTCGATAACTTGTCGGGCGATCCGGAGCAGGAATATTTCTCCGATGGCATGACCGAGGATATTATTACGGCGCTTAGCCGCCTCAAATGGATTTTCGTGACGGCGCGCAACTCGACATTCTCCTATAAAGGTCAGTCACCGGATATCCGCGACGTGGCCAAGGATCTGGGCGTCCGCTATGTGCTCGAAGGCAGCGTCCGCAAGGCCGGCAACAAGGTGCGTATAACGGCCCAGCTTATCGACGGCTCCTCCGGTAATCATCTCTGGGCGGAACGCTATGACCGCGATCTGGAAGACATATTTGCCCTGCAGGACGAGATCACCGAAACCGTTGTTGGCGCCATCCAGCCGGAATTGACCGATGCCGAGATCAAGCGCGCCCGTGCGAAACCACCGGAAAGCCTCGATGCCTGGGACCTCTATCAACGTGGTATGTACCATTATTACATTCATAGCGGCGACGATATGTTGGAAGCCGCGCGCCTGTTCCGCCAGGCTATCGCATTGGATCCAAACCTGGTCGCGCCCTATTCCGGATTGGCGCAAGTGCTGTTTATCGTAAATATGGGTCAATATGCGGAAAACCGGACTGAATTGCGGGCCGAAGCCCTCGAGATGGCCCGCAAGGCGGTCGCGCTTGATCGAGATGACGTCAACGCCCATGCCAATTTGGGCCGGGCACTGCTGAGTGTCGCGCAGATAGACGGCAATTTCGATGCGGCGTTCGCAGCCAATGAGCATGCGACCCATCTCAATCCAAGCTCGGCCTACGCCCATTATACCTTTGGACGCGCCCTCGAAGTAGCCGGTCGTTCAGAAGATGCCATTGAGCATTTGCAAACCGCCATGCGCCTGAGCCCGCGTGATCAATATGCCGGCCAAGCCATGGCCGGTATCGCTGGCGCCTATTTTGACCTTGGCGAATTTGAGGTCTCCCTCGAATGGGCGGTCAAGGCGGAGCGCTCGAACCCAAATTTGACTTGGCCGGGCCTTTACCTGACGCGCGTTGCGACATATGTCCTGCTTGAGCGACTGGAGGATGCGCGAATGGAACGCGATGCGCTCTTGGCCCGGCACCCGCAAGCGTCACTCGCGGCCTATCACAGCGATTGCTCGGGTTTCGCAAGATGCGGCACCGTCACCGATGCCGTTCGCAAAGTGGATTTCCCGGAATAGTGTGACCATGGCCAGAACGCCCACCCATGCCGACGGCTATGACGCCAAAGGCGCGCGGCGCATCTATCCGTCGCCGGAAAACAACAAAGGCCCGATCCTGGAGGTCCTGAAAACGGTGCTGCCAAGCTCCGGATTTGTGTTGGAAGTCGGCGCCGGGTCGGGCCAGCATACGGCCCACTTCGCCGCCCATTTCTCCGGCCTAGAATGGCAAGCAACCGAGCCGGAGCCGGATTTGCGAACCAGCATCGCCGCCTGGATCGATTACGCCGGTATCGAAAACGCACCAGCCCCGCTTGAATTGGATTGCCGCGAGGACCATTGGCCCGTCGATCAGGCGGATGCGGTGATATCGTCCAACATGATCCATATATCTCCCTGGGCGTCTTGCGTCGGCCTGATCGCCGGCGCTGCCCGGATATTGGGGAAGGGCGGAATTCTGTATATCTATGGCCCGTTTTCCGAGGGCGGCGTGCACACGTCTCCCGGCAACGCCAATTTCAATGCGGCGTTAAAATCTCGCAATCCCGAATACGGGGTGCGTGACTTGGATGACGTAACGACGCTGGCAAAGGATCATGGCTTCGCATTGGAGCGCCGCGTTTCGATGCCGTCCAACAACCTGTCGCTGATTTACCGCAAATCTTGATTCTCCGGCGAATTTATCGGGCCACTGGTTCAGGTAAGAATCGGGGCAGGGCAAGCTGGCGGGCAAGGAGGATTTCGGTCTTGATCGGCGCCGACATGCCGGACGAAGAAGAAGCGCCGGCGGCGGTTTCGGCGATCCGCTCGCGCGGGCAACTACGTGCCTGGCGCGCAACCTGGAAGAGGGTTGTCTGAGCGAAAAGGCCGCCAAGGATTTGTAGGGCTGCTAGCCGGACCACAATTCGCCGGGCTCAAAATATGTGCTTTTGTCGGCACTGGTTCACTTGGACGATTTGGAGGCTGAAGTCGGCTAAAGACAATCTGGATATACCTGAAACCATCCCTTCCGATTTCGGTATCCAGCGGAAACATGTTATAAACACACCGCTTTTTTTCGATCAGATTAACGAAGGCCTCCGCAAGGCCGGGTTAAAGATCGAGGGCGATTGAAGACCGCTTACGCCACCAGCCGCTTGATTTCGTCGATCAGCTCAGCGTTCGAATGTTTCGATTTCAGGTAGAAAGTGGTGGCTTCTGCAAATTGACTTGGGTCCCAGTTGTCGGATGAGTAGACAATGGACGGCACGCCGTCTTCGCTCGATGGGTTGAGGTAGGGCAAAAGGTCCAGCCCACTACCGTCGGGCATGCCGGGATCAATGATCACCGCATCGTAGGGCCCTGCCAACAACATGCGCCGCGCATCGGCCATGGTCGCGGCGCAGTCATAGTCCATGTCGGCGCCGATTTGCGTTTGCATAATGCGGGATATGTCCTTGTCGTCCTCGACATGAAGGATTCTGGGTTTCTCGCCGTCCGCGCGCTGCCTCTGGAACACTTTGCCCGACAAAACCTGATTTTGAATGTCTTGGCCCCGGCCGGATTCGGCTATCTCGAAGAAAAATACGCTGCCCGTACCGACCTCGGTGGTGAAACCGATAGTGCCACCATGCTTTTCGATAATTGCTTTGGAAATGGAAAGGCCAAGCCCGGTGCCGCCCTTGTGGCGGGTATCGGACGAATCGGCCTGAGTGAAGCGTTCAAAGATGCCATCTTCGAATTCCGGCGCGATCCCCGGGCCATTGTCGGCCACCGAAACCCGGATATTTTTGCCTTCACTGGCGACGGTGACGGACAGCAAGCCGCCTGCCGGCGAAAATTTTGCACCGTTGGAAAGAAAATTGGACAGCACCTGTATCAGGCGGTCTGGGTCTACAATGACCTGGGCGCCGTCGCTGGAATCCTGGGCGGCGTTCTCATAACGGATCGACACGTCCAACTGCTCCGCGTAAGGGCGGTTGATCTCGATAGCTTGCTCGACCAGCGTGCCGAGATCGACCGGCTGGTAATCGAAGCTGATCTGATCCGATTGCAGCTTTTCGAAATCCAAAAGATCATTCACCAAGTTGATGAGCCGGTTTGTGTTGTTCGATGCCAAAGTCAGCATTTCATTGGTCTTCTCAGCGTCGCCAGATAATGCGCCGCCAAGCAACAGGCCGAGCGAGCCTCGGATCGATGTGAGCGGCGTGCGCAACTCGTGGCTGACCGTTGATACGAATTGATCTTTTACCAGCTCGGCTTGCTTGCGGTCGCGAATATCACGGATAATTCCGGTAAATAGGGACCGTCCGCCGGTTTTCAGTTCCGTAACGGCCAGCTCGATGGGAATGGTCGTGCCGTCTTTGCGGCGCCCTTCAAATTCCGATTTGGATCCGATGACCTTGGCGATACCAGTCCCCATATAGTCACCGATGAATTTGACATGGTTGCCGTCTATTGATTCCGGCAGCAGCGCATCCAACGACTTTCCAACCATTTCGCCGGCGCTGTATCCGAACATTTGCTCCGCCGCCGAATTAAACAGCTCAATAGTGCCTTGATCGTTGATCGTGATGATGCCGTCGGCGGCATTGTCCAGAACCAGCTGGAAGCGGAGCGCCTGGTCCAGCCGGTCGGTTGCCGTATCGCGAAAAATCTCGAGGGCGTGCTCCATGGCGCCGATTTCATTGATTTGGTTGGTTTCATAAATGGGGGCATTTAAATCACCCTCGGCTAGCCGGGTCATAAGCGCTGTCATACGGGTGATGGCGCCGACGATACGGTTTCGGATCAGCCATAGTGACGTGGCGATCAGCAGCAAAATAAGCGCGGTGGTGATCCAGGCCGCCGATACAGCGATCCCGGCAACCAAACCGAGCGATTCTGAAACGCGCCTGGCGCTGGCGTCGCTGGCGGCAATGATTTCCTGGCTGAGGGTTGCCAGCCCGCTGAGGGCCCGGCCATCATCGACGCGCACCGCCTGGTCGATCACCGCCGGCCGGGAGCCACCATCGGCAAGCCGTTCGGCTATCGCTACCGCAGTGGCATAGGAGGCAAGGGTTGATCGAATGCCGGCCAAGGCCCGCGTCTCCGCGTCATTGATGCCAAGCGCCTCATAGCCGTTCAAGGCGCTGGTGGCGGCGGCCAAATCGGTTTCGATGGATTTCAAAAGCGTATGGTCGTGGCGCAGAACAAAATTCTTAAAATCGTGGATCATGCCGCCATAGCCAATGGAGCGGCGGAAATCACTGATAAATTGCGGTTTGCCGCGGACCGGGGTGATCAAGTTTCTTTGCCTTGTCAATTCGCGGTCCAGCGCATTGAGCCCACCCAGGGCTGGCGCGTCATCGACTTTGACGGTGCCGTCAATTTCGCCGGGGGATTCGCCCCGGCCGATCAGCGTTCCGGCCTTTTCCAATGCATCGGAATAGGCATCCAATACCTTGGAAATATCAACCAGAGATTTCTCTTCCTCCGCGCCAATGCCGAGCGAACGGTACTGGGCGATGATTGCACGCGCGCCGCCAAGATTGGTATCGACAATCCTTTTGAGCCCGGCATCCTTTCGCAGGACATAATTTTTGAAGCTATGGATCATACCGCCATAGCCGAGCTCGCGGCGCAGCGTATTGACCGCACGCAATTTTTCCGAGCGCCCCGCCTGGAAGGCGATCCATTTGGATTCGATATCGCGCACATTGCTCAGGGTGAAATATTCTGCCGCCACAATCAGTGCGCCGGTAACGGCCAGCAGGATCGTAAATGCCAATGCGATCGTTTTAAGTTTCATATTTCGGTCAGCCTATTTGGATCTATTCGGATGCTACGCAATCCTGCAAATTATATTGGAGCTAGCGCGGTAAAAACAAAGTTATATAAAATTCGATTTATTCGCCAACGGTTTCGGGCTTTAATCGCTTCAATCACCAATCGCTATAACACGCGTATTCAAGGATTGCGGCCAGGGAGGTTAAAATGCTCGGCAAGATGATGGATACCCAGCTTACGATCAATTCGCTGATCGAATTTGCGGTCAAATTTCATGGCTCCACGGAGATCGTGACCCGCTCGGTCGAAGGGCCGATCCACCGCTATACTTATGCGGATTCCTACAAGCGCATCGGCAAGCTGGCGCACGCGCTGGCTGGTCTTGGTGTTGGCGAGGGCGATAGGGTGGCGACATTGGCCTGGAACACCAACCGGCATTTCGAATTGTATTTCGCGGTCTCCGGCATGGGCGCTATTTGCCACACCATCAATCCCCGCCTGTTCGCCGATCAGATCGCCTATATCCTGAACCATGCCGGCGACAAGGTGATCTTTGTGGATTTGACGTTCGTGCCGGTGCTGGAAGCACTTGTGGACCGATTGCCGGTGGGCGCCCGCGTGGTGATCATGACCGACGCCGAGCACATGCCCGAAACGCAAATCCCCGGCGCCCTCGCATTCGAAGATATCATCGGAGCCGAGGCAGAAGATTACCCATGGCCGGCGTTGGACGAAAACACCGCGTCCTCGCTTTGCTATTCGTCCGGCACCACCGGCAATCCGAAGGGGGTTTTGTATTCGCACCGCTCGACAGTATTACATTCCTGGGCCACCTGCGCCGCCGACGGGCTCGCCGTTTCGGCCCGGGACGCGGTGCTGCCGGTGGTTCCCATGTTCCACGTCAACGCCTGGGGATTGCCTTATGCCTGCGCCATGGCCGGGGCCAAGTTGATCTTTCCGGGCGCCGGCATGGACGGCAAATCGGTGGCCGAGCTGCTGGCCGATGAAGGCGCCACCATGAGCGCCGGCGTGCCCACAATCTGGGCCATGCTGCTGGCACACTTGAAGGAAGCGGGCGTGCAACTGCCGAAGCTGGAGCGGGTCATCGTCGGCGGCTCGGCGGTGCCCCAATCCATGATCGAGGCGTTTGAAAACGACGTTGGCGCCGAATGCATCCACGCCTGGGGCATGACCGAGATGAGCCCGCTCGGCACCGTCGCCAGAATCAAAAATTCTATGACCGGCGCAGCGCCTTCCGAAACCATTCAATACCGCGTCAAACAGGGACGCCCGGTCTATGGTGTCGATATGAAAATCGCAGGCGACGGCGGCAAGCCCTTGGACCATGACGGCGATGCGTTTGGCGAGCTGTGCGTGCGCGGCCCCTGGATCACCGGCGGCTATTTCGAGGACGATGACGCCGACAAGGGCGCCTTCGACGATGACGGCTATTTGCGCACCGGAGATGTGTCCACCATCGACGCAGAAGGCTTCATGCAGATCGTCGATCGGGCCAAGGACGTGATCAAGTCGGGCGGCGAATGGATCAGCTCTATCGAGCTGGAAAACCTGGCGGTCGGCCATGCAGATGTGGCGGAGGCCGCAGTCATTGGCATTGAACATGATAAATGGGGCGAGCGGCCGTTGCTGGTCATTGTGCCGGCGAAAGGCAAAGCGCCGGCGCCCGATGATATCCTGGCCTTGTTCGATGGCAAGGTGGCAAAGATGTGCATCCCCGATGCGGTGGAATTCGTTGATGAGCTGCCGCACACGGCCACCGGCAAAATCTTGAAGACCAAGCTTCGCGAAGACTTCAAGGGTTACAGCCTGCCTGGCTAGATTACCCGAAGGGTGCGTTTAAAATCGCAAGCGGTCTATTTGCAGTGGCGTTTTGACCAGTGCGTCGTCCAGGGCGATCACATGGCATTGCCCATTCGTCCGGGCCCGGCAACGAAATATTGCCGTCGCAATGGCCACGTCCAATCGGATTTTGGAAGACCAAAGCAGCCATCTGCCATTGCCGGACATGACCATGGCGCGGCGCTTGGGGTCCTTCAGATAGGCTTCGACATCTCCCTTTTTTTCGTCGGTGAGTGTATCGCCGTGCATCAGCTCCTTAACATGCAGGGTGGTTTTCTTATAGAGATCGGGCGTCCAGTAGGGCGTGTCCTTGACGTGGCCTAGCTCGCCCGTGGTGATCACGCCGTATTCGAGCGCCGATTTTTCCAATTGCTTGCACTTGCTCAAGGCCATGCGTCTTTCACAGAGAAAAGTAACAACGGAAAATCGGCCTTTGAGCTTGGGATGGTAAAACCGCGCCAGACCGGACGCATGGTCGAGGCGAAGCCAGTCGAGCACCAGTTGGGGATCAAGTTTGCCGCCGGAGCGTTTGACGTACCAGCGTTCGGTATTGTCTGGGACATCGCCCATCCAGCCATCCCCGGAGTTGGCCGACGGGTAGGTGCCGTGATATCCAAGAAACGAATTCACCAACGGAAAATCGTCTGAAAATTGACGTTTTTCACCGGCCAGAAAAATATGGGCACAGGCCGACAGGCATAATCCCGAAACAATCGTCGTGAGTTTCCTTTTTTCGACCATTGCCGATATTTGCTCCATGGCGACGGCTCTTCCGCCCGGCATTTGACGCAAAACCAGCGTGTCCACTTGTGGATGTTTGTTGAGGGTAAGCCCAAATTCCCTTGCGTCGGGCACGGTGATCGGACCGGTCACTATCATCTGGTTTTCGACGATTTTAATCTCGAGCGCTTGACCAGATCCGCTGCCTGATATCCAAACGCTTAGCACCAATAAAATAAAGTTAATCCGCGTCATGGAAGTTACGCGTCCCCGGTTCGCCGCGTGCGCTTGGCCGCAATGGGCAGCAATATACCCGTTCCGATAGAAAAGACGCAATTGTATAGGCAGCTGAATTAGCCGGCCAGATCAGGCCACCAGGGTATCGAGGGATTGGTTTTCGGCGATCTGATCCCGTGCCAGTCTTTGCAGGTTCCCCGGCCAATGAACTGGAAGCAGCCCCCTGGCATTCTTGAAGTCAACTGCGGCGTAGGCGCCGCCTTCAAGTTTGCGCATCGCCCAGAAGCCATTGAAGGCCGAAACCTTGCCGAAAAATTCCGCCACTGCCAGGGTCACGCCGGGATGAAATTCGGTGCCATCATCGCCGGCAATGAAATCGGCCGCTTTATTGGCCTGAAGGAAGTCGTAATCGCATTGGTGCGCCTGTAATTCCAAATCGTCGCCGCACATGATGCCGCCGGGGGCCAGCAGGCGGTGGCATTCGGTGATGTCGAACAGGGCGTCGTCGTAAAAATGGCCGCCATCAACATAGATGAGTTGAAATCGTAACTCGCCCAGGAAGGGCAGGGCCTCGCGGCTGGTGGCCCGCATTCCGGTGACCGAAATATTGGGCCGGGCGGCGGCAAGCTTCGCATTGTGCCGGAATATCTCGTAGGCAACCTGGGATTCCAATGCGCCGCACACCTTATCCCGGTATTGCGCGGCGCCAGTATCACCCCAGGGATCAATGCAGAGGATCTCCGTTTCCGCGCCGTAAAGACGCTCGGCGGCGTCGGCCCAGGTCTGGAGCGAGGCGCCCATATAGGAGCCGATCTCCAGAATGCGTAGCGGCGCCGCCGTGTCTTTGAGTAAATCCACCGCCGCCGACATATAAACCTGGCGCGCTGGCGCATGGGCGCTCTGGATACCGCCTTCGCCGAACATGTGCGGCCGGGCGGCAAAATCCTCGCGCAATTTTTTGATTTCGGTGTTGCCCGGCTCAATTCGGAGCGCCCGCAAATGGGCATATTGGGCGTCGGCGATGCGGCCCATGGAGAAATTCGCGGTGGCAAGATTGGCCCAGTAATCCACGTTGCCCGGGCTAAGGAACAAAGCTCGTTCGAAATTGCGGACGGCGTCTTCCTTGCGCCCGTCGCCCAGGCACAAAAGCCCGTATCCGAAATGGGCGTCGTCTCGTTCGGGATGATCGGCCAGAAAAATTTTGTACAAGCGCTCGGCCTCGCCGAGATTGCCGCCTAGTTGCTGCTCGATGGCAGCGTTGAATATCTGCTCGCCACTTGGCATGGTCGCCCACCATATTTATTGCCAGAATTGCCGGTAGGGTAGGCCCGCAAATCTTAAAAAGCGCTTTACGCCATTTCCGGGAATTGGACAGGTACTGCCCGTTTGGGTAGTATACTGGCGAGCCCCTGTGCGGAAAATAAGGGGCCGGGGAAACTTTATGCAATGTCCGAAATGCCAAGGCGAAATTGCCGGGGACGCCCGCTTTTGCAGCGCCTGCGGTGAGCCGTTGAACGCCGACACCGAAACTGAAGCCGCGCCAATAGGCGGCGGTGAGCGGCGCCGGGTGACAGCCGTGTTCGCCGATGTGGTCGGCTCAACGCCGCTGGCGGAGCGGGTTGGCGAGGAAGTGCTCTACAATATCATGGCCGAAATTATCGCCGACATGTCTGCGGCGGTGACCGATCACGGCGGCACCATCGAAAAACTGACTGGCGATGGGCTGATGGCGTTGTTTGGCGCGCCCCTGGCGGTGGAGGATGCACCCTTGAACGCGTGCCGTGCCGGGCTCGATATTCTGGCCCGCATCGATGCCAAGGGCCGTGCTATCGAGGCCGAGCATGGCGAGCGCCCGGAAGTGCGTATCGGCGTCAATTCCGGCTATGCGGTTGTCGGCGCGCTGGGCGGCGCGTTGCAGCAAGAAGTGACGGCGCTTGGCGATTCGGTCAATGTAGCGGCGCGCCTGGAAGGGTTGGCGGCGCCCGGCACCATGGTCGTCGGCGAGGCAACGTACCAGCTGGTCGCCGATTTCGTGGTCGCCGAGTTCGCCGGCGAGCACGGCGTCAAGGGCAAGACGGAGGCCCAAAAAATCTGGCGCGTCGATGGCTTGGCGGCCGATACCAGCCGCTTCGATGCTGCCCTGAGGCGCGGCCTGACGCAATTGGTGGGCCGCCAGAACGAGCTGGATACGCTGCTCGATCTCGCCAAGACAACATCGGGCGGCGCGGCGCGTGTGGTCAATATCATCGGCGAGGCTGGGCTCGGCAAATCCCGGCTGGTGCATGAGTTGCGCGAGCGTGGCTCCGGCGAAGACGCCGTGTGGCTGCAGGGCAATTGTTCCGAAAGCGGCCACGGCACCCCGTTCCTGCCGTTTATCGATGTGGTGCGCTCGTCCTTCCGGATCGATGAAAAGGAAAGCGAAACAGCGCTGGAACGGCGCTTGAAGCGGGGCCTGGAACGGCTTGGGCTAGATGCCGAGGCAGAGGCGCCCTATTTGCTGAACCTCTTGGGCGTCAAAGTGGAAGGGGCCGAATTTACCAAGGAGCATTCGGAAATCGCCGGCATACGCACCCGCGATCTTTTGGCCCGGCTTTTGGAAGAGCGCTGCCGCATCTCGCCGGTGGTACTATATATCGAAGACCTGCACTGGATGGACGCCGCCTCGGAAGCCTTGTTGGTGCGGCTTGTGGGTGACGCCGGCGAGCGGCGATTGTTGACTATCTTCACCTACCGGCCCGGCTACACGCCGCCTTGGGACGAACAGTCCAATGTCACGACCATGGCGCTCAAGCCTTTGTCCGCCAATGCCACCGGCGAATTGCTGCGCGCCCGGCTGGGCACCGAGGATGTGCCGGCTGAATTGGCGCGACTGGTGACCGAAAAGGCGGAAGGTAATCCGCTATTTGCCGAAGAGATTGTCAATTATCTGTCCGAGCGGGGCGAGATTACCGAAACCGCCGCCGCCAATATGGCGCTGCCTGTATCCCTCGAAAACCTTTTGATGGCGCGCGTTGACCGGCTGGACGAGGCTCCCAAGAACTGGTTGCAGGTAGCCTCGGTGATCGGCCGCGGCTTCGATGCGGATATCGTTGGCGAGGTCGCCGGCGGCGATACCGGGTCGATCATCGCCGAGTTGGAACGGTTGGAGTTGATCCATGGCGGCGCCCGCGGCGATGGATATATCTTCAAGCACGCCCTGATCCAGGACGCGGTCTATGACAGCTTGCTTTCGGATAAACGCGCCGCTCTGCATGAGCGGGTCGCCGAGGTGATGGAGCAGAAGAACGAGCACCGCCTGGGCGAGATCGCCGAAACCCTGGCGCATCATTATGGCCAGACGACGCGCGCCGAAAAAGCGGTCCGCTATATGGCCGAGGCCGGCGAGAAAAGCCTGATGGTCTATTCCCTGGACGAAGCCTATTTACGGCTTCGCCAGGTGGTGGAACTGGTCGAGGAAGTGCCGGACGCCGCCGACGATGCGTTTTTCGTCGATGTATTATTAAATTTCGCGCGGGTTCTTTATTTTCGTATCGATATGGGCGGCATCGTCGAGTTGCTGGAACCCCATTTGCCGCGCGCCGAGGCCCTTGGCGATCCCCACCGCCTTTCGCGCCTACTGTTCGAAATCGGTTACGCCCATGTTTTTGCCGGAAATATGGATACCGGCTATCCACTATTGGATCGGGCCGACGCCATCGGCGTCGAAAGCGGCAACGAATTGATCACCGGCTATGTGGCCATGGGCAAGATGTGGGGGGAAATCTATTTCCGTGATCACGACGCCACAAGCAAGCGGATCGTCGTGGAATATTCCGAAAAAGCCGAGCGCATTGGCCGCGCTCTCAAGGACAATTGGCTGACCTCCAAGGCTCTCACCGGCCATTCGCTCTATCACACCAGCTACGGCCGCCCCAACGAAGCTAGGCGCTGGGCGCAAAAGTTATTCGAACTGACACGTGAAACCAACGACCCCCGGCCTCGGGCCATGGGTCTTTGGGCGCTTGCCATATTGGAAGCCACCCATTTTGCGCCGGAAGAGGCCGTGGAAAACGGCCGCGAAGGGGCCGGGCTGGCGCTCTGCGAAATGGACCGGGCGGTATGCGTGGTTGGCCGGGCGATGGGTTTGGCCCTCCTCGGCCAGAATGAGGAAGCCAATCAGGTGCTGACCGAAGCCCTCGATCTGGTGCTGTCCAGGGGAATGGCCCTTCTTACCGGGGTAATCGCGCCGTTTAGGGGGATCGCCATGATGGGTGTTGGCGACATGGCGGGCGGTGAAAAATGCATCATGGAGGGTATGGAGATGCAGCGCCGGCTAAAATCTCCGAATTCCATCGCCACCGCCGATCTTGTGCTGGGTGAGATATACACGCGCATGGCCCTCGGCATCGACACGCCGCCCCTGGGCGTGATCCTGCGCAACCTGCCTTATGTCCTAAAAACCGTCTCATTCGCGGCCGGGAAAGCGCGCAAACATCTTGGCGCGGCGTTGAAATATCACCGCAAGGTGGACGCCCCCAGCTTCATCGCCTGGGGGCTCTACGATCTGGCCTTGTTGGATAAAAAGAAAAAGCGCACTCACGAGGCCAAAGCCAAATTCGACGAAGCCCGGAGCCTCGCCCAATCGGTGGACCTGGATCCGCTCATCGACATGATCGACGCGGCGGCTGGATAGCAGCCGACCGGCCTCTATTACTTCCATTCACAATATATTCGCATCCCGGTTATTCCAGGTTCATACCGCCTCCTTAACTATAGATCGTAGGTGATTGCCGAGAGTGCTGTCGCCTGACGAATTCGGTATCGCATGTAGAATGCAGGATGAAGCTCGATGACAGACGATTATTCCAATCAAACTGACGAAAATAATGATTCTGGCGGCGCGCGGCAGGCCAAGGAGCCTATATCAAATATGGTGTTTGGGTTGGCCGTATTGGTTCTGGCGACGGTGATTCTTGGCGGCACCTATTTTTATATGGGAACGGGAGCCCAGGGCGGGCTCGGTACCGGTGCGGCCAATAGCCTCCGGATCGCAGCCGGATCCCTGGACCGATCCGGGAATAGGGCCCAGAAATCCATCATATTCGGATTTGACCTGCGCGGCAGCCCGGATGAAGACGCGCGTCAGTACTTGCCGTTTCTGGCTTATTTGGAGCGGGCCACGGGATTGTCGTTCCGGCTCCGGTTCACGCCCAGGGACGGCAATATCGTCGCCGATCTGGGCAGCGGCATTGTGCAATTGGCCGCCGTTGGATCGGTTAGCTATCTCAAGGCCGACCGCGCTCATGATGTCATCCCGCTGGCGCGCGGACTTAATAAGAGCAACCGGGCGGAATACCAGTCGGTAATCGTGGTGCACCCGGAAAGCCCAATTAACTCCCTGACCGAGTTGAAAGGCGCCCGTTTTGCCTTCGGCAGCAACTCCTCGACCCAAGGTTACGTCATTCCCTTGATGATACTGAAAGACAGCGGCATCACTCTTGGAAATTTCGCATCTGCCAAATTCACCGGCTCCCATCACAATTGCGCGCAGGCGGTGATCTCGAAAAACGCCGATGCTTGCGGCATGCAGGACACCATGGGTCAGGGTTTGGCCGCAAAACAGTTCGTCCGCATCATCCATACATCCAATTTTTTCCCCTCCAGCGGCATTATTGCCTCGGCTGAACTTCCGGCGGAAATTCGCGAAAAGGTGCGTGCGGCCCTCGTGGAATTCGAGCCAAAAGGAAAACACGCCGCTGGGCTTTACAAATGGGGCTCTACGGAAATGCCCAATGGTTTCGTTGCCGCCACGCCTGCCGACTATAAGGATATGGAACGCAGGATGCTGGCGCTGGATTTGCTGTAAACGGACGGCGAGGGGCGACAATCAATGTTTACAATATTTCAAAGAATTATCGCGCTCAACTGTGGCTTGGTGGTGGCGGTTGGCCTGATTTTGGCGCTTGTGGTCAAGGATTTTCTCGGTGAAAAATTTTCCGCGCAGCACCAAGATTATGGCCATTCCATCGCCATATCGCTAAGCGAGGTGATTACCAAAAGTATCATCGAACGCCGGGTGCTAGATACCGCGCAATCGTTGCGGCGCGTCGCGGCAGAATCCGACAATATTAGGTTCCTCGCCGTCACCGATTTCGATGGCAAGGTTTTTGCCCACTCGTTCGAAGGCGAAATACCGGATGGGCTAGCAACATTCATCAAGCAAAGCGCCCTGGATAAGAAAAATGTACTGGACCATATTTCTTCCGTCATCCCGGAAATATCCTATCACTCCCAGCCACTGATTTCCGGTGCCGCGGGCCGCTTGCATATTGGTGTCGATACGGCCGCCTCGGAGGCGGCGATATCCGACACCGGCCGTACCATATTGTTGATCACGCTGGTGGTCGGGCTGTTGGGTATTCTTGCGGCCATATATTTGAGCCGGCGCATTGCCCAGCCCCTGTCGCGAATGGCCGGCTTGATGGCTGGAATCTCCAGCGGTAGCCGTAACGACATCCCGGAAAATTTCGATCATGGCAACAGCTACGAGCTTGCGGCCCTCTATGAAACCTTTCGGAATATGCTTGGGAAACAAAAGGCCGCCGAAGAACAGGTGCTGCACCTGAACGAGGAATTGGAGACACGGGTTGCCGAGCGCACCTTGGAATTGGCTCAGGAAAAGCGCCGGGCTGAGAATTATTTGAACATAGCCGGAGCCGCCATATTGACGCTGAATGATCGCGGTGAAATCACCCTGATCAACAACAAGGGTTTGGCGTTGTTGGCGGAAACTGCCGGCGATACCGCTGGGCGTGATTGGTTCGAAAGTTATGTGTGCGTCGAAGACCGCAGCGAACAACGCAGCAGTTTCTTCAAGGCCATGCGAGACGGCGCGCCACTTCCGGGCTCGACAGAATATAGCGTCGTATCGAAAGATGGTGATGTACGTCTGGTTGCCTGGCACTATTCCCTGCTGACCGACGAAGACGGGCGCGCCTTTGGCCTCCTCGCATCGGGCGAGGATATAACTGATTTCCGCACCGCGGAGACAGAGATGCGCGCCGCCAAGGACGAGGCGGAACGGGCGAATATGGCCAAATCCGACTTCCTTTCAAATATGAGCCACGAATTGCGAACCCCCATGAACGCCATCCTCGGCTTCGCGCAGTTGCTGGATTTGGATGGCGTCCACCCCCTTACGGAAGATCAACAGACCAGCGTCGAGCATATTCTGAAAGGCGGACAGCATCTTCTCGGCCTGATCGATCAAATCCTTGATTTGGCCAAGATCGAAGCCGGAAAAATCAGCCTGTCCATTGAACGGGTCACGCCCGGCGATATCTTTTCCGAATGCCTCGATCTTGCCGGCGGCTTGGCGGAAAAGAACGGCATCAAGCTGGTCAACAATCTTTCCGGCAATGGGCGGCACGCAATCCGGGCTGACTACATGCGGTTCAAGCAGGTGCTTTTGAATTTGATTTCAAACGCCATCAAATATAACCGCGAAGAAGGCACCGTGGTTTTGCGTAACGAAGTTCGGCCCGACAATATGTTCCGGATCAGCGTCAACGACACCGGCTTCGGCATCCCTCAGGAATTGCAGGGTGAATTGTTCAAGCCATTCGCCCGCCTCAATTTTGAAAATAGTGCGATTGAGGGAACAGGAATCGGCTTGGCCCTCAGCAAGCATCTGATGGAGGCAATGAGCGGTCGTATCGGTTTCGATTCCAAGGTCGGCCAGGGCAGCTCCTTTTGGATTGAATTTCCCGTAGACGACAGCGTTGATTCAGAGACACAAGAGACCCGCGAGCTACCAGCGCACACTCTTGGACAGGATCCCGCCAGCAGCCAGGCACCCGCAGAGCTGTCATCGGCAGCGGGTCCGTTGGGGATTGTTTATGTGGAGGATAATCCGGCGAATATGCGCCTGATGGAACAGTTCATTTCCGGCATTAGCAATGTCAAATTGATCGGCGCCCACACGGCGGAATGGGGGCTCGAATTATCGCGGGAACGGAAGCCGGGCCTCATAATAATGGACATTAATTTGCCTGGTATGGATGGGTTTGCAGCTTTAAAAGTCCTTCAGGATGATCCGGCGACGAAGGATATTCCGGTGATTGCGCTATCCGCCGACGCCATGAAAAGCCAGGTGGAGCGGGGCAAAAGGGCGGGCTTCATCGATTATTTGACCAAACCGGTTGATTTGAAATTGTTGCGTAATACGATAGAAAGCATCCTTGGCCCACTGGAAAGCATGCCGCCAGCCACAGATGACAATGTAACCCGATTGCGGCCAACAAAACACGCCGGGTGATGGTGGTGCCAACTTAACCGCCGCGCGTTTCGATTACGAACCGCTCAAATATTTCGCAAAACGGGCGCCGAGGCAGGCGGCGTAGGTGATGCCTGCGGTCGCCTTGTCCGTGGTGCCGGCGGCGGCGCTTAATGCTGCGTCATATTCAGCGCGGCAGGGGGTGTCTTCGGGTTTCAGCCCGGCAGCCGAGATAGCGGCCTCGAACGCTTCCAGCGCTTGTTCCAGATTGGCAAATTTGCTGTCCGAAACGTCTACGCCGGGCGGCGTTGATTGCAATTTGACGACCAGCACATATTGCAGCTTCTTGGCGGCGTCGACCACTTCGCCATTGCTGCCCTCGGCCATGCCGATGGTGGTTTTCAAAACCGCCAGCGCGCCGCTGCACTGATCTTTGATACTCAACTGCTCATCGGTCATGGATATCGCCTTCTTAATCGCCCGGCTCAGCAACAATATGCCGCCGAAGGGCCATATTGCAATCGGCGCCCTGTTAAACTATGTGTTGTCCCGCTGGGCGCTTCACAAGGATTTAATCGCATGCGACGACAGAGTTTTTATCATCGGATAAATTAGCCCCAAAAGGCGCTTGTTTGTAATGGCAAGGGTGTTCTCTTTTGGGAGCGCCCTTTTTGTTTGCGCAAATTGCCGCCATTGCCAAAGCCGGTGCGGCGGTTGAGGATAAGACCATGACGGCGAATATTTTTATCGATGGCGAAGCCGGTACCACCGGCCTGCAAATCCTGGATCGGCTTGGGGGCCGCGCCGATATCGTATTCACCCATCTCGGCGATGATCGGCGGAAAGACGTAAATGCCCGCCGGGACGCGCTCAATGGCGCCGATATTTCGATCCTTTGCCTGCCCGACGATGCGGCCCGCGATGCCGTGGCTTTGGTCGAAAACAGCGCCGCCCGCATTATCGATGCGTCCACCGCGCACCGGACGGCGGACGGCTGGGTCTATGGTTTCCCGGAATATAGCGAAAGCCAGGGGGCGTTGATTAAATCCGCGGCGCGCGTCACCAACCCCGGCTGCTATGCCATCTCCTCGATCGCGATCCTGCATCCGCTGGTGGCCGCCGGGCTGCTGCCCGCCGAATACCCGGTCACCATCAACGCCGTGTCGGGCTATTCCGGCGGCGGCAAGTCGCTGATCGCGGCGTTCGAGGATGACACCAGCGCGATCCATACGGACAGCAACTATTTCCTCTATGGCCTCGGGTTGGAGCACAAACATACCGAAGAAATCCGCGCCCTCGGCGGCCTTTCAAACCGGCCCTTGTTCATGCCGTCCGTGGGCCGTTATGCGCAAGGCATGATTACCTCGGTGCCGTTACAGCTTTGGTCGCTGCCGGGATCGCCGAAGCCGGCTGATATCCACGCCGCGCTCGCCGATCACTATCAGGGCGGCACGGTAAGCGTGGCGTCCCTGGCCGAGGCGGAAGCCGTCAACGCGCATCTTGATCCGGAAGCGCTCAATGGCACCGACGAGATGATCCTTTACGTGTTCGCCAACGAGGCCCGCGGCCAGGTGGTGGTCTCGGCGCTGCTCGACAATCTCGGCAAGGGTGCGGCGGGTCAGGCGGTACAGAATTTGGACTTAATGCTGCAAAATATTTAGGGAGGATACAAAATGGAAGGCAAGATCGGACTGGAAGAGCATTGGGCGATCCCCGACACGCTTGGGGATTCGGAACAGCTGGTGGGCACTTCTACCGGCTGGGACAATGTGCGCCGCCGGCTCCTGGATATCCAGGACGAGCGCTTGCGCGAAATGGACACCCACGGCATTGAGCTGACGATACTATCGCTCAATGCGCCGGCTGTGCAGGCTATTCTGGACCCGGCGGAGGCGGTTGAAACCGCCCGCAAAGCCAACGACATCCTGGCCGAGGAAGTGGCCAAGCGCCCGGACCGGTTCCGTAGTTTCGCTGCGCTCCCGATGCAGGACGTCGACGCCGCCATCACCGAATTGCAACGCTGCGTGAACGATCTGGGATTTGTCGGTGCCCTTGTTAACGGTTTCACCCAAAAAGACGTGGCCGACAGCGCTGTCTATTTTGATATTCCCGAATACCGGCCCTTCTGGGCGGCGGTTGAAGAATTGGGTGTCCCGTTCTATCTGCACCCCCGCACCCAGATACCGGCGCGCATGCAGCCCTATGAAGGCCATCCCTGGCTGATCAGCGCGTCCTGGGGCTTTGCCCGCGAAACCTCGATCCACGCCTTGCGCCTGATCGGCTCCGGGCTATTCGATGCGCATCCCAATTTGCAAATCATCATGGGGCATCTCGGCGAGCGCATTCCCTACGACATGTGGCGGATCGACCATCGGATTCGCAAAATTCCCAACGGCTTTCCCTGCAAAAAGGAAATGGGCGATTACCTGCGTGAAAACTTCCACTTCACCACCGCCGGTAATTTTAACGATCCAACCCTCGAATGCTGCATAGCCGAAATGGGAATCGACCGTGTCATGTTCTCGGTTGATTACCCGTTCGAAGACACCATCGACGCGGCAAGTTGGTTCGACAGCAACGGCCTTTCCGACGCCGACCGTCTTCAGATCGGCCGCCAGAATGCCATCGATCTTTTTAAGCTAGACTTAAGTTAGGAGGCTGCCATGGCCGACATATCCCTGGACGGCAAGGCGGCAATCGTAACCGGCAGCGGCTCCGGGCTTGGCCGGGTGATGGCGCTCGCACTGGCCGGGGCGGGGGCCAATGTGCTGGTCGCCGACAAACGCGATTTAGGCATTGAGGGCACCATGGAAGCGGCTGGCGATTTGCGGGCGCGGCTGGCCGGTTGCGTTGCCGATGTAAGCACCGATGAAGGCCGTGCCCATATCGTAGCAAGTTGCCTCGACGCCTTTGGGCGCATCGATGCCTTGATCAACAATGCTGGCATCGGCTTGGACGCCATCCGGGGCGACCACGCGGTCAATCCGATCCTGCCCTGGGAGCCGACGCCGGAGCATTTGCACACTTTCTTCGCCGTCCATGCCATCGCGCCTTTGCGTCTGGCGGCATCGGTATTGCCCACCATGCGCGAGCAAGGCACGGGCCGCATCATCACCGTCACCACCAGCCTGACCACCATGACCCACAAGAGCTTGATCGCATATGGCGCCCCCAAGGCGGCTTCCGAAGCCTACACGGCCGGGCTTGCCATGGAATTGGCGCAAGAAGACGAAGACAGCGGCATCACCGTGAATGTCCTGGTGCCCGGTGGCCCCGCCGACACGCCCCTGATCCCCGACCACCCCGGCCTCGACCGGGCGACCCTGATCCAGCCGAAAGTGATGGCCGCGCCGGTAGTCTGGCTGGTCTCGGACCTCTCGGCGGGCGTGACGGCGCGCCGCTTCATCGGCAATGACTGGGATCCGGCAGCGCCTTTGGAAGAAGCCATTGCCAGCGCCGGCGCGCCAATTGGCTGGAACGGTTGAGGTGCGGCGCCGGGCGGACTGCAAACCCGCCCCTACAAAAGAATAGGTTTCTAATTCGGTGGATTGCCCGTTCCAAGATACCGTCAATGCGGCAAGCTGGTTCGATAGCAATGGCCTCTCGGACGCCGACCGCGCCCAAATCGGCCCCAGATTGCTATCGATCTCTTTGACTGGACCTAAGTTAGGAGGAATTCATGGCCAGCATATCTCTGGACGGTAAAGCTGCCATCGTTACTGGAAGCGGCTCGGGCCTCGGTCAGGTGATGGCCTTGGCGCTGGCCGCAGCAGGGGCGGGCGTGCTGGTCGCCGACAAGCGCCAGGGCGCCATCGACGCTACCCTGGGACAAGCCGGTGATGACGCGGCCCGCCTTACCGGATGCGTCGCCGACGTCGCCACCGAAGATGGCCGCGCGGCGATCACCAAAGCCTGCTTGGATAGCTTTGGGCGCATAGATGCACTGATTAACAATGCCGGCATCGGCCAGGACACCATCCGGGGCGACTACGCCACCAGCCCGATCCCGCCTTGGGAGCCGGCGCCGGAGCATCTGCATAACTTCTTTGCGGTCCATACCATCGCGCCGTTGCGCCTGGCGGCATCGGTGCTTCCCACTATGCGCGAACAAGGCACGGGCCGCATCATCACCGTCACAACCAGCCTGACCACCATGACCCGGAACAACATGACCGCCTATGGCGGCGCCAAGGCGGCTTCCGAAGCCTACATGGCCGGCCTCGCCATGGAATTGGCACAAGAAGACGAAGACAGCGGCATCACGGTGAACATCCTGGTGCCCGGCGGCGCCGCCGATACGCCCATGGTCCCCGACCGCCCCGGCCTCGACAGGGCAACACTGACGCAACCAATTGTCATGGCCGCGCCGGTTATCTGGCTGGTCTCAGATTTATCGGCGGGCGTCTCCGCGCGCCGTTTCATCGGCAAAGACTGGGACCCGGCAGCGCCTTTGGAAGAGGCCATAACCTCAGCCGGCGCGCCGATTGGGTGGAACGGTTAGGGGGGGACGGGTTTGAAACCCGCCCCTACGCCAGGGACGGCGTTCGATCCCAAATTAATCGTAGACTGGAGAGCTCATTTCGTGCCGAAGAAGTCCGCCAATTTCGCCACCGCCGCGTCCAGCAGCGCATCTTCCTTGCAATAGCAAAAGCGGATGAAATGGTTGACGCCTGAATCGCTGCCGCCCTGGTAGAAGGCGGAGAACGGCACGGCGGCGACGCCGGCTTCTGTCGTGATGTGCTTGCAGAATGCCGCATCGTCGCCGTTGAAGCCTGTGCGATTGGCGATGGCTTGGAAATCAGCGGTCAGGAAATAGGTGCCCTCGGACGGCATGATCTCGAAGCCGATGTCCGCGAGCCCGTTCGCCAATCGGTCGCGTTTGGCTTCCATATCCGATCCCAGCGACGCGAAATAGGCGTCCTCCTTGCCAAGCCCATAGGCGACGGCGGCCTGTAAATTGGGCGGCGTGGTGAATGTCAGAAACTGGTGCGCCTTGGCCGCTGCGCCGATCAGTGCCGCCGGGCCGGTGGTATAGCCCACCTTCCATCCGGTCATGGAAAAGGTCTTGCCGGCCGAGCCGATGCGAAGGCATCGCTCGGCCATACCCGGCAGGGTCATCAGCGGAATATGGCGGCGCCCGTCATAGACCATATGCTCGTATACCTCGTCGCAGATGGCGTAGGCGTCGTACTTCTCCAAAAGCCCGGCGATAAAGGCTAGCTCTTCTTCGTGGAACACTTTGGAGGCCGGATTCATGGGCGAGTTGATCATGATCAGCTTGGTCTTATGGGAAAACGCCGCCGCCAGTTCGTCCAAGGGCAATTTCCAGTCGGGCGGCGCCACGCGCACCAGCTTTGGTATCGCCCCGGCGCGCCGCAATATGGGCAGATAGCAATCGTAGGTTGGCTCGATCGCCACCACCTCATCGCCGGGCTCGATCAGGCCAAACAGGCAGGCGGCGATGGCTTCGGTGGCCCCCGACGTGACCATCACCTGGGATTGCCAGTCCACGTTCAGATCATAGAAGCGTTTGTTGTGGGCGGCGACGGCCTGGCGCAACGCAGGGATACCCATCATCGGCGGATACTGGTTGGGGCCGTCCATTGAAGTGTCGGCGGCAATTCGGCGAATGTCTTCAGGCCCATCCCGGTCGGGAAAGCCCTGGCCCAGATTAATGGCCCCATGTTCGCTCGCCAGCGCCGACATCACCGTGAAAATGGTGGTACCGTATTCGGAAAGGATCGGATTAAAGGGTTTCATTCCGCGCCCCCAGGTACCAATCCAGAATCTCGGCGCCGGTCATGAAGACGACACCTGGCTTTTTCGAAAGCGCTTCGAATATTTTTCGGAAATATTTGATCCGGTGCGGCACGCCATGGATGTAGGGGTGCACGGCGATGGACATGACGCGCACATTGTCGGCGCCTTCGTCCCAAATGGCGTCCACATAATCCATGGTTCGGTCATAGAGGACCGACGAGACGTGGGTCTGTGACAGCATAATGGGAATATCGTTCAATTCGGTGGTGTAGGGGATCGAATAAAGCGGGCCGCTGTCGGTGTTAATTTCGCACGGTTGATCATCCAAAATCCAGTCGGCGGTATATTCAAAACCGGCCTCGACCAGATATTCCGGCGTGTTTTCAGTCTGGGTGAGCCCCGGTCCCATCCAGCCGCGCGGTTTGTATCCGCAAAACGCCGCTAGGTGTTCCGAAGTCCTGATCACCGCATCCCGCTCATCGTCAAGATCGAACATCGGTTTTTGCACATAGCTATGGCCCATGAATTCCCAGCCCGCCTCCAGCGCCGCCTCGGAGACCCTTGGGTAGCGGTCGACCACCGTTGCGTTCATGGAGACTGTGGGCGTCACCCCAAATTCGGCCAACACCTCCATCATCCGCCAGACGCCGATGCGCATGCCGTATTCGTACCAGCACCAGTTGGGAATGTCGGGCACATGCTGGCCCTCGCCGGGCGGTGTCAGGATGCGGCGCGGCAAGGGCTCGGTGGGTATCCATTCCTCCAGATTGACCACGGGCCAGACGATCACCCGTCCGCCGTCCGGCAATGTCAGGGGTTTGCGATCAACAATCGCCGAATAGGGAATACGGTCGTAGATATCCATGCTTGCTCCGATCTCGATGCAGTGGCGGGGAGGCTATTTAAACGCTTCGCCCGGCGGCGGGCAATAGAGCGAATTCTGGCCGGTCGGATCGGCATGGGGTGGGATTCAGGTTAATCAAATTCCGCCGCATGGTGCGGGCAGAGCCAGAAATAATGGCCTTCGGGGGTAAGAATGCGGACCAGCGATTGATAGTGGCGTTTCGGGTCTTCCTCCTCCAGCCAGGCTTGCAGCTTCCTCATGTCCGCACCTTCCATCCGGGTTTCCTTACCACGCCCGCCGAGGTCGGGATCAGCGTCAATATTTATTTCCGGAAACTTGGCGGCGATTTTATCCATCATTTGTAGATCGAACTTCAAATCCTTGGCCATCACTTCGTCGTTCAAACCAATTCCCGGCGCTACAAACGGCGCAACAAATTTCAAGACTTTGAAAGTACCGCGCAAATAGGGCGCCGCCGCCTGCATCCATTCGGCGGATATATCGATGCCATAGGGCTTTTCCTCGGGCAAGGTATGCTGCTCACCCGGATATTCGCAGCAGAGATGCATTTGCATTTTCTTACCAACGACCGCGCGACGGGTTTTCCCGGACGCCACCGGGCGCATGACGATCAATCCCGGCGCTTCGCTTTTGATCTTGGAGCGTTCCCGCTGCAAGGCGATTTCCTGATCGTGCCCGTATTCTTCGTGAAAATTTTTAAAACCATCCGCCAATTCAGCGATGAGGTCGTTAGAATTTGGGTCCGGGCTTACATACCAGCCCAAAAGCAGTTCCCCGATTTTCACATCCTGGCCCGATTCCGGGCACTGGATATTGCCATCGCTGAGGCGCATTTCCAAATGTTTCAGATTGAACTCGTGAGGACAGGGAACGCCATCGTGGCCGGGGCAGGGGATCAATTTTTCCGGCTCCAACCCTTCATAGCGGTTATGGGTCAGTTCGAGCCCGCCTTTCAACAAATTGAAGAAATCTCCCGGCGCCGCGCCGCGCACCGTGAGGCGGATTTCGCGGGCATGCGCGTCGGCCTCCACCAGGCCCAAATGCGTCTCGTCCTTTTGCTGGAACAGCGCCCCGCGCCGCCAGTGTAGAACCATGGTAAACCGGTTGGCACGGGCAATAAACCAAGTGGGGATGCCGGGCGGTAGAGTTGAAAATCGATAGCGGATTGCCAGTTCGCGGCAATCCGGTTCGTCCGATTTTGCCGACCATTTTTCCCGATATTCTTCCGGCGGATCGAATTGCAGCCGTTCGACCACTAGGGATTCATCGTCGCTGCCGGCAATGCGATAGGACAGATCGAATTTTTCCATGAGCCGCAGGAAATGGCGGCGCATGGACTGATCGTACTCGGCCCAATATTCCTGAGCGAGCTTGCGGGTAAAGATGCCACGATTTTCGGCGACCTCCTCACTGTCCAGAACCTTGGCGATTTCCTGGGACAACCATTGGGGTTTCAGGATCACCAAATCCCTCAATTCGTCGTCATCACCGTAATAAAGGATATCCCCAAGTTCATCGAGGGCGCCGAGAACGAAGCCATGCCGATCCTCGGGGACGCCGCAATCGTCCATGAGTTGCCGGAGGAATGCCGGCGGTGCATGCAAATCGTCCAGCGCCCGGATCGCATCGGCCGCGTCCATCCAATTTTTCGGCCAATCCTCTCCCATCAAAGGCAATTCCGCCGTCTGTTTGGCGAGCGCAGATTTGAATTCGGCAATTCCGTCGCCGCGTTGATTATTGACGGCGAAATTACCGATAATATTGGGATAACTCTCCTGCAATTCGACCAGAGGAATATCGGGTACGTTTTGGTCCGCATGAGTAGCGACCATCAGAATTGGGGAATCCGGCGCTTTCGCCTGTATGGTTTCCAGCCAGTATTGGACGCGGCTGTCCTCGAACCCCTGGCGCGCGTTCCAGACCAAAACGAATAATGAGCGGTTGGTCAGGTAGAACTGATGGGTGGCATGATAAATGTCCTGGCCGCCAAAATCCCAGGCGCGCAGAGTCATGACCGCGTCTTCCGTGGGGTGGTCCAGGTGCACGTCCCGGATTTCCAGCCCGTGTGTCTGGTCTTCTTTTGGGTCGAATTTTTCACCCTTCATAAGATTGCGCAATAGGGACGTCTTACCCACCGCGCCTTGCCCCACCACCACCAACTTGGAAGTCCATAGCCGTTCGGTGGCAGCCTCCCGGTCGGTGAAAAATGCGCGGATGGCGTCCATGCCCTGGCGGGTTACCTCCGGCGGCGGCGTGGTGATGTTGGTCTCGTCCAAATTTATGTATTCTAGCGATGTCAGTGCGCCAAATTCAGGCGGCAGAGCGGTGATCCCCGTTCTGCTAACATCAAGGTCTAGCAGGGATGTCAGAGCGCCGATCTCGGGCGGCAGGGCAGTGATCTTAGTTCTGCTCAGATCTAGCGTTTGCAAGGATGTCAGATCACCGATCTTGGGCGGCAGGGCGGTGATCGCCGAATGCTCCAGATAAAGGTCTTGCAGCGATGTCAGGGTGAAGGTTTCGGGCTGCAGCCGTCTTATCGCTGTTCCCTCCAGATCAAGATAAATAAGAGCCGTCAGGCCGCCGATCTCGGGCGGAAGGGCGGTGATAGGCGTATCGATCAGATGAAGCTCTTGCAGCAATGTCAGAGCGCCGATCTCGGAAGGCAGGGCGGTGATCTTCGTGCCGCTCAAGATTAGCGTTTGCAGCGACTTTAGGGCGTCAATTTCGGGCGGCAGGGCGGTGAGCCCAGTTCGCCTAAGATTAAGTTCTTGCAGCGATGTCAGAGCGCCGATTTCGGGCGGCAGTTCGGTGATCTTTGTCTCACTCAGATCAAGCTCCAGCAGCAAAGTCAGGGCGCCGATCTCGGGCGGGAGTTCTGTAATATCTTCGCCCGACAGATCGAGTACTTCGGCACCAGAAATTGCTGCATTCTCGATTTTATATTTCAGTTCTTCCGGGGTCATGCGGACCGCTCCGTCTTTCCGACCGTTTCACGTGCTGCTATTGCCCCTGATACCACAAACCCGCGTGTACGCCCAAGCAGTTCCGCCTCCCAATCCTGGCCCGATTTCAGCCCCTTAATTGGGCATCTGCCCATATAATCGGCAGTTTCAAATCGGCGGGTTGGTGGCGCTGCAAATACCAACTGCTAACCCCTTATAAACAAACGCCTATTTCCCGCCCCCAATTGGCACGGGATGTGCGATGGGAGGGGGAGAGTAACGCCAGCGATGGGCCTTGGCCGGGGCGCTGTAACATGCTCTAGATGGGCCGAGGGAAAAACCGAAAGTACATGTCATGAAAAAAATCGAAGCCATCATCAAGCCGTTCAAGCTCGATGAGATCAAAGAAGCGCTGCAGGATGTGGGCCTACAGGGCATCACCGTTCTGGAAGCCAAGGGGTTCGGCCGCCAAAAGGGCCACACGGAGCTCTACCGGGGCGCCGAATATGTGGTCGATTTTCTGCCCAAGGTGAAGATCGAGCTGGTGATCGACGATTCCCTGCTGGATGCCGCCGTCGAAGCCATTCAAAAGGCCGCCTATACCGGGCGCATCGGTGACGGCAAGATCTTTATCAGCACCGTCGACGAAGCGATCCGCATCCGCACCGGCGAAAAGGGCGTCGAGGCCATCTAAGCGTCTTGCCCATCTTCCGGACTTGCAGTGCCACCGCTTCAACCTTTAAATAACGCCAAATTCGAATTCAGACAGATTTCAGCCAGATTAGATCGAAAGGGAGACCATTATGTCGTTGAATTGCAAAACACCCGAGGACGTGGCCAAGGCCATTGCCGAAAATGACGTGCGGCACGTAGACCTTCGCTTCACCGACCCGCGCGGCAAATGGCAGCACCTGACCCAGGTGCCCGAAACCATCGACGAGGACGCCTATGTCGACGGCATCTTTTTTGACGGCTCTTCGATCGCCGGCTGGAAGGCGATCAACGAAAGCGACATGGCGCTGATCCCCGATCCAACCACCGCCGTCATGGACCCGTTCACCCAGCAGCCGACTATGATCATCACTTGCGATGTGCACGATCCCATCACCGGCGAGCAATATAGCCGCGATCCGCGCTCCACCGCCAAGCGCGCCGAAGCCTATTTGAAGGGTACCGGCGTCGGCGACACCGCGTTCTTCGGCCCCGAGCCGGAATTCTTCGTCTTCGATGATGTCCGCTACGATGTGTCGATGGATCATACCTTCTACAAGATCGATCACGAAGAAGGCCCCTATAACACCGGCGCCGATTTTGCCGACGGCAATATCGGTCACCGCCCGCCGGTCAAGGGTGGCTATTTCCCGGTGCCGCCGGTGGATAGTATGCATGATCTGCGATCCGAGATGGTGACCACCCTCGAAGACATGGGCGTCACCATGGAAAAGCATCACCACGAAGTCGCCCCCAGCCAGAACGAACTGGGCGTCAAGTTCGACACCCTGGTGAGCTGCGCCGACAATCTGCAGGCCTATAAATACGTGGTCCATATGGTCAGCCACATCTATGGCAAGACCGCGACCTTCATGCCCAAACCGGTGGTCGACGACAATGGCTCCGGCATGCATGTGCATCAATCCATCTGGAAGGACGGCACGCCCACCTTCGCCGGGTCCGGCTATGCGGATCTGTCGGAAACGGCCTTGCATTACATCGGCGGCATCATCAAGCACGCCAAGGCCATCAACGCGTTCTCCAACCCGACCACCAACTCCTACAAGCGTCTGATCCCCGGCTTCGAAGCGCCGGTGCTGCTCGCCTATTCGGCGCGCAACCGCTCCGCCAGTTGCCGCATTCCCTATTCGGCGAGCCCAGCCGGCAAGCGCGTCGAAGTGCGCTTTCCGGACGCCACCGCCAACGCGTATCTGGCGTTTGCGGCGATGCTGATGGCCGGCCTTGACGGTATCCAGAACAAGCTCGATCCGGGCGACGCCATGGACAAGGATTTGTACGACCTGCCGCCGGAAGAGCTGGCTGGCGTGCCGACGGTCTGCGGATCTTTACGCGAAGCCTTGGAATGTTTGGGCGATGATCGGGATTTCCTGAAATCTGGCGATGTCTTCTCCGACGATCTGATCGACGGCTATGTGAATCTGCGCATGGAAGAAGTTTACGCCATGGAGCACACACCGCATCCTGTCGAATTTGCGATGTATTACTCTTCATAAACAGGCCCAGCCTGGTAAATCAGCCCAGCCCGTTCCGGCTGGGCTGATTTTTTTGTGATCGCCCCTGATTTCGATAGCTGTACGCCGCGCTTCCATTTACAATACGGCCCGGAAGCGTGAGAGGACCTTTCTCGTTGGCTGAAATTCGTGAAGTTCAGGCTTATGGCCGCGCCGCCGGTTATACCAGCCCCGGCGATCCCCGCTCCGGCGGCGGCGATGGTGCTCAGCCGAAGCCCAAATCCCGGGAATCCCGCCAGATACGCGATACCGCCCGAGTGCTCGGCATTCCGGCGGCGGAATTCACCCCCCGAGTGCAGGACGCGGTGGCCCTGATCCTCAACGAAATGGACCTGGTGCGCTTCGAGTTGGAAGTCTGCCACAACCACGAAAAACATATTCTCGATCTCGCTGACAGACACGCTTACCTTCCGACCCTCAACCGGCGCGCCTTCGAGCGGGAATTGTCGCGGGCCACGGTACAGGTGGAACGCTCTGGCGAAGCCGGCTGGCTGATTACTGTGGTGGCCGCCGGTATGGAGCTGGTGCGCCGTGCATCGGGGCTCAAAGCGGTCGAGTTTATCGAAGCCAAATTGGCCGAACTGGCCATCGCTGCTATCCCGGCCACCACCCCTATTGGCGCCATCGGCATTGCCGAATTCGGGGTTCTGCTGGTCGAAGCCGACCGGGCCCTGGCCGAAGAAACCGCCGCCAAAATTGCCGCCCGCTTCGAAGCTGTCGCCATCGAATTCGAAGGCCAGCCGTTCACTATCATCGCCCATTGGGGCGTCGCCGAGATCGGCCCGGCCGCCTTGCCGGACGCTGTCCGCCACGCCGCCGACGCCGATCAGCGCGCCCGCGCTGGTGATCCCAACGCTGGAAGCCCGGCCCCCGCTGCAGGCGAAGCGGCGAAATCCGCTTAAGTAGAGTACCCGTCCATCCCTTTATTCCCAGCCAAATGAGCCCGGAGCTCCTCTGAATATGCCAGCCGACCAGACAACCGCCAATTGGAATGATCGTTCGACCCAATGGGTCAAGGCCGCGCCCGAGGGGACATCCAAGAACGATGCCCCGAACCAGACCTTGATCGCCTTTGCCGGTATCAGGCAAGGCGATCATGTGCTCGATATGGCGTCGGGCACCGGCGAGCCGGCGATCTCGATCGCCCTTCTGGTCGGGCCGGAGGGCTCGGTCACCGCCACCGATGCGACCGCCGCTATGCTGGAAGCGGCGGAAAAGCGGGCCGCCAATCTGGGCCTTAAGAATATTTCTTTCCTGCACTGCCCGATGGAGGAAATTGATTTCGAAGAAAACCGCTTCGATGCCGCCACCTGCCGTTTTGGCATGATGCATGCGCGCGACCCCCTGGCCGGATTGCGCCGCACGCACCATGCCTTGAAGCCGGGTGGCCGGGCCGCCTTTATGGTGCACGGAGCGGCGGAATTGAACAATCTCTGGTCAACGGTGCACACGGTTGTGGCGGAATATTTTGGGCACGATAACGCCGCCAGTTTCGCCCGCCACTATAAATACAGCCTCGAAGGCGAGCCCAGCGCCGTCTTCACCGAGGCCGGTTTCACCGATGTAGAGGAAACCTTGACCGTCACCGAAATGCGCTATCCGGCGGGCGAAGCGTTTTGGCGGGGCCCGTTGACGCGCGGCTTCTCCGAAGATGTCGCGGCCTTGGACGCCGCCGGCTCGGCCGAGTTGGAGCGTATATTAACGGATGCCTTCGCCGTATTTCTGGATGGCGAAGGATACGTGCTGCAATCGTCGAACCGAACCACGCGCGGCACCAAATAGCCGGAGCGTATCTGCCAGCGATGCCGGTCCTCCCCGCCCAGCCCAGCTTCACAGCCCCGCTTTTATATTTCGCTTACGGCTCCAACATGGACCCCATTCAAATGCGCCGCCGCTGCCCCTCGGCGCGCTTTGTCGCCATCGCCAGCCTGGCCGAGCACAAGCTGGCCTTTTCCCGCCGGTCGATGCGCCGGCGCTCGGGCGTCGCCGACGTGGTACCGGTGCCCGGCGCGGAAGTTTGGGGCATCGTCTATCGATTGTTATCCGTGCGCGATATCCAGGTGTTGGACGCCGCCGAGGGGTTCCGTCCTGCCCGGAAGCGTGCACAGGGGTATATTCGGGAGGTGCGGCTGGTGAGCTTGGGCGGCGCTGGCACGCCGGCGTCGGTGAACATCTACATCGCCCAGCGGCAAAAATCCCCACCGCCGCCGACCGCCGCCTACATCGCGCATATGACGCGCGGTGCCGAGCATTGGGGGCTGCCGGCGGGGTATCATGGGATGCTTGTGGGGATTGCGCGGGAAGGGTAGGACCTAGGGGCGGGTTTCAAACCCACCCTTGGCGCGGCGGTGTGGGGGTGCTCCGATTATAGAACGGTGCCGAGACGGACGCCGGTCTGGCCGACCCGGCCATCCCCAGACCGGCTGGGCACGTGCGCCCTATTCTGTCCTGATTTCGGCGCGCAGCCATTCGCAGAGGCTGGCGGCCACGTTGCGCTCGCCGTCTTCACCCGAAGTCTGCAGATCGCCCAGCTTGCGGGCCAGGGTAACCAGGATTTGCTCGTAATGCTCAACGGTGCGGGTTTCCACCAATAAATCGGTGGTCAGCTTGTGGACTTTGGTTGCGAGCTGCTCCCGCGATTGTTCCTCCGCATCGCCCTTCAGCAATTTCGATGTGTTGTCGCGGATGATGCGGACACGGTCGATAATTTCGGATTCGCAAAGGCTGATAGCGGGGGCAATGGATTTCACTTCCTCGAAATCGACCATGCCTTCAAAGGTCGAAATGTTGGAGGCTCGCAATTGTTCGTTCAGCTCCGAGCGCTTTATACCCAGCAACTTCGAAGCCCTGGAAACGCTGATCATATTTTCCATGGCGTTCTCTCCCTATCCGTTGCCCAGGCCCATATCAATATAACCCGAAGGGCACACATCGGCGCAAATATAACAACCGACGCATTTCATATAATCGGTGTCCACATAGCGGCCCATGGCGCGATTGTCCTTGGCTACTCGGAATATGGCGTCCTGCGGGCAATAGATGAGACAATTGTCGCATTCAAAACACATGCCGCAACTCATGCAACGCTCGGCTTCGTCGATGGCCTGTTGCTCTGCGAGCCCGGTAAAACGCTCCTTGAAATTGCCAAGTACGTTTTTGTCCGTGATCTGGCTTTCGCCGCGTCGGTGCATGGGCGTGTGGTTATAGTAGCCGAGGTAAAAGTCCTCCGCCGGAATGATCTCGACGGCGGATCTGTCTTCGTAGTTGTGAACAGCGAAATCACCGCTGTCGGTGCCATAGGTCGGCTCGCCGTCATAGTCCGCCGGGTCCAATTCGTGGTCCCGCAATTCGCCGAGCAGGCTGAAATGATGGACGTCCACCTTCGGGCGCTTCTTTGGATCTTCGCCTCGTAAATACCGATCAATGCCTTCGACCGCGATCGAGGCATGACCGATGGCTGTAGTCAGCAGATGCGGCGAGATGACATCGCCGCCGACAAAATGGCCGGGCTTTCCCGGCACCTGATAGACGCTGTCGGCGTCCATCAGCCCGTGGCCGTTATCAAACTCTTCCAGCCCGGTAAAGTCGCCGGCCTGGCCCGTGGCGCCGACGATCAACGCGCATTCGATATCGAATTCCTCGTCCTCTTTAAGCACCATTTCGCCGGACGACCAGTCCACCGGAACAACGCGTAATGCGGTCGCCCGCCCGTCCGCGTCCCGGATCACTTCCTTGGGCGCCAGGCTTTCGTGAATTTCGACGCCTTCGGCGATGATTGAAGTCAGTTCGTGTTCGGTGGCCGGCGCCTTCGAAATGGGGCGCCGGTAGACCACCCAGACATCGGCGCCCTGGCGCCTGGCTGCCTCGGCCACGTCGTGAACCGTGTGGCCCAAAATGACGTTGTCGGGCCGGTCTTTGTCGTGTTGCTGAGTAATATGGCCGATGCGCCGGGCAACGGCGGCCACGTCCATGGCGGTATCGCCGGCGCCGATCACCAGAACCCTTCCGTCCAGATGCTGCAAGCGGTCCTCGTTGAAAGCGCGCAAAAATGACATGCCGTCGACGCAGTTCGGCGCCTCGGCGCCGGGAATGGGCAGCGGCTTGCCGGTTTGCGCGCCGATCGCCCAAAAAATGGCGTCGTATTCCCGTTCCAGCTCGGCAACGCTGACATCAGTGCCGACGCGGCAGCCCAACCGCACATCAACGCCCATTTCGATAATGCGCTTTATTTCGCCGTCCAGGACATCGCGCGGCGTCCGGTAGCTGGGAATGCCGAAGCGCATCATGCCGCCAAGCGCGTTATAGCTTTCGAAGATGGTGCAGCCATGACCAAGAAGGCGCAGGAAATAGGCGGCGGCCAGACCGCCGGAGCCGCCGCCGATAACGGCGACGCGTTTGCCGCTTTCTTCGGTAGGCGGTGCGTAAGCCTTGCCCGCATCCAGCGCCCAGTCGCCCACATATTGCTCGACCGAATTGATGCCGACGGCTTCTTCCACTTCGTTGCGGTTGCAGCCGTCCTGGCAGGGTGCCGGACAGACGCGGCCCATGATCGAGGGAAACGGGTTGGCGACGCTCATCCGCTCGAAGGCGTCCTGTTGCCAGCTGCCGCCCTCTTCGGGCTTATCGAGGCCGCGGACGATGGACAGCCAGCCCCTTATATCGTGCCCCGACGGGCAGCTCCCCTGGCAGGGCGGCGCCCGGTGCACATAGGTGGGACATTTGTCGCTTTCGCCGGTCCTGACGTGTTGCGTATTCCATTCCGGCGGCGTTGTGTCGCCCGGCTTGTAGCGCAGATAGGTGATTTTTTCTTCGTCGCCAAGATCGTCCAATTTCGATCACTCCCCCTCAATGCCATACCCACAATAACTATCATGGTATAGAAATACACACAAATGGCTTGTGAAATAGATCGCACGGCTTCGCTGGTGCGGTGCATTGGGAGGTGCCGGGAAGAGGAGGGTACGGCGTTGCCGAATGCCGTAGGGGCGGGGTTCAAACCCGCCCTTGCCACGATGGTGTGATGAATGCTCGATTTCCCACAAGCCGGCGAAACACCAAATCGTTATGAGCCAATGACGTAATTATGATTTTCTTAAATTACGCCATTGACGTACATGTTTTTGAACCCGCGCAAGTTCCTAACCGTTGTCGAAGCGGCGCCCTATCTTCGCCAGTCGCCGAGAAACAGGCGTTTTGCAATGCCGCCCGCAACATTGTTCAAACGTACGGAGCAAGAAAATGACCAAAGCTGGTGACAAAATCCTAGCCGGACTTGAATCCGCCCTTGAATATGCCAAAGGCAATACCGAGGGCAGCATCACCCATGAAATTGAAGTGATCGACGTCAAGGAAGTCCGTAAATCCCCACTGCTGTCCGGTTTAGATTTAGTAGACAAGGTGCATGGCATTGATTCTACTTGCATCCAATCGTTTCGCGACGAATTGGACACGGAAATAGGATCAACACCATGCGGCATCAGAATAGCGTTTTCCACGATATATTG
>JABHAA010000046.1 GCA_018674495.1 Rhodospirillaceae bacterium | reverse complement strand
GGCGCGATGACGGCGCTGCGCCATAGGGTTGGCTGATCGTAGGTTCCCTCGGCGATTAGCCCCATGATCAGGAACGATATGCCGACCGTGCTGGTTACGATAATGTTGGCCCGCTGTACAGGCGGCGGCTCCGGCGCCGACAGGTAATAGAGGACCATGAATGGCCCGCCGGGAATGCCGAAGCCGCCGGTGATGCCGCCGGTCAGCGCCCCGGTGGCAAGGCTGGTGAAGACGCTGCGCCGGCCGCGAAACGTCCATCCGGTCATCAGTACGGCGGCGGCGGCCAGGATGAACACCCCCATGCCGCGCCGGATCAGGGCCGGATCGGCGGAGATCAAAAAATTCAGGGCAAGGGGAATGGCGATGGCGAGGGCGAGGGAAACCGGCGCCGCTTCACGCCAATTGGTGGTTCGAGCAGCGCCAGGCAAGAGCGTTATATTGCCGGCGATTGCTCCGAGGGAGGCCATGGCGATGGCCTCCAACGGGCTGAACAGAACCGCCAGGATGGGCACGATCACCAGTCCGCCGCCGAAGCCGGAATAGCCTTGGATCATGGCGCTGAACAATGCAGCAATAGCGCCCAGCAACAGCGTGGTGTCCAAGATTTCGGCTAGCAATTCCGCGGCCCCCAAAGAAATTCGCGCACGAGTATGAAGATTGTAGACCGGGCGGGAAAGCACCGAGTTGTATCCCGCGCGCCGTAGCGGTGGGGTGCGCCATAGCTATATGCGCGGCAACCATCAAGCTGCGCTATTCGGACGGCAGCCGCGAAATAATATAGACGTTATTTCTCCACCGGGAAGCCGACGATAGAGCCCCATTCGGTCCACGATCCGTCGTATATTTTGGCGCCCTCGTAGCCCAGAATAAACGTCATCGCGGTCCAGGCGAGGGTTGCCCGGTGGCTAAGGCGGCAGTAGCAGACAATCTCGCCTACATTGGCCGGATCAGCGCCAGCGGCGTCCAGGGCGGCTTTCAGCTCGGTCGCCGGTTTGAAGCTGTCGTCGTCGTTTAGCAGTTCCTTGAAAAACAGATGCTTGGCGCCGGGGATGCGCCCGCCGCGCTCGGCGCCGTGGTCGAACTTGCCCAGCTCCATCACCCGGGCGCCGGAATATTCTTCCGGTGATCGCACATCCAGCAAGAGCCGGCCCGGCTTGCCAAGATGGGCCAGCACGTCATCGCGCCCGACGCGCATTGATGCATCAACTTTGCCTGGCGCATAAGCCACGGTTGCGGTTGCGGGCGCCGCGGTGTCCATGGGGCGCCCCTCAGCCAGCCATTTGGCGCGCGCCCCGTCGAGCAATTTCAGATCCCGGTGCCCGGCCATGGTCAGCGCCCAGAACGCATAGGTGCCGTACTGTACCGGATCGCCGTAAAGCACAATCGTGTCGCTGTCCGCAATGCCCGCCGCACCCAGTCGTTCGGCCAGCTCGGCGGGGGTAACGAATTGGCGGTCACTTTCATGCCAGCAAAGCGCTTTCCAGAAAAACCGGATGGCGCCTGGAATATGGCCGGCGGCATAGACCGCATCGTCCGGGTCCGAGCAAACTTCAATGATCTTGACCGACGCGTCGCCAAGCCGCGCCTGCAGCCAGTCGCCGTCAATGATTGGCGATTGCGCGGGATGCGTCATCAGCCGCCACCGGCGAAATTGCGGATGGTTTCGATAAACTTGCCGCCGTATTTTTCCAACTTGACCGCGCCGACGCCGTGAACGCCGCTCATTTCATCCAAGCTTTGGGGGCGCACCGCTGCCAGTTCCATCAGCGTGCGGTCGGGGAATATCACATAGGCGGGCACATTCAGCGCCGCCGCCATCTCGCGGCGAAGGCCCTTGAGGCTCACCAGCAATTCCTGATCGGCCTCGCCCAGCTCGATATCGGCGGCAGCGGCTGATTTCTTGGCGCCCGATTGGCCTTTCGGCTGCAAAATGTCTTTGCGCATCTGAAAGGTGCCTTTGCCCTTTAAGATGTCCTGGCCCGTCTCAGTCAACGCCCAGCTTCCGTAGGCGGTGATATCCTGGGAAATATGGCTGGCGGCGTAAAGCTGGCGGATGATGGAGCGCCATTCATTGCGGTTACGATCAGTGCCGACGCCGAAAGTGGGCAGCTTGTCGTGGCCGAATTGCAGGACCCGGTCATTGGCCTCGCCCAACAAGATCGAAACCAGATGTTCGGTGCCGAAGCGCTGGCCGGTGCGCGCCATCGCCGACATGGCCTTTTGCGCTTCGGTGGTGCCGTCGATCACCTCGGCGCCGCCGGCGCAGAGATCGCAATTGCCGCAAGACTCGGTGCTTTCGCCGAAATAAGCGAGCAAGGTCTGACGGCGGCAGCTTGGCGCTTCGCAAAGGGCAATGAGCGCGTTGAGACGCTGGCGCTCGATCCGCTTTTGCTCGTCCGAGCCGTCGCCGTCTTCGATCTGCATACGGCGCATGCGGATGTCGTCGAGCCCATAGATGGTCAGCGTATCGGCGGGTAATCCGTCGCGCCCGGCGCGCCCGATCTCCTGGTAATAGCTTTCGATATTGCCGGGAAGATCGGCATGCGCAACAAAGCGCACATCGGGTTTGTCGATGCCCATGCCGAAGGCGATGGTGGCGCACACAATGACCCCGTCTTCGCGCAGAAACTCGTCCTGGGCGTCGGCACGCACGCCCGCGTCCAACCCGGCGTGATAGACCACGGCACGATGGCCGGCATCCCGGAGATTGCCGGCGAACGTCTCGCAGCGTTTCCGGGACAAGCAATAAAGGATGCCGCTCATCCCCTTGTGATCGGCGACGAAATTGAGGATCTGGCGGCGTGCATTGTCTTTGGGCGCCATGGCGAGGGCGATGTTGGGCCTATCAAACCCATGCACGATCATGCGCGGCGGACCGGCGAACAACTTGTCGACAATGTCGGCGCGAGTGGCGGTATCGGCGGTGGCGGTGACGGCGATCAGGGGCACGCTCCCGATGGCTTCGCGCAAATTTCCGATCTCCATATATTCGGGCCGGAAATCGTGGCCCCATTGGGAGACGCAGTGGGCCTCATCGACTGCCAGGCGCTTGGTGCGGCCCGAACCCAAAAGTGCGCGCGTGTCGGCACGAGCCAGCCGTTCCGGCGCGGCGTAAAGGATACGCAAGGTTCCGGCCTTGACCGCGTCTTCGATGCGCCGGTTTTCTTCTGGTGCGTTGGCCGAGTTCAGGCAACCCGCCGCAACGCCGAGGGCTTCCAAGGCCTTCACCTGATCCCGCATTAGCGCAATGAGCGGCGAGACCACCACCGTCAGCCCGCCATCGACGATGGCCGGTAATTGATAGCAAAGGGATTTGCCCGAACCCGTGGGCATGACGGCGAAGACGTTCTCGCCCGCCAGAATGGCGGCAATGATTTCTTCCTGACCGGCCCGAAATTCAGAGAACCCGAAGACCGATTGCAAATGTTCGCGGGCTTCGTCGATGAGGCCCATAACGGATTAGCGAGGTTTGACCGGGTATTTGGGCTCTTCTCCGGTGAGCACCCGGGCAACGTCACTGGCCACCGTGGTCTGCAAATCCAAAAGCGCGTCTTCGGAATAAAAACCGGTATGCGGGGTCAGGATCACGTCGGCGCGGCCAACCACCGGATTGTCGGCTCCCGGCGGCTCGGACGGCAACACATCCAAGGCCGCGCCGGCAATCTCGCCCGCATCAAGGGCGGCGGCGAGATCATCGATATCGACCAAGGGCCCCCGCGCCGTGTTGATCAGGAATGCGTTGGGTTTCATTTGCTTGAATGCATCGGCGTTGAACATCTTTTCCGTTTCCGGCGTCAACGGCGCGTGCACGGAGACATAGTCGGAGCGGGCCAGCATTTCATCCAGGTCGACCTTTTCGACGCCCATGCGCTGGAACACATCGTCCGGGCAATAGGGATCGGCGGCGATGACTTTGATGCCGAAGGCCTGCGCCTTGGGCACCAGGGCTTGCGGGATATTGCCGAGGCCGACGAGGCCGAGGGTGCGCCCCTTCAAGCGGTGGATGGGCACCACCGCCGGCATCTCCCAGCGCCCGCCGCTGACCAGATTGGCGCCGAACGTAACTTTGCGCGCCAGGGACAGCAACAATGCCATGGCGTGGTCGGACACCTCGTCCAGGCAATAGACCGGCGCGTAGGTGACGGTGATGCCTTTTTTGGTGGCCGCCGCAATATCGATATTGTCGATGCCGATGCCGAACCGACCGATAACCTTGCAGTTATTCAAGCCCGCAATCACCTCGGCATTGATCTGCCCGTAGGTGACCAGCAACGCCTCGGCGTCGGCGGCGACGGCGAGGATGTTATCGACGCTGGCATCTTTGGCGATCTTCAATTCAGGCTCGACGGCGGCGAGGGCTTCGAGGGCCGGATCGAGGCTTGGAAACACGGTATCGGCGACGGCAATAAGGGTGCTGGACATTTGGGGGCTCTCCACCGGTTGCTGCAAAATAAAGCGGCTTATGGGGCGCTGCTTAGCATTCGGGGCGCACGCTGGCCAGACTTGAATGTCCGTGCGGCGCGCTGGCTTGACTCTGCAAAACCGGGCCCATAGTTTCAAGTCTTATATAAGACCAAACCATGCGCGTCCTTCGGGCCCGGCAGACGGAACCTCATCACCATGAAGCAAATCAATGTAGGCATTATCGGCACCGGCTGGTGCGGCGGCATCCGGGCGAACACCTGCGCCCGCTACCCATCCGTCAACGAGCTACATATCGCCGAAACCAATCCTGAGCGGCTGGCCGAGGTGGCCGGCGAGACCGGCGCCACCAGCGCCGTCGCCGATTACCAAATATTGCTCAAAGACGACAGCATCGATGTCATCATCATTTCGGCGACGCCGGAAACCGTGCACTACCCGATGGCCAAGGACTCGTTGCAGGCCGGCAAGCATGTGTTCCTGGAAAAGCCGATTTCGCTGACCCTGGTTGAGGCCGACGAGCTGGTCGATCTGGCGCGGGAAAAGAACCTCAAATTCTCGATCGGCTATTCCCAGCGTTTCAATCCCAAATTCGCCTATGTGAAGAAAAGCCTGAACGACGGCACCCTCGGCGCGCCGGTGGCGGCTGTTGTTTCGCGCCACCTCACCCGCTCCCTCGGCGCCAGAATATCGGGGCGCATCAAATTATCGCCCGCCGCCATGGAAGCCACCCACGATCTGGATTTCGTGCTCTGGTGTCTGGAGCCGGCGAAACCGATCCGCGTCTATTCGCAATCGGCCTATGGCGTGATGAAGGACACCACCGGCGTCGAGGATGCGCAGTGGATCATGGTGACCCTCGATAACGGCGTCGTGGTGACCGTCGGGGCGGGATGGACCATGCCGCCGGGCCATCCCAACTATTCCGGCACCTGGATCGAATTCACCGGCACCGAGGGCATGCTGGTGGTCGATGACACGCACCGGGACGTTATTCTCAACACCATGAAGAACGGCATCCGCCTGCCCATGTCGACCATGCCCGGCGAACCGGTGGACCATGTGTTCGCCGGACCCATGCACAACGAGACCATCCATTTTCTGGACGCCGTCACCAACGACACACCTGTCATGGTTACCCCCGAACAGGCGCGCCAGGTGATGGAGGTTTATGTGGCCGCCGATATTTCGTCCGAGCGTAACGAGCCGGTAACCCTGCCGCTGAATTCCAGGGACTTGTCGTCCCTGACCGGGCTGGGATAAAGCCCGCAATGGCCAGCGATACCGCAACCGGTGATGAGGCGGCTGCGGGCGGACGCGTTAATTTCAATACCGTGGCGGCGGCGGTGTTCATTACCTTGGCCGTGGTCTTGTTCTTTATTATTCCGGGCCAGATCGACAAGCCGCTGATCAATCTCGGCGGCGCCGGCATGTCGAACCTGGAGGCGGAAACCTTTCCGCAGATTATCGCTGGCGCCTTTTTCCTGCTCGGCGTCTGGTACTTGTTCGTCAGTTTCCGGCTTCGCCAGCGTAACCTGCTTCGTGATTTGAACCTGGAAGCGATCACCAATGTGCTGGTGACCTTGGTGATCATGACGGCCTATGTGTGGCTGATCCTGTTTTTGGGCTTCGTTGTCGGCAGCGTCATTATGGTCTTCGTGATGTCCACCTATTTCGGCAATCGCAATTATATTCTGGGCTTCGTGGTCAGCCTGGCGGTGCCGTTGCTGGTATTCGTGCTCTTTACCAAACCCCTGGTCACGTCCCTGCCGCCATTTCCGGTCGATGAGATGATCCCCAATAACTGGGTGATCTATCCACCGCTGAAATATCTCAGCAACAAGTCCATATTCTAACGGAACCGGATCATGTTTGAATCTTTCCTCGGCGGTTTCGCCATCCTGTTCAACCCGGAAACGGTGGTCATGACATTCGTGCTGATGTCCACCGGTCTGTTCTTGGGCATGTTCGTCGGCGCCCTGCCCGGCTTTACCACGCTTATGGCACTCGCCATCCTGTTGCCGATCTCGTTCTTCATCCATCCCTTGCTGGGTATTCCCTTTTTGCTCGGCGTCTATAAGGGCGGCATCTATGGCGGCTCGATCCCGGCCATACTGGTATCCATGCCGGGAACTGGGGCGGCGGTGGCGACCACCTTCGACGGGCCGGCCCTGACCAAAAAGGGCGAGGCGCGAAAGGCCCTAGAGATCGCTTTGTTCTCATCGGTTACCGGCGATCTGACAAGCGATCTGATCACCATTGCACTGATCGGGCCGATCGCCGCCGTGGCATTGTTATTAGGCCCACCGGAATTAGCGGCGATCCTGATGATGGCGCTGATCGTTATCGCCGGCACGTCGTCCGGGGTGTTCGTCAAAGGCTTGTTGATGCTGGCGGTGGGCTTGTTCCTGGGCATGATCGGCCAGGACCCCATCGGCGCCCTGTCGCGCTTTTCCTTTGGCATTACTGAGATCGAGGCCGGCATTCCGATCCTGCCGATGCTGATCGGGCTATTTGCGCTGCCAGAGATTTTCGTCGCCATCGAGAAAAAGGCGACCGAGATTATCGACGCGGCGAGCGTTAAAATTTCTGGCGCGCGGCTGAGCTGGCTTGAGTTCAAGGGCTGCCTCCGCACCATCTTCCGCTCCACCGCCATCGGCACCTCCATCGGCATGATCCCAGGCGTTGGCCAGGTGGTGGCCGCCTTCATGGGCTACGCGGCGGCCAAAAGCGCCTCCAAGACGCCCGAAAAATTCGGCAAGGGCGAGTTGGAAGGCATCGCCGCCGCCGAGGCCGCCAACAACGCCGTCAACGGCCCGACCCTGGTGCCGCTGCTGACCCTCGGCATTCCCGGCGACAATTTAACGGTCATTCTGGTCGGCGCCTTCATCGCCCATGGCCTCCGCCCCGGCCCGCAATTGATGGAGGAACAGGGCCCCTTGGTGTTCGCCATCCTGATCGCCATGGTGCTGGCCAATATCTTGTTTATTTTTATCGGCTACATTTGTATTCCGCTGTTCGCCAAGGTAGTGACCATCCGCAAATCGCTGCTCTTGCCGCTGACCTTGGTGTTCGCCTTCGCAGGAACCTGGGTGTTCCGCTCCAACCCCTATGATCTGGCGATCCTGGTTATCTTCGGCGCCTTAGGTTATATGGCCAAGAAGCTGCAGTTTGACGTGACGCCCCTGGCCATGGGCTTCATTCTCGGCCAGCCGCTGGAATATGCGTTCGGCCAGACCGTAATCCTGTCCAGCGGGAATTTGGTCAGTTACATATTTCTGGAGCGCCCAATCACCGCCGCCATTATCGTTTTGACGCCGCTCATCACCTATCTGATGTGGCGGCGCTCCATGCGCCTCAGACGCCAGTTCGGCGCCGAGGAATGAGGCGGGCGGTGGATACCTTTGGGGCTTGACGGAGCGCTGCGGGCTAGTCTTATTATAAGACATCGAATTGAGGGCTGTCCGGGGCTTAAGTCCGGCGGCAGGAGTCGTTTAAAAACTTCAATTCAATCAGAGAGGAAATCCCATGCGTTTACATAATCTCATGAAGTTAGCGATCGGCGCCGTACTGGCGGTCGGTTTGGGCGGCATCACGGATGCCCGCGCCGAATATCCTGAAAAACCCATTACGCTCATTCTGCCGCTCGGCGCCGGCGGTTCTCACGACCGCAACGCGCGCGTCTTCACCAGTGTCATTCCCGATATTCTTGGCCAGCCGATCATCGTGAAATTGATGCCCGGCGCGTCGGGCCAGACCGGCACCTCAGCAGCAGCCAAAGCCAAGGCCGACGGCTACACGCTGATCTTCTCGCACAACTATTTTGACCAGCTGCAAAAGCATGTGAAGAAGCTGCCCTACGATACGGACAAAGCGTTCGTGGCCGTCGGATCACTCAATTCCGGCGAGTTCTCGGTCATCGTCCATGCCGACAGCCAGCTTAAAACTTGGCAGGATCTGGTCAAGTTTGCGAAAGCCAATCCCGGCAAGCTGAAGTTCGCCCATTCCGGCAACTGGGGCGCCACCCATTCACCGGCGCTGCAATTGTTCACCGAAGCCGGCATCGCCGACAAGATCGTCATGGTGCCTTATAAGGGCGGCGGACCTTCGATGCGTGGTTTCTTAGCCCGCGAAGCGGACTTCACCTTCCAGTTCATCTCCACCATCAAGGCGCAGGGCCCCAAGGTTCGCGTGTTGATCAGCGCCGGCACCAAGTCCGAGTTCAAGGGTACGCCGACGTTCAAGGATCTAGGCTACACCGCGGATATCGGTAAAATGTACCGCATCATCCTGGCGCCGCGCGGCATCCCCGCCGACCGCCTAGCCAAGCTGCAAGGCGCATTGATCAAGCTGCAAGGCCACAAGACCTACAAGCGTCTGATCAAGGCCATCGGCGAAAAGCTGGAATATATCAACGGCCCGGAATACGAAAAAATTCGCCCCATGCAAAGCGCCGCTTATAAGAAAATGATCGACGGCTTGAAGATGAAGAAATAGCCCCGGATCGAATTGTTTCGGATGATGGCGCTCCCCGCACCGGGGGGCGCCATTTTCTTATCCGTAAATCCGTTTCATATCGGGCTTTTCGGTGGCGTGGTAATGCACCCAGATATAGGCGTGGCTGAACGCGGCGATCACCATGGCGGCCATCGATTGAAACAAAAACGCCGGTACCCAGAGCATGAAAAACCCGAACACATACATGGCGTTGGGCGAGAAGCGGAAGATGCCGTCCCGCACCATCGGCAGGGACCGGTATCCCGGCTCGAAATGATCGATGCCGAAGGCCCGACGGAAACTGAAATAGCGGCGGATGGAAATCATCAAATAGACTGCGGGCAAGAACAGAACCAGCGCAATACCCCAGCCTGCCCAAGGATGGATATCCAACGTGCCCCGGTTCGACCAGCCGAGGGCAAAGGCCAATATGGGCCGCGCCGCGAACAAAGCTGTGAACAGGACGGCGTAGAGGGTAAACGCCTTAGGTCCGAACCAACGGCTCAAAGTTTGGCCGTGCAGTTCGGCCCGCCAACAAAGCCAGACATAGACCTGATGCAGGACCGCATCACCAACGCTGAGGGCCACCCAGCCCATGGTGGAAAGGCCGAGGAATTCCCCCGCGCCGAAACCCGCCAGCCCGGATAACTCCCAGACGGCGGCCAACAGTATTACCAGCACCGCGAAATGCATCCGCTGGCCCTCGAAGAACAGGCCAAGTTTGCCGTCACTAGCCATCATCTTTCCAGCACCATAAGTTATACATCTGGCGAAAGGCGTCTGGCTGCTTCGCCTCCAGCCGCGCCCAGTTATTGAGATCGGTCATCGCCGCGTCGCCGGGAAACATGGTTCTATATATATCCCGAATACGGTCATCAGGTAAATTCAGGCCGATAAGGCTGAGGCCAAGCTGCTCCAACGCCGCCTTGATCTTAGGCAATGTGAAACATTGCTCGCGCACATGGAATAACAAATCCCTGGTGCCGCTGATTGAATAAAAATCGGCAAACTCGGTCATGCTCCGATGCGCATGATCCGGGGCAAGGCCCAAGATATGGCGGCGTGCCAAGCGGATATCATTTGGGCTTGGGCCCAGGCCTTCGGCCGCGATCCAATCGCGAACCCGGCTCACATGACGCCTGGCGGTTTCGCTGTAGAGCGCGATCTTCATGACGCCGCCCGGCGCCAGCTTAGGCATCAGGGCGCGCCAGCCGGCCATGGGATCGTCCATATGATGCAGCACGCCGGTGCATTCCACCACATCGAACACTTGATCCATTTCATCCAAGTCCAGAATATCGGCTTCCAGATACTGGATGTTGCCAGCCTCCAACTGCCGCGACTTGCGCAGCCCGTACGCAAGGCTGGCGCGGCTTAAATCGATGGCGGTCACTTCCGATGCCGGATAACGCAGCGCCTCGGCGATCGATTGCTGGCCGGTGCCGCACCCAGCAACCAGGATGGTCGATGGCTCGAACAATTTTTCCGGTACCTTGAAATGAGGAAACAAAAATTCCAGCGTGGCGCCCACGCTGCCCAGTTGGGGCCGGCGCAAATGGGACCAGCGGGGAAACGGATTGCCCTCATATTGCGCTTTGACCGCCCGGCTGGCGCCATCGGTAACCGGCGCCAGGGACGGGATGACAGCGGCTAGTTCCGCCTCCTCCGCCGGTTCCAGAATTTGCTGGCGAACCAAAGGCTCGAGACCGGCGATGCCCTCCGCCCCCTCCACCCAATCATTCAAGGGAGCGTAGGCCGCCAGAATTGCCAGGGTTGGCGCATCAGTTGGGGCTTTGGCAAGCATCAAGGCATTGGCTTCTTCGCCGCTTACCATCCAAGCATATTCAGTCAGATAGGCTTGATGGGCCAACGCCACGCAAAATCCCAAGGGCGCATCCATGTCCGCCAGCAAAAGAGCGCGCCGCATATGAGTTGCCAGGAATTCAAATTCTTCGAGGACAATAATATCGAAATTCAGAACCCGGCACAGCAGCGGATCATTCATGAGAACACCAAACCAGGCCTCGGACACCAGACTTGCCGCGCTGGCGGCGGTGAATGCCGTCATCGCCATTTGGAAATCGGGACCAGCGCGGATGGCGGCGGCGGCCACCGGAATGTGGCGCTTCATGTCGAACCCGGCAGCTTCGAACCCGGCTTGCAGATGGCCAAGGATGCTGGCGCGCTGCCCGGCGCTGCCTGCGGCGTCCCAATCGATGCTGGCCAGCGCATCATACAGGTTGTGGCGCGCCGCCGCGTCGCCGGGCGCGATATCCAGGCACCGGCAGAAATGCGCCGCCGCGACCGAATGCTCCCCGTCCTGCCCGGCGATCAGCCCCAAATTACGATGCGCGTTCTGGTTTTCAGGCTCGGCGGCAACGACAAGTTCGAAGGCGCGCTTAGCCTCGGTCATCGCGCCCAGACCATAGTGAGCGAGGCCGGAGAGATACGCGGTCCCGGCGCCCGCTGCGCCATGAGCCTCAGCCAGCCTTAAGAATTTGAGGGCGCCAGAATAATCGCCCCGGTCCTGACATATGCTGGCCAGCAGCGCGTAGGCGTCGCCGGCGCCGCTATCCCGTTCCAGCACCGCCAGACATTGGACTTCGGCGCCCTCGGCATCGCCCGCGTCATAAAGTTTCCGCGCCAGATACAGATCCGCATGCATATCAGATACTATGGCCGCTACCGGTAATTACGCATCGCGCCAACAAGCTAGCGCCAAAATATTAACAACCCCATGTATGGCTATTATACCGCGCCGAACGATTGCCGTTATGGAAACTTCGGCTAGAATGACCTCAACAACAACCGGCTGCATATACCTCCAGGGGAGGCACATGAGCGATCAATCCGTCCAACGCAGGCTTGCGGCTGTTCTGGCTGCCGACGTGGCCGGTTATACGCGTCTGATGGAGGCAGATTCCGACGGCACTGTGGCCGCCTGGCAAGCAGCCCGCGAAACCGTGATCCGACCTGGGGTTGCCGAATATTTCGGCAAGATCGTCAAGCTCACCGGCGACGGCTTTCTAGTCGAATTCCCCACCGTCCAGGATGCGGTTAACTGCGCCATCGCTATGCAGGAGGGACTTAGCGAAAGCTCGCTCGATTTCCGTATGGGCGTCAATCTTGGCGACATTATCGATGATGGCGAAGATATCCACGGCGAAGGCGTCAATGTGGCGGCCCGCCTGGAAGGGCTGGCGGAGCCCGGTGGCATCTGCATTTCGGGCATGGTGTACGAATCCATCCGCAACCGCATCGAGGCGGATTTCGAAGATATGGGCGACCAGGAGGTCAAAAACGTCTCCGCCCCGGTGCGCGCCTACCGTATTCGCCTTGCGGGTATTGCCGAAGCCGCGCTCGATGACGCCATTTCCTCGCGGCCCTCTATCGCGGTGCTGCCCCTCAACAATCTCTCGAACGACGCGGATCAAGAATATTTCTCCGACGGCATATCCGAAGACATTATCACGGCGCTGTCCCGCTCCCGCTGGCTGCGGGTGGTGGCCCGCAACTCGTCCTTTTCCTATAAGGGCCAGTCCCCAGACATCCGCACCGTCTCCAAGGACCTGGACGCGCGCTACGTGCTCGAAGGCAGCGTCCGCAAATCCGGAGACCAGGTGCGCATTTCGGTGCAGCTCATCGACGGGGCCAGCGGCGATCATATCTGGGCGGAGCGTTACGACCGCGCCCTCAACGATATCTTCGCCGTTCAGGACGAGATCACCGAAACCGTGGCGGCGGCCATGGAGCCGGAGCTGGCAAAGTCCGAAAGGCGGCGGGCGTCCTCGAAAAACCCGGCCAGCCTGGACGCCTGGGACCTCTATCACCAAGGCGTCTCCACCTTCTATCTGCGGGATAAACTGAGCGTCACCAAGTCCATCAGCCTCCTCGAACAAAGCGTCGAACGGGACCCGGATTTCTGCCGTGCCTGGGCGGGGCTCACCGAATCCCTGTTTCTTAGCATCATTTCGAATTTCTCCGATAACAAGGCGCGGGATGTGGATCGCATGGATCAGGCTGCCCGCAACGCAGTCCGCGCCGACAACGACGATCATGTAGCCCACGAGGCGCTGGGCCGCGCCCACCTTTGGCAGAAGAAATATGGCGAGGCTCTGGCCGAATACGAAAAGGCCCTGGAGCTGAACCCGGTTTCGGGCCGGGTGCGCTACGGCTATGGCGTTGCACTCCTGCATTCCGGCGATGCGGCGAGGGCGGAGGCCGAATTCAACGTCGCCATACAACTTTCACCCCGCGACCCATATCGCAGCGCCTATTATTCGCGCATGGCCTACTGCCAAATTGCGCTTCGCAATTACGTCTCGGCGGTGGACTGGGCACGGAAATCCATCTCCGAGCCCTTTACCGAAAACACAGTTCACCTGTTTCTGGTTTCCGCCCTCGGCCACCTGGAGAGGACGGCCGAGATAAAAGACGCTATGAACGTGCTGTCCCAGATTATCCCGGAAGCCAGTCTCGGCTATGTGCGCGAGCAAAACCCGTCGGAGCCGGAAACTCTCGAAACCTTTCTGGAAGGATTGCGCAAAGCGGGATTACCGGAAGGCGCGCCGGCAGCGGCGGAGCTGGCGCCCGATGCGGACAAACCCTCCATCGCGGTCCTACCCTTCGACAATCTCTCCGGCGATGCCGAACAGGAGTATTTCTCCGACGGCATGGCCGAGGATTTGATCACGGACCTCTCGAAAATTTCTGGCCTTTCCGTAGCAGCGCGCAACTCATCGTTCTCGTTCAAGGGCCAGATGCCCGACGTGCGCGAGGTGGCCGAAAAACTGGGTGTCAAATTCGTGCTCGAAGGCAGCGTCCGCAAGATGGGCGAGCGCTTGCGCATCAATGCCCAGCTTATCGCCGCCGCTGACGGCAATCATCTGTGGGCCGAACGCTATGACGGCGACATGGCGGAGATTTTCGATTTTCAGGACCGAATCCGGGGCGAAATTGTCGCTGCGCTGGAAGTGACCTTGACGCCGGACGATGAGGCACGGACGAAACAGTACCGCACGGAAAGCGTCGAAGCCTATGACGCCTACCTTAAGGGGCGGACGGCCTATTTCCAGTACACGCCGAACGACAACATAAAGGCGCGTGAATTTTTCGAACAATCCATCGGGATCGATCCTGGTTTCGGCCAAGCTTATGCCTATTTTGGCAATTGCTACGTCAATGCCTGGCTGTTCATGTGGCCGGGGTTCGATGAAGGCCTGGACCGGGCAGTGGAACTGACGGAAAAAGGTGTGGAGTTGGACCCGGGCTCAGCCACCGCCCATTACCGGCTCGGATTCGCTGAAATTTTCCGTCGCAATCATGACCGCGCCATCGAATGCTTTGGGCGGGCTTTGGAAATGGCGCCCGATGACGCCGAAGTTCACGCCTATTACGGTGAAACGCTCAACTATTGCGGCGACTATGAAAAGGCGAGAGAACATCTTGAACACGCCCAGGCGCTTGACCCGTTGTTCCCGCCAAGCTGGACGTTCATGTTCGGCCATTCCGCCTATGGCCTCGGCGAGTATGATAAGGCCGTCCAGTTCGTTCGGCGCGCGCTCGACCGGGTGCCCGAATTTCAGGTGGCGTATTTCTTTTTAATTTGCAGCCTCGCCGAGTTGGATCGCATGGATGAAGCCCGTTTGGCCGTTGACGAACTGCTCGCTTTGCTCCCCGCCTACACGGTATCCGATGCGGAACGGATTTATCCCTTCCGCTATGACGAAGTCCGGAAGAAATTCATCGATAACCTGCGCAAAGCCGGATTGCCGGAAACGTAAGCCCATGGCGGTTCGCGAAATACTAAAGATGGGGCATCCCACGCTGAAAATGATTTCGGAGCCGGTTTCCGATCCCACGGCGCCGGAGATCGCCGCAATCGCCCGTGATTTAGAGGACACCCTTGATGATATCGAACGCGGCGCTATCGCGGCGCCGCAGATTGGGGAAGCCAAGCGCATCGTCGTCTATCGCCAAGCGCAACGGTTCCTGACTGATCCGTCGGCGTCCCTCACCGGCAAATGGTCCGTTCTGGTGAACCCGGTGATTACACTTTTGACCGAGGACCGCATTATCGGGTGGGAGCTATGCCTTTCCATTCCCGGCCTGCACGGCAAGGTGTCCCGGCATTCCCGGATCAATCTCTCTTATCAGACCCTGGACGGCGGCTCGGTCTCGGAAGATATGGAGGGCGACGGCGCGGTTATGGTGCAGCACGAATGCGACCATCTGGATGGCATCCTCTATCCCATGCGCATGACCGACTTGTCGCTTCTGGAATTCAATACGGTCCCAGGCGCCATGGCCGAAGACGCAGGCCGCGGCGTGCAACTCTGGCCGCCCTTGCAGGAAATGGTGGATAGGTGGCGGCAAAATTAAACTGGTGACGGCTTGCGATCCAAATTCAGGAGACACGTGAAATGCTGAAACTAAAACCGAGCTGCGAGAATTGCGACAAAGACCTGCCGCCCGAATCCACGGAGGCCCGGATTTGCACGTTTGAATGTACCTTCTGTGCTTCCTGCGTTACCGGTGTCCTGGAAGGCGTCTGCCCCAATTGCGGCGGCAATTTCGTTCCCCGGCCAATACGCCCCAAGGCGGCGCTCGCAAAAAAACCAGCCTCAACGGAACGCGTTCATAAGCCGGTGGACGTGGAAAAACACAAAGCCTTCGCGGCCAGACAAAATCAGTTGGCGCCCAAATAGCGCCGAACCAATCGCATCCCAAAATTTTGAATTCTTAATTCGTGACAGTATATCTATTTCTAATTTTATGCGGCATTAATTAGGTATACTGTCACGAATTAGACGGTCGTTTTTTGTTCGCCGCCTTGGCGATCTTCTCAAACTCCGGATAGATGCGGGCGAAATCGGTGTCCGCCATGCCGCGCCCGATGGCCTCGGCCAGATACGCATGGGTAGTGCGCCCCAGCGACACTTCGGCATCTAAGCGGTCCGCCATATGAACAGCCATGCCTACGTCTTTGTGCAGATTGTAGACGCGAGACCGGGCGTCCCAGGTCTCCGACAATATGTGATCGGGAAAGCGGTGCTCGGTAATATAGGAGCGGGCATTGCCCATATTGATGACTTGGATGAGATCGGCCAGCTCGATGCCGGCCCGGCCCGCCAGGTATGCGGCTTCGCAGGCGGTCATGAAATTCGTGTGGGTGACCATGTTGTTGACCAGCTTCATGGTATGGCCGGCGCCCGACGGCCCCACATGAAATAGCGCGCCGGCGATATGGTTCAAAATCGGCTTGGTCCGCCGAAACACCGCCCGATCGCCGCCGATCATCAGGGTCATGGTGCCCCTATCAGCGCCCTTGGCGCCGCCGCCGGTCATGCCCGCATCCATATAATGGACGCCCTTGTTCTTGGCCCGGCGCGCCAGTTTCTTCGAATAGATGGGATCCGACGTGGTCATATCGTAAAGCACCAGCCCTTTGCGCGCGCCAGCCAGCATGCTGCCCTTTCCCTTGGTCATGGCGTCGATGTCGGCAGAACCGGGCACCACGAAAAAGATCGCTGCGCACTTCGCTGCCATGTCCGATGGTTCGGTAATGGAAGCGCGATTGGCGAACCGTTTGCGGGCGGCTTCGTCGATATCCCAGACATGCACCTGATGGCCCGCCTTGATGAGATTGCCGGCAATGCCCCGGCCCATATTGCCGAGGCCGATGACGCCAACCTTCTTGGGTGCTGGTTTCTTAGAAGATGTTTTCGCTTTTTTCATTCTCGTCTCTTTCACAATTGGCGGCACGCTCCATGGCGGCGCAGACGGCGGACGCGTCTTCGTCCATATGGCCTTGCGCCACGGCCGCGTAATAAGGCTGCAAGGCCGCCTGATAGATGGGGATTGGCGCATAGAGGCCGGCGGCATGTTCGGATATGAAGCGGGCGTCCTTCAACGGGATCGAAAAATTCATGCCCTCATGAACATAATTTCCCCGCGCCATCATGGCGCCGCGCGTCTCGAACATGGACGATGACGAGCCGGAACCGGAGATCACTTCATGCATCATTTTGGGGTCCAGCCCCGATTTCATGCCCAGCACCATAACCTCGGCGGCGACGCTATTATGCACCAGATTGAGGATATTGGCGCAGAACTTCATCTTCATACCGGCGCCAAATTCGCCCACATAGAATACCCGCGATGCAAAGCCGTTGATCACCGTTTCGGCTTCGCCGTAGGCGGCCTCGTCGCCGCTGGCAAAGGCGGTGAGCTGTTTTTTGACCGCCAGGATACGGTTGCCCGAGACCGGACAATCCAACATGCGCCCGCCGGCGGCTTCGATGATGTCCCGGGCCGCTTCCTTGTCGGCGACACTAAGCGTGCTGGTCTCAAGGACGATCTGGCCATTGACGCCAGCAGCGGCGATTGCGCTTGCCACCTCCATCAGCGACGCGGCGCTCGGCAGGCAGGTGATAACAATGTCCGCCTGCGCCGCCACGTCTTTTGGGTCCGTGGCCGCGATCATGCCCGCCGCCGCCATTTCTTCCACGGCGACCGCGCGCACATCGTAGCCAATTAACGAAAAACCGCTTTTCATGATGTTGGGCGCCATGGCTGATCCCAAAACGCCGAGGCCGATCTGGCCGACGGTGATGCTCATATCCGGCTCCTTTGATGGTCTTGAGATTTCGGATAGTTAGCCGCGTTCGGCCACATAGCGGTATTTGGTGGTGTCACAATGGCTGACCCGCCATTCCACCGGCCGTTCGTCCAGCATCTTGGCGGTGCGGTCGATCTCCAACAACGGCGCGCCCGCATCGATGCCGAGAAGAAGCGCTTCTTCTTCAGTGGCGGATACCGCGGTCAGTTGTTCATCGGCCTTGGCGACGGTGACGCCATAGGCGGATTGATAAAAGCGGAACAAATTGTTGGGCGGGTCGACCTCGGTACCGAAGCCGGGAAAATGCTCCAGCGGCAGGGTGATAGTTTCGACAATGGTGGCGATCTCGTCAAAAAAGCGCACCCGGCGGAAGCGGACCACCATTTCGCTTGGCGCCAGTTGCAGTCGTTCCGCCTCCTTCGGCGTGACGATGTCTTCGGCACAATCCAGGACCCGGCTTTCCGGCAGCAAACGGGCGCCCTCGTCGCCGACGATGGAGAAAAACAAAAACAAAGCGCGATGCTCGGTATGTTCGGATACAAAGGTGCCGAGGCCTTGGCGCCGATACAAAAGGTTCTCGGCCACCAGATCGTTAAGCGCCTTGCGCACCGTGCCCTGGGAGACGTTCATTTCGGCGGCCAGCTGCATTTCCGAAGGGATTGCTTCGCCGGGCTTCCAGACATTGTCGATCAGGCGCCGGCGGATGGTATTATCGACCTGCTGATAGAGCGGCTGGTCGCGCAGTTTTTTGGGCGCGCGGGCGCGGCGATGAGAGACTAAATCGTCGGGGGGTGTTTTCTGGTCCATAGCTTTGGCGCCGCTCTGATTGCCGCATCGGTTTCACGAAAATTATGCGCCAGCCAACAGCGAAGTGCAAATATTGGCTAAGGGCCTGTTGCCGCTGCCTCCCATTCGGTAAAGTGCATGTCAATTCGAATTCAAATTTAAACTAGAGGGAGCAAAACCAATGGCGCAATCAAAAATCATGAAAGCGGACGAGCTGGACGTTGTTCAGCGCGGCGACGGGGTCGAGACGGCGGTGCTGGTCTCCAACAAAACCTGCGGCGCCAACACCACGTCGGGCACCACCTCGTTCCCCAAGGGCACCAAGGTTCCCGTCCACCAGCATAATTGCGACGAACAGGTAGTCTTGCTGGAAGGTGACGCCGAGGTAGAAATCGACGGCGTCTGCGCGCGCATCAAACCCATGGATACGGTCTTCGTCGAGGCCGGCACCTGGCACCGCTTCGTCAATATGGGCGATGGGCCGATGAAAATCCTGTGGGTCTATGACAGCCCCGAAGTCACCCGCACATTCCAGGAAAGCGGCGAGACGGTCGGCCATCTGACCGGCGGCGACAAGGTCAACTGAGGCATGAGCGATCAATCCGAAGAGCCGCGCCGCTATACGGCGGCCCAACTGGAAGATTTTATAACCCGCGCCTTCGTTGCCGTCGGCATGGGCCAGGGCGATGCCGGCAAGATCGCGGCCCTGATGGCGGACGCCGATCTGAACGGCTCCGACGGCCACGGCATTTTCCGCCTGCCCCCCTATATCAAGCGAATTGGCGAAGGCGGCCTGAACCTCAAACCCAATATCCGGATCGAGCGGGAACGCTCCGGCATGGCGCTGGTGGACGGCGACAACGCCCAGGGCCATCTGGTGATGAGCTTTTGCGCCGAAACTGCCATCGAAAAAGCTAAGGAGACCGGCGTCGCCTGGGTCGGGGCCCACCATTCCAACCATGCGGGGCCGGCCAACCTTTACGCCAAGATGCCGCTCGCCCACAACATGATCGGGCTCTATGTGGCGGTCGGCAACGCCAACCATCTGCCACCTTGGGGCGGCACCGATATGCTTTTGTCCACCAACCCCATCGCCGCCGCCATCCCGGCCATGGACGAGCCGCCGGTGGTGCTCGACATGGCGACCACAGTGGCCGCCTACGGCAAGGTAAAAATGGCGGCGCAAAAGGGCGAGCAGATGCCGGTGGGCTGGATGGTCGACAAAGAGGGCAATCCGCTCACCGATCCCAACAAATCCAGCGATGGCTTTTTGCTGCCCATCGGCGGACCCAAAGGCTCCGGCCTGTCATTAATTTTCGGGCTATTGGCCGGCACCCTCAACGGCGCCGCTTTCGGCCCCGACGTGGTGGATTTCAACGCCGACTATAAAACGGTCACCAACACCGGCCAGTTCATCATCGCCATCGACGTCGCCGCCTTCATGGATGTGGAGGCGTTCAAGCGCAACGTCGATGTGATGGTGCGCCTGATCAAAGCCTCGCCCACCATGCCCGGCTTCGACGAGGTGCTGCTGCCCGGCGAAACCAGCCGGCGCAAGCGGGAGGATTATACGGCTAATGGGATTCCCATGGGGCAGGGGCTGTACGATGCGCTGGCGAAACTGGCGAGCGAGATCGGGATCGAGATGCTGGATTAGAGGGTTGGTGCTCGCTCCATCTATCCCCCTCCCTTGATGGGAGGAGCTACCGGAGGATGGCACCACTTGCGCAGATCGTTCTATGAGCTATCTAACACATAGTGCTCCTTGGCAGCGCGTGCTCTTGAATATTGTGAATAGGATGATTTGATTCCCCGCGCAGTGGCAGCGCGGTCAGGGGTATTTGCGAGTGCGCGACATATCGGGCGCCGGCCTTCCCGACCGTAATAAACCGTCATAAACCGTAAGGAATAGTAATGAAACGGTATGGTCGTTTTGGCGAAAACATGTCGCATCGTTGTGTTGTAGTCAGAGCCGGCCTACCAGGGCTGGTAGGCCGGAATATCCGCTAATTGTATATGGTTCCGGCAATCGGGGTGCCCGCTTGGCTCGCGGTGCTTACTTGTAAAATTCCTCCGGATCGATAGGCAGCGGCACTTCCTCGCCTATCTTGGCGGACAAATCCATGGCCATGGTGTGCATCAGGTTGTTGTGGCCTTCTAACGCCACCGCGTGCGGCGTGGTCATGCCCATCATGATGCGCCCGAACCAGGCCATGGTTTCTTCGCGCATGGGGCCCCAGAGCTGGCCCTCCCACAGATCGCCGGGGGGATAGGAGGTCATGAAATCTACATGCCGCTCGGCGGGCGTGAAGCCATCGGGCACATAGCCGCCGGGCAGGCTTTCTTCGGACGCTAGCACCAGATCCCGGTGCGTGTCTTCGATATCGATGACGCCCTTGGTGCCGACGATGCCGATCTCCAAGCCATAGACCGAGCCCGGCCAGATTTGCGGCAGGCCCCAGGAGATGTTCATGGAAAAGATGGTGTCGTCGTCCATGGTGAAAAGACCGAATGTGGAATCCTTGGTACCCCATTCCTGCAACACCGGATCGACCGATTTGGCGTAGATAGATTTGGGCGTCTTGCCCGACATCAGCCACATGGACATGTCCAATGAATGGGTGCCGGACACCACCATCGGCGTCAGGTTGTGGCGCTCGTTGGTCTTGGCGATGGTGGCGATGGGCACCATACGGTTCATAAAGGCGCGCGTTACCACCGAATGCACATGGCCAATCTGGCCGGTGGCCAGGCGTTCCTTGACGGTCAGGAAACGGCGGCGGAAACGCTGGGTGTAGCCGATGCAGGCGTCGAGGCCTTCGCCGGTGATGGCGTCCAGGATCTGCTTGGATTCGCGGGCTTCGGTTGCCAGGGGTTTTTCGATGAACAGCTTGTGGCCCTGCTCGACCGCCATCAATGTGGGCTCGGTATGTTTGTTTTCTTCGGTGATGATCATGGTGGCGTTAACTTCGGAACGCTTGATCAATTCCTCGGCGTCGGTGGTGAAAAAATCGGCGCCCACGTCGGCGGCCAGCTTGCGGCCCAGCTCTTCGTTGATGTCGCAAAGTCCCAGCCATTTGACGCCGGGATATTCGCGCGCGAACTTGGCGCGGATGCGGCCAATGGTGCCGCAGCCGATGATGGCGAGGCCAATCTCGTCCACGGTATCTAATGTTTCAGGCATTATTACTCTCTTTCAGCGTTTGTAAGGATTGATGTTTGGAGGTGCGGGCCTGAGGCTCAGCGCGGATTTTCGGCGGCGTAAGTTTCGATAGCCTGCTCCACCTTGGCGTTGTTATCCATCGCCCAGTCGCGCAAGGCATCGAGGGCAAACACCAGGCTGTCGCCCAGCTCGGTCAGGGAATATTCCACCTTGGGCGGGATCACCGGAAACACGGTGCGCTCCACCAGACCGTAGCTTTCCATCTCGCGCAAGGTCTGGGTCAGCACCTTGGCCGATATATCACCGATATCGCGGCGCAGCTCGGACGGGCGCAGATTTTTGCCCTTGAGCCGGCGGATAACCATGACGTTCCATTTGTTGGACAAGCGCCCGAGCATCTTCTGAAAGGGGCGCGATTGTTCGAGATTGCGGAGCTCGTCCGGCGGTAGGGTTTTGTATTGGGGTGTCGCCATTGTCGGGTCAGTTCAACTTTTTGTGTACGGGTGTCATAAAACCCTTAGGGAGCCTTAAGTTACCTAATGGTAGATACGAGCACAATCAGTATGTACATTGTAGCCGCCGCCTCACCTTGATAGTTTTCGGCGGTAAACCGAGGCAAAGGGGTAACTTCGAGCCCGGAAGTATTGTTAATTTGAGCTATTTAAACCCGATGGGAGGTTTTTCAATGTTTTCAATCAAATCAAGCGTGGCTGCGGCCGCGGTGTTTGCGCTGGCTGCCGGCGGGATCACCGCCCAAGCAGCCGAGATTAAAGTCGGCGCCGCCAGTAATGTGGGCGGTATGATCGTATTCGTGGCCCAAGATAAGGGCTTCTTCGCCAAGCACGGCCTCGACGCCAAGGTTGTTGTCCGCAACACCGGCTCGGCGCTGACCAAATCCTTGCGCGCCGGTGAGATCGATTTTGCCCCCGCCGCGTTCACCAATCTTCCGGTTGCCTTGGAAAAAGGCATCAAATTGCGCGGCGTCGTCGGCTATCTCGGCGGTCACTTCTCCTCGCCGACCAGTGACGGCAATGTGGGCATCATTGCCAGGCCCGGCACCGGCATCAAAACGATTGCGGATTTGAAGGGCAAGACTATCGGCGTTGCTTTCGGCACCACCGGCGATTTGTACCTGCAGGAGCTTTTGAAAAGAGCCGGCATGACCAAGAACGACATCAAGCGCATCAATGTGCGCCCGCCGAGCTTTGTTTCGTCGCTGGATTCCGGTGGTGTGCAGGCGGTTGTCGCCTGGGAGCCGAACGTGACCAAGGCCTTGGATAAGGTTAAGGGATCGGTCCTGGTGGTTCGCGGCGGCGGCTATGTCTGCTTCTGCGCCGGCATGCACGGTCAGCCCGACACCGTCTATAAAGACCGCAAAAGGACCCAGGCGTTTGTCGATGCCATGGCCGAGGCAGCTCATTATCTGCGCGATCCGAAGAACGCCGATGAAGTTGCCAAGATTGGCTCGCGCTTCGTGCGCGGCATGGACGCCGATCTGGTCAAGCGCACCACCAAGCATGTGGTCTATGACGCCCGCATCGGCGGCGGCACGGCCGACGCTTTCCGGGCTTCGGTGAAACTTTTGATCGCCCAGAAGAAAATGAAAAAGCCCTATGATCCGATGAAATATCTCGACACCTCCTTCATCGATTCGACCATCAAGCGCCATCCCGAATGGTTCGCGGATATGAAATAGCTCTGGTCTTAATCAGACGCTTTCTAAGAACGTTGATGGGCGCGGGGTGATTCCCGCGCCCATTGGCGACATAAGATTAGGTAAAAATAGATGACCGCCAAGCTCGTTGTCGAAGGACTGAGCCACCACTATCCGGATGAATATACCGGCATCGATGTTCATGCCCTCGACGATATCTCTCTCGAGGTTGAAGAGGGCGAGCTGG
>JABHAA010000056.1 GCA_018674495.1 Rhodospirillaceae bacterium | reverse complement strand
TCTTTTAAGGTTATGGCTTCGCCCAGCTCGGCCAGGTCATCGGTGAGATCGCGCACCAGGGCGCCCGCATCCACGTCACCCAACAGCGCCGGCATTTCGCGCACCACCACGGCGCCGGGCCCGAAAGCTTCCAAGATCAGTCCCAATTCCGCCAGCTCGGCCGCGTGGGTCGTGATGCGCGCCACCTCGTCCTCGCTCAACTCGACCACTTCGGGGATCAGCAAGCCCTGGCGTTTGACCCCGCTCGCGGCCAGCGCCGCCTTCATGTCCTCGTATACCAGCCGTTCGTGGGCGGCGTGCTGATCGACGATGACGATGCCGTCTTCGGTCTGCGCGACGATATAGGTTTCGTGCACTTGCGCGCGGGCGACGCCGAGGGGCCAATCGGCATCCGGGGCGGGCGCGGTTTCAGCCTCGAAGCGGGCCGACGGCGCTCCATCCAGCCCGGCCAGCGGCGCATGGTAGGGGGTGGCCTCTTCGGAGAGGCCGGGCGGGCGGCTATAGCCGCCATAGCTCTGCGTATTCGTCTGCGCGCGAAAGGCGCCCATGGCTTGGGTGCCGACGGTGGTCGAGGCGAGGTGGCCAGCCTCGGCGAGGGCGTGCTTTAGGGCGCTGACAATGAGGCCGCGCACCAGGCCGGGGTCGCGAAAACGCACCTCGGTCTTGGCCGGATGCACATTGATATCCACCTGATCGGGCGGAATATCCAGGAACAGGGCCAACAACGGATGCCGGTCATGGGCCAGGAAATCCCGGTAGGCGCCGCGCACCGCGCCGAACAACAATTTGTCGCGCACCGGGCGGCCATTGACGAATAGAAACTGCAATTGGGCGTTGCCCCGGTTGAGGGTGGGCAGGCCGATATGACCAGTCAGGCGGATGGTTTCGCGCTCCGCCTCAACGGTCAAGGCATTTTCGGCAAACTTGTTGCCCATGATGGCGCCCACCCGGTTCAGCCGCGCATCGAACATATCGCCCCCGGCAGCCGCCAGATTGAGCAGGCTGCGATTGCCGTCACCGAGGGAAAAGGCAATCTCGGGATGCGCCATGGCCAGACGCTTGACCGCGTCCAGGGCATGACCGCGCTCGGTGCTTTCCGCTTTCAGAAATTTGAGCCGCGCCGGCGTTGCGAAAAATAGATCGCGAACCTCGATGGTGGTGCCGCCGGGCCGGGCCGCCGGCGCCGGTTCCGACTTGGCGCCGCCCTCGATAGAGATTGTGAAGGCCGTATCGGCGCTTGGCGGGCGCGACGTGATGTCCATGCGGCTGACCGAGCCGATAGATGGCAAGGCCTCGCCGCGAAACCCCAAGGTCTGGATTTCCTGCAAATCATCGCCGGGCAGCTTCGACGTGGCGTGGCGCTCTACGGCCAAGCTCAATTCTTCCGGTGCCATGCCTTCGCCGTCGTCGGCCACCGACAGATAGGTGCGCCCGCCGTCCCGGATAATCACATCGATACGGCGCGCGCCGGCATCGATACTGTTCTCCACCAATTCCTTGACCACCGATGCCGGGCGCTCGACCACCTCGCCGGCGGCGATGCGGTTGATGGTGGTGGGCGGCAACAGCCGGATGGTCATGGCCTGTCTTCTTCGAGCGTGCGCCGCGCCAGCACCTTGCCCGCCTCCACCGCTGGCTGATCGAAGGCGTTGACGCCCAACAGATGTGCGGCGATCACCGTTTCGATCATGAAATGCATCATCAGCGCGCCCATGGCGGCCTCGTCCAGCCGTTCTAGGCTGATGATGCGCACCGGCCTTTTATATTGGGTCAGGGCGGCGGCGGTAGCGCGCTGCTCGGCGTCCAAAAGATCACCCATGCGGTGCCCGGCGAGATAGCCGAGCCCGGCTTCAGTTGCCAGCTTTGCATCGATCATGCCGCCAACGCCTTTGGCCGGGCCGGTGATCAGGGTGAACATCATGCCGCCAGGTCCATCCAGATAGAGCTGCAACTGACTGTGTTGATCGACGGTGCCGAGGGCGCGGATCGGCGTCGTGCCGAGGCCGTTCTTGCCCAGGCTTTCCGCCCAAAGCTGGCGGTACCAGGCGCCGAATTCTTCCATCCGGTCCAGATAGGGCATCATCACCGTGGCGGTGACGCCGGCGGTCTGGGCCAACCCGACATTGATGGCGGCGCCGATGGCGGGGGCAAAATCCTCCGGGCCCGCGCCATCCAGCAACGGCTGCAATGTATCGGCGGCGCCTTGGCGCAAGGCTTCCCCGTCGAGACCGGCGATCAGGGCGGGCAACAACCCGACCACGCTAAGCCCCGCGTAGCGCCCGCCGATATTGGCATCGTGATCAAGGATGGTCATTGCAAATTCTTCGGCCAAGCGGCGCAATGGGCGAGGGCCGGGCTCGGTTATGATGGTGAAGTGATCGCCTAAGGGCACGCCGGGCAGGGCGCTTCGCATCCAATCGAGGGCGATCAGGAACTGGGTTAAAGTTTCGGCGGTGGCGCCGGATTTGGATGTGACGATAAACCCGGTGCGCGCTGGATCGATGGCGCCGAATAGGACGGCGAAACTGTCGGGATCGATATTGTCCATGAAATGAAGGCGCGGCCGCTCCCCCGCCGCCGGTGGTGCTGCCAGCGCGCACAAGGTCTTGGCGCCAAGGCTGGAGCCGCCGACACCGAGGCAGACCACATGATCGAACGCCTCGATATAATTCTCGGCAATGGGTTCAAGCCAGTACAGCCCGCCTGCCGCTTCGCCCATATCCAGAAATGGCAACGTGCCGTTCACAAGCCTGGCGCGCAAGTTTTCAAGCGCGCCGGTGGATTGCCTAAGCAAGGCCTGATACGCATCGTCGCCAAGGCCGGTCTCGCCAATCACCCCGGCGAAACAGCCATCTGTATTTTGCTGATAGCTCACGGCGTTAGATTAGCAAATGCGCGTATGCGCAACCAGCCTCGCGCAGTCGTCCGGGGCGGGCCCGCTTAAACCCTTGATTGGGTTAGGGTTGCGCCGTCACATTTATGGGATTGCCGACGACCACCAGGGTGATGCCGTCCGGGCGCAGCAGCTTTTTGGCGACTCGGTTGACATCTACCTTATCGATCGCAGCGATTAGCCCGTTGCGCCTTTCGATATAATCGATGCCGAGCCGCTGTAATTGGATGCCCACCAGGATCGACGATATGCGCCGAGACGAGGTGAAACGCAGAGAATAGGAGCCGGTCAAATAGGTTTTGGCGTCCTCCAATTCCTTTGCGCTGACGCCCTTGTCGGCCATGCGCCGCCAAACATCTCGC
>JABHAA010000102.1 GCA_018674495.1 Rhodospirillaceae bacterium | reverse complement strand
GGCCTGCGCACCGGTCTGGTATCGGTCGCCGGGGTGCAGGCCGGGCTTGGGGTGCATACCATATTGGCGGCGCTGGGATTGTCGGTGGTTATTGTCTCAAGTCCGCTCCTGTTTCAGGCCATCGCCGTCGCCGGCGCCCTCTATCTGGGCTGGCTTGGGGTGCAGGGTTTCCGGGCGCCGTTATTGGCTTTGGATGGCGAACCGGGCCGGGCGGCGAGCTCAATGGCAGCCTGGCGGCACGGCTTTTTCTCCAACCTTTTGAACCCCAAGGTGATCTTGCTGTATCTGGCGCTATTGCCCAGCTTCGTTGCGCCTCAGTTGGGATCGGCGGAAATACAGTTGGCGATCCTTGGGCTCACCATTATCGCCATCAACATTGTATGGCAGAGCTTTTTGGTGGCCGCCGCCGGACATATGCGGCGCTGGCTGCAATCGGAGGCCGTGCAGCGCAAAGTGTCGCGGATCACCGGCGCTATCTTGATCGCTTTCGCCATCGCCATGCTGTGGAATAATCTTGTGGAATAAACCGGGCGGATAGTTACCAGAGCTTTTCCGACGCGATGCGGGCGCCCTCGGTCATGGCCTCGAACTTGGCCCAGATGACGGTGGGGTGCACTTCGGTATGGTAGTTGGCCTGGCTGGAAAAGCCGCAATCGGCGCCGGCGATAACATTTTCACGGCCCACCAATCCGGCGAAGCGGCAAAGCCATTCGGCGATCAGTTCCGGATGCTCGACGATGTTCGATGCGTGCGTAACGATGCCCGGCATGATCGCTTTGCCTTCGGGAAGTTTAACGTCTTCGAACACATGATAGTCATGCTCGTGGCGGGGATTGGCGGCTTCGAAGGAATAGACCGAAGCATTAACCTTCAAGATATGGCCGATCACAGCGCCCAAGGGCGGCTCGAATATACGCGGGCCTTCGTTGATGCCGTAGCAGGTATGGAAGCGGATGTTTTCTTCCGGTAGATCGCGCAGGGCGTGGTTGATGCTGTCCACATAGATGTCGGCTTTGCGTATCTTTTGCGCCTCGTCCAGGGCCGGATCGCCAAAGATATCGGACAGGGACGGATCATCCACCTGCACATCGAAGCCGGCATCGATGATGGCCTTGTATTCGACCCGCATGGCCTCGCCGACGGCTTCGAAAAATTCTTCGTCCGTGGCGTAATAATCGTTGTAGCCGACGCCCGAAGGCGCCGTTGACGGCATGAAGGCGCCCGCTGCCCCAGACGCATCGACGGCGGCGCGCAGATTAGCAATGTCTTTGGCCAGCGCGTCTTCGCCCGAATAGGAAACCGGGCCGGTGCAGAACATGCGCGCCACCGGCGCCACCGCACCGCCGAGCATGGCTTTGGCAAAATATTCCTCGTAATATTCCGGAAAGGCGCTCACCTCGGCCTCGTAGAACGGCACCTTTACGTTGTCGCGGGCCTCGAAGCCGTCAATGCGCTCTTTTATGTAGGTGAAAAACCCGGCCTTTGAGGTCTCGCCGTCGGTGACGATATCAAGGCCCGCCGCCACTTGGGCCGCCACGCATTCGGCCACTGCTTCTGTGACGCGCGCATCATAGGCGTCCTCGGCAATGGCCTCGCCCTCGCCGGTGAGCCGGTATTTCATCATGTCCAAAAGATCGCGGGGCCGGGGCAGGCTGCCCACATGGGTGGTCAGAATGCGCGTCTCGCTACGATTTGCCATGGTTTGTATCCTCTCCCTGATTTGGGCCGAGTATAGCCGCCGGCCTGCAATGATGCACGAATGATCAGACGTTAAAGCGGTAGAGGATCACGTCGCCGTCCTGGACCACATAGTCGCGGCCCTCCTGGCGCATCTTGCCGGCATCCTTGGCTGCCTGCTCGCCGCCGACGGCGATGTAATCATCCAAGGCAATGGTCTCGGCGGCGATAAAGCCGCGCTCGAAATCGGTGTGGATACGGCCCGCCGCCGGCGCCGCCTTGGTGCCCCCGGCCAGGGTCCAGGCGCGGGCTTCGTTGGGCCCGGCGGTGAAATAGGTGATCAGGTGCAAAAGCGAATAGCCGGCCCGGATCAGACGCGCGAGGCCGGTCTCTTCCAGCCCCAGCGCTTCCAGAAACTCGGTGCGTTCTTCCGGTTCCGACAATTGCGTCACCTCGGCCTCGATCTTGGCCGAAATGTGAATGGAAGCGGCGCCGGTATCGGCCGCGAACGCAGCCACCGCCGCGGAATGGGCATTGCCATCGCCAGCGTTGTCTTCTTCGACGTTGCACACATAGAGCACCGGCTTGGCCGACAATAATTGAAAGCTCTTATAAGCGGCCGCTTCGTCCGCCGATATTTCGGCGCCGCGGGCAGGCCGGCCGGCGCGCAACTCTTCCAGCAAGCGTTCCGCCAGATCGAGCTCGGCCTGGGCGTCCTTGTCCAGCCCCCTTGCCTTTTTGATCAGCCCTTCGGTGCGTCGCTCCAGGCTTTCCAGATCGGCCAGCATCAGTTCGGTCTCAATAATCTCGGCATCGCGCACGGGATCAACGGTCTCGCTCACATGCACAATATCGCCGTCTTCGAAACAGCGCAGCACGTGCAGGATGGCATCGACTTCGCGGATATTGCCGAGGAACTGGTTGCCGAGGCCCTCGCCCTGGCTCGCACCCTTCACTAGCCCGGCGATGTCGACGAATTCCAGATAGGTGGGGACAATGGTTTCCGAGGCGGCGATTTCGGCGATCTGGCCGAGGCGCGCATCGGGCACCGGCACCCGGCCCACATTGGGCTCGATGGTGCAAAACGGGTAATTGGCGGTATCCGCCGCCGCCGTTTCGGTGAGCGCGTTGAAGAGGGTCGATTTGCCCACATTGGGCAATCCGACGATGCCGCAATTAAAACCCATTATTTTTGGTCCTCGTCTTTGGATATTTTCGGCGGGCTCAGGATCAGCGCCACCTTTGTTGTAAACGCGCCGTCGTCGCCGTCCAGGAGCACCGATGCCGCCTCGGCGATGGCATCCACGGTGCGTTCCACCCAATCCCGGTCGGACTTGGAAAAATCGCCGAGCACGTGGCCGGTCACCAATGTTTTTTGGCCCGGATGGCCGATGCCGATACGCATGCGCCGGAATTCCGGGCCGATATGCTGGGCGATGCTTTTCAGCCCGTTATGGCCGGCAACGCCGCCGCCGCGCTTTAGCTTGATCTTGCCTGGCGCCAGGTCCAACTCGTCATGGATGACCGTCAGCGCACTTACGTCTTCTTTATAGAAGCGCATCGCCGAGCCGATGGCGCGTCCGCTTTCGTTCATAAACGTGGTCGGCTTCAAAAGCAGCGTGGCTTGGCCGCCAATCTCGCCGGTGGCCGCTTCGCATTCGAATTTCTTGCGCCAGACGGGGAAACCAAAGCGGGCATGAATGGCGTCCAGCGCCATAAATCCTACATTATGGCGGTGACCCGAATATTTCGACCCGGGATTTCCCAATCCTGCCAAAAGGAACATTGCGGCTCCCGGAAGCGCGCCCGCGCTTCCCACACTATTTGCGGTGCGCCCGCGCTCCCACATTATTTGCGGCGCAGTAACGCGCGCCCAAACTAATTGTTTGAATCCGCGGCCTCTCCGGCCCCTTCTTCGCCGCCTTCGCCTTCTTCGCCCTCGAGAGGTTCGCCGTCTTCGCCCAAGAGACCCTCGCTGGTGTCCTCTTCTTCGACCGGCATCAATGTGGGTGCGGCCACGGTGGCGACGGTGAAGTCACGATCGGTGGTCGCCTCGACGCCTTCGGGCAATTCGATGGACTGAATGTGGATGGAGGCGCCGATATCGAGGCCGTCCAGATCGAACACCAGCTCTTGCGGAATGGCCAGCGGCGAGCAGCGCACCTCGATCTCGCGGCGGACGATGTTGAGAACGCCGCCGCGCTTCAGCCCCGGCGAATCCTCGCCGTTGATAAAGCTCACCGGTATAAGGGCGACGATTTGCGTATTGACGCTAAAGCGCAGGAAATCCACATGCATCGCGCGGTCGGTGACCGGATGCAATTGCAGATCCCTCGGCAATACTTGATGGGTGTCGCCATCGACCGTGACATCCAGGACCGATATGAAAAATCTGGGGTTATCGGCCAACAAGGCCAATTCCTTGGCATCGATGGTGATCGAAGTAGCCTCGGACTTGTTGCCGTAAATGACCGCCGGAACCCGCCCCGATCGGCGTATTGCGCGGGCCACCCCCTTGCCGGTCCCGTCGCGAAGTTCGGCGGATATGGATGTGGTTTCAGCCATAATCCTGTCTCCTTTAAGAAAATGCCGCCAGCCTCCAGGGGTGCCAGCGGATGCGAAGCCGGTGATGTAATGGCTTGGGCCGAATTAGTCAAACGCCGAATGGCTTAAGGACTAATCAAACAGCGAGGAAACCGAGCGTTCGTCGGCAATCCGGTGCATGGCTTCGGCGATCAGCGGCGCCACCGAAAGCTGATCGATATTGTGCGCGCCGTGCACCGCGTCGGTGGCCAGAATGCTGTCGGTGGTGACCAATGTTTCCATCGGCGAGGCGGTCACGCGCGCGACGGCGCCGCCCGATAGCACGCCGTGGGTTACAAACGCCGAAACCGCTGATGCGCCCGCATCCATCAGTGCTGTCGCGGCATTGCAAAGGGTGCCGGCGCTATCAATAATATCATCGACCAAAAGGCAGCGCCGGTCTTTGACTTCGCCGATGATATTCATCACTTCGGATTCGCCGGCCCGTTCGCGCCGCTTGTCGATGATCGCCAGGTCGGCATCGATGATCTTGGCGATGGAGCGGGCGCGAAAGACGCCGCCCACATCGGGCGATACCACCATCAGATCATCGCCGTTGTAGCGGTTGTTGATTTCCTTGGAAAACACCGGCTCGGCATAAAGATTGTCCAGCGGGATATCGAAAAACCCCTGAATTTGTCCGGCATGGAGATCGAGGGTCAGCACCCGGTCGGCGCCGGCTTCGGTAATCAAATTGGCCACCAGCTTCGCTGAGATCGGCGTCCTTGGACCGGATTTCCGGTCCTGGCGGGCATAGCCGAAATAGGGCAGCACCGCAGTAATACGCCGCGCCGAGCCGCGCCGGAGCGCATCCAGGGTCACCAACAACTCCATCAGATTGTCGTTGGCCGGGAACGAAGTGGACTGGATCACGAACACATCCTCGCCGCGGACATTTTCGTTAATCTCAACGAACACTTCCATATCCGAAAATCTTCGGATAGACGCGCTGGTCAAGGGAATGTTTAGGTATTTGGAGATCGCTTCCGCGATCGGTCGGTTGGAATTACAACTCAGGACTTTCATCCGCGCCGGCTCCCTTATCGACTGCCTATTTGTTGATCGAACCGGCGCGCGCTTGCGCCGAACAGCAACCGGGCTCCTGTATAGCGTTGGGCGCCTTGGCTGTAAACGCCGATTGGTGCGCCCTCGCAACTTAATTTTTCAAGCTCGGAATTTGCAGTGCCTTGCGCCTCGCCGGAACGATGTTTGCACGCTCCAGGATATCAAAAATGCCCTCGCCGGCGCCTTGGGCGATGGCGTAGGCCAGCCCGCCCCAGCGCCCGGCGGTTAAGGTTTTGGGCACCCGGTTACTTTGCGAGACCTTGCCCAACTCGATCCCGTCGAGGCCCGTAACCGCCCAAGAAACAACAAGTAATTGGCTACCAGCCTGAGGCTCGGAGACTTCCGCCGAGCCCATGACCAGGTGCGTGGCGCTATCCAGACTGTCCGCAATCTGGCCGCCGCCGCGCCTCACCACCAGTTTCAGCGAACGCACCAGCGCGGTATTGCCGTCGCCGGGCGCGCCATCGACGCCGACCAGATAGAGCGATGGGCCAAACGGGGCGACATCCTGAGCCGCGCCCGTCGCCGCCGCTTCATCGCCGCGCAAAATTCCGGCGATTCGGCTACCGGCGTCGGCGGCGATGATCTCGAATATCTCCCGGTCCTCGGCCAGCCAGCCGGGCGCATCGCCGGTAATGGTCTGGTCGAAGGCGCCGACCTCTTGGCCATTTGCATCCTGGAGCCGCCAGATGAAGCGCGCGGTTTCCGCGTCGCCCGGATTGCCGATCTCGATGGATACATCGGCGGTCAGGCGGAAGATGCCTTCCACTTGCGCATTGCTGGTTGCCGGCACGTTAGCGGCGCCAAGCCCCTTCACCGCCGCCGCCAGCAATGGCTCGGCGATGCCTTCGAACAATCCCGGCGCCGCCGCAACTTGGACGCCGCCGCCGTCGGCGAGCCGCAACAAGGGATTGGAAAGATTGGCGCCGGAATGGGCGAAGGGTTTGGGCAACTCGCCGCAACCGGCGAGCAACGCCAGAGCCGCAATGCCTAGGACGGATCCCCTAAAGGGCACAGGTCGCCAACATGACAGCCAGGAAAGCCAATATGAGAATGAACATATACGGCATCCACCGATCCAATCACGGACTTGTTTCTCCGGCAAGGGTGATCACCGAAAGGGCGCGCCCATATTGGCTTTGCCCCTGGTGGCAGCTGCGCCGGTAGCTGAAATAACCCGAATCGTCCGGATAGGTGTCTACGCCCAAGGTGGCCACGAAGCCGAGAGACCGGGCTTGCAGGCGCAGCGTCAGGTAACCGGGAAGATCGAATAAGTCGTGGCCGGGCTTAGGCCCCTTGGCGAACAAAATTTCGTTGCCAGCGTCGGCGGCAACGAACCGTTCGCGAAATTCCGGGCCCACTTCGTAAGACGCTTGGGCGATGCAAGGGCCGACGGCAGCGCTGATATTTTGTGCCTCGGCGCCCAGATCGATCATTGCCGCGATCAACGCATCGGTGATGCCGTCCAGCGCGCCCCGCCAGCCCGCATGGGCGGCGCCGATGACGCCGGCATCCCCATCGGCCATCAGCACCGGCGCGCAATCGGCGCTTAGGATGCCAAGGGCAATGCCCGGCTCACGCGTCGCCATGGCGTCGGCGATGGGGGCCGCGCCCGGCTGCCAAGGCTCGGTGACGGTAATGGCTATGTTGGTATGTTGCTGGCGGGCGCTAACCAGCGCGGTGTCCGGCGCGCCGATATGGCCCAGCGCCCGGCGGCGGTTTTCGGCGACGCGGTCCAGATCATCGCCAGAGCCGAAGCCGCAATTTAAGGAGCCAAAGGCGCCCTCGGAGACGCCGCCGCCTGAGCCCAGAAAGCCGTGCCGGATCGACGCAAAGCGGGACAGCCCGTCGGCCTTGATCATGCAAATCCTTCCGGCGCCGGCTGGTCCTTGTGGGAGAGCGCCATGACTTTAAACAGGGTGCCCATTTCGGCTGGCCCGATCAATCGTTTCAAGGCTTCCAGCACTTCGCCCGCCTGGCGGGGTGTCGCACCACCGCGCAGCTGGGCGGCGCGCGCCTCGATACCGAGGGCGGTGAGGAAGGCGCCCTGAGTGACCGGGCCCGATACGCGCACACTACTGTCCGCAGCGGCGGCGATGGCAGCGAAATCCACATGGGCGGTGACATCGGCCTCGCCGGGATCGGCCAGGGCATCGTGAAACTGGTGGCCTTTGATCGCCTGCAGGGTATCACCGGGGGCGCTTTTCCCGTGACCGTAATCGATCAGCAGCGCGGCGCCGCCATGGGCGGCGATGGCGGCGGCAAGCTCGGCGGCGATGGCGGCGCGCGCCGGTGAAATTTCCACCAGCTCGCCGACAACTGCATCGGGCAAATCGGCCGGCGTATCGGTGGGCTGATCGATCCAGGCGAGCGCGTCGCCGCTATCATCAAGGCAGACGCAGCGCTCCGCCCAGCCATCGGGGCCGCGCACAAACTGGCGCACCGGCAGGGCATCCAGAAATTCATTGGCGATGATCAGTACCGGGGCGGCTGGCACTTGGGCAAAATGCTGGTGCCAGCTGACCGGCACCGTCAGGGTCGACAGATTGCGGCGTTGGCGTTTTTGCAAAGACGGTGAGGTTTCCACCATATGCACATGCGCGGCGGCCAAAAAGCCATCCACACGGTTGGCGGCGCGCAAGGCATCGGCCATCAGCGTGCCGCGCCCAGGGCCGAGCTCGACCAGGTGCACCATTTCGGGGCGGTCCATTTGGGTCCAGACATGGGCGCACCAAAGACCAATCAGTTCGCCGAACATCTGGCTGACCTCGGGCGCGGTGACAAAATCACCGGCCCGGCCCAAGGGGTCGCCGGTCATGTAGTAACCAAATTCCGGATGCGCCAAAGCCTCTGTCATATAGTCATCGAGGCGGAGCGGGCCTTCGGCGCCAATACGGCGCCTGATATGGTCGAAAAGCGCCGTCAAACCCGGGGCCCGGGTCGCCAGATCAAATAGATGCCGAGCAGAAACAGGGGCACCGAAAGCATCTGGCCCATGGTTGCGCCGCCGGACAAAAAGCCGATATGGGCATCGGGCTGGCGATAAAATTCGACAATGGCCCGGGACAATCCGTAGCCAACCAGGAACACGCCAGAAATAATGCCGGGCCGGCGCCGGATGGTCTCGTTCTTCATCAGGAAATAGATCACGATAAACAGGACGAGCCCTTCGAGAAGGGCTTCGTAAATCTGGCTGGGATGGCGGGGGCTGGGGCCGCCGTGGGGAAACACCACGCCCCACGGGACATCGGTTACCCGCCCGAACAATTCGCCATTGATGAAGTTGGCGATGCGGCCAAGAAACAATCCGATCGGCGCGGCGGCGGCAACGACGTCGCAAACCGCCAGGAAATTCAGGGAGCGTTTTTTCGAAAACAGCCACATGGCGGCGATCATGCCGATAATGCCGCCATGGAACGACATGCCACCCTGCCAAACGGTCAGGATGTTCAGCGGATTTTCCAGATAATAGCTGAGGTTATAAAATCCCACATAGCCAAGGCGCCCGCCGAGCACCACCCCCAGCGTCGCCCAGACAACGAAATCATCGACCTGGGCGTTATCCATGGCGTGCGGCGGCTTGGTGATGAGTTTCTGGATATATTTCCAGCCAATCAAAAGCCCGGCGATAAAGGCCAGCGCGTACCAACGGATGGCGAGGGGGCCAAATTGAACAATCACTGGATCGATATTGGGAAAGGCGATTACGGGCATCATTGGCGCGGGTCCAGTTCTTTAAAGAAACGGATCATCGGCGCTAAGATAGTCCGTCACATAGCGGCCGACGCCGTCTTCCAGAGTAGTGAATTCCGCCTTGTATCCGGCGGCCCGCAGCCTGTCCATACGCGCCTCGGTAAAATACTGGTATTTATCGCGAATGTGTTCGGGCGTCGGGATATAGTGAATATTGGCGGGCCGTTCGAGAGCCGCAAACACCGCGTTCGCCAGATCAAGGAACGAGCGCGCCGTCCCGGTACCACAATTGAAGATGCCGTTGACAGCGGCGTTATCACCCAACCAGGTCATCACATCGACGCAATCACCGACCCAGATGAAATCCCGCATCTGGCCGCCATCGGCGTAGTCGGGATGGTGTGATTGGAACAGGCGCGCCATGCCGCCATGGGTGGCCTGCTCATAAATTTGCGGCACCACGCTTTGCTGGCCGCCCTTGTGATATTCGTTGGGCCCGTAAACGTTGAAGAATTTGAGGCCCGCCCAATGGGGCGGCGCCGGGCGGCCCTCGGCCACGCAGCGCACCACCTGGCGGTCGAACACATGCTTAGACCAGCCATAGGGATTGAGGGGCTCAAGCTTGGCCATGGCGCCCAGTTCATTGTCATCGCCAAAGCCGGCCTCGCCGCCGCCATAGGTGGCTGCCGAGGACGCATAGATGAAATTCGCCTGATTGGATGCGCACCAGTCCCAAAGCTGGCCGGACAGGCGCACATTCACATCCATGATCAAATCCACATCGGTCTCGGTGGTCGATGAGATGGCGCCGAGATGGTAGATGGTCTCCACATCACCCCGGTGGCTGTCGAGATATTCGAACAGATCATCGGGCGCAACGAAGCCGGCCAGCTCGCGGGCGCGCAAATTGCGCCACTTGTCGCCAGCCCCCATATGATCGCACACAACGATTGGCTCGCCGCGCTTTTCCAGGGCGGCGGCCAGGTTGGATCCGATAAAACCGGCGGCACCAGTAATGACAATCATCGACGTGGATCTTTCGATCAGTATGCATAGGTGTTTCAGTGGCTTTATAGGGGGCGCACCGAAACCCCGCAAGTTGCGCCGGGCGCATAGCTGGGCTTATATAGAAGCATCGCAATTTGCCGGGAGACCAGACGATGCAGACCCGCAACCGCATTTTCGACGATATCGCCAAAGTCGCCAACAGCGCCGCCGGTACCTTCGCCGGCCTTAAAGACGAGGTCGAAGGGCTGGTGCGCGGGCGAATCGAAAGCCTGATTTCCGAATTAGACCTGGTAACGCGGGAAGATTTCGACACTGCTATGGCCGTTGCCGTCAAAGCCCGCGAAGAACAGGAGAAGCTGGAAAAGAAGGTCGCTGCGCTTGAAAAACAGATCAAATCTTTAGCGCCGGTGCCCGCGAAACCCCGGAAAAAGCCCAGCCCCGCCAAATAACCGGTGCCAGCGGTTGCGCCCTCCAAACCGTTGATCGGGCGCCGCCTGGGCGCCAAATACATGCCAATCGCCATCCAATTGGGCTCGCGTCCATATGTCTCTTGCGCGGAGTTCGGGCTTATGTCAGCCTACAAATTGTGGCCGCCAGGGCATCTATCTACTAAATGTAGGAAAAGTCCACCGGCGCGGCCATCGAGGTTAAGATATAGCCTATTGAGGAGGCGCGGGAATGGCTCAGGCGAGCGAGGCAGACTTTTCAAGGTCCGATCCTCCCATCGATATATTCGAACAGGTTGTGCGCGCCCAAGGCTGGCGGTTCGAGCGAGTCGAGGATGATGAAATGGCCGCCGAGGTGCGCGGCAATTGGTGCGATTACTCGCTGCATTTCGCCTGGGCTCCGGAATTGTCCGCAATCCATGTGACTTGCGCCTTCGATGTGCGCGTGCCGGAACGCAAATTGGGCCGGGTGTACGAGCTTTTGGCGCTGATTAACGATCGCATGTGGCTCGGCCATTTCTGCCTGTGGACGGCCGAAAGCCAGCCTATGTACCGCCATGCCATGCCGCTGCGCGGCGCCGGCGCCTTGGCCCGGGAACAAGTCGAAGATGTTCTTGAAGTGGCGGTCTCGGAATGCGAACGCTTCTATCCCGCCTTTCAGCATCTGGTCTGGGGCGGCAAGGGCGCATCGGACGCCATCGCCGCCGCGATGATCGAAACCGTCGGCGAAGCGTGAACCTCGCGCCAATCCATTATGTCTGAAAGTACGTCCGGCGGAATTCTCCTTGTAGGATGCGGAAAAATGGGTGGCGCCCTGTTGGGCGGCTGGCTCGACCAGGGCGCGGCGCCCGGATCGATCACCATTGTCGAGCCCAACGCCGCCGCCCTGCCGGACCAATTGAACCAAGACATCACGCGGCTCCGCTCGGTTGACGAGATTGCCGCCGATGGGTTGCCCGAAATTATCCTCTTTGCGGTCAAGCCCCAGGTGATGGATGCGGTGGCCGCCCCTTACGCCCGCTTCGCCGGAACCGCCACCTATTTGTCTATCGCGGCGGGCAAGACCATCGGCGATTTCGAAGCGCTTCTCGGCGCGGGTGCCGCCATAATCCGGGTGATGCCCAACACCCCCGCTGCCGTCCGCCGGGGTATTTCCGTGGCCGTCGCCAACGCCGCCGTTACCGATGCTGCACGAACCAGGGCGGGCGAATTATTGAGCGCCGTCGGCGAAGTGGCCTGGATCGAAGACGAGGGCTTGATGGATGCGGTGACAGCCCTATCGGGAAGCGGGCCGGCCTATGTGTTTCATCTGACCGAATGCATGACCGAGGCCGGTATCGCGGCAGGCCTGCCGGGTGATCTGGCAGCCGCTCTGGCCCAGGCCACGGTGGCCGGTTCCGGTGAATTGATGCGCCAAAGCGGTGCGGAGACGGCATCTACTTTGCGCCGCAACGTTACCAGCCCCGGCGGCACAACCGAAGCGGCGCTTAAAGTTTTGATGGGCGATGATGCATTACAGAAACTGATGACCGAAGCCATCCAGGCCGCCACCAACCGTTCCCGCGAACTGGCGGGGTAGGGCGCGCCTATTCTGGCAGGGCCTGGCTGCTGCCCAATCTGGGTTCCAGAAAATCCTTCAGCTTGGCGAGGGCGGCCGCTTCCAATTGGCGCACCCGGTCCTTGGACAGGTTCAAATCCACGCCGATGGCAGCAAAGGTTCTTTTGGCTTCGCTGAAATAGCGGTTCTTGATGATAAACTGCTCGCGCGCCGGAAGCTTGGCCAGCGCCTTGGCCACCAACTCGCCAAGGGCATTGCGCTCGCCAGCGGCCAATAGCTGATCTTCGGCATTGGGCGCGTTCGATGAAAGCCGTTCCAGCCAGCTTTCGCCGGCCCCGCCCGGAGATACGTCCAGGGATTGATCGCGGTTGGCGATGCGCCGCGCCAGGGCTTTCACGTCAGCGGCGGTGGTCTCAAATCGCTCGGCGACGCGGGCGGCGAAGTCTTCGCCAAGGGCGTCGGCGCCTTCCAGAAAATCGGACGTGCGGCGGCGCAGATGCAGGAACATAGAGCGCTGCGCCGACGAAGTGGACAGCCGCACCAGAGACCAGGAGCGGACCACGTGGTCCTGGATGGCGGCGCGGATCGAAAAACTGGCATAGGTGGAGAGGCGCGCGTCCCGCTCCGGATTGAACCGTTTGATCGCTTGCACCAGGCCGAGCATGCCTTCCTGCACCAGATCCGCCATCGGCACACCCGAACGGCGGTAGCCGCGCGCGATTTTAAGCACGAACCGGATGTGGCTGGTCACCAGACGCTGGGTGGCTTCGCTGTCGCCAGCACCGGCCAGGCGCGCCAGATCACGCTCTTCTTCCCGCTCCAGAAAGGGCGCTTTGTGGGCCAGATTGCGAAAACCTTCGATCAAGCGGCAATACCCCTTTATTGGGCCTACGGGGCCCGGACTTCGCCTGCCACGGATAATATAGATAATCGCCGAAAACCCTACAAAAAAATGAGCGACCGCAGCGCGCCACTTCCGGTCCTGAGCAAAGCCCGCTATGATGGCGGCGTTCCGCACGGGAAGACCATGAAAAGGCAATGGGGAGACGGGGAATGGCGAAAAGACCGGACACCGATTGGCGTATCATCACGGCGGCGCTGCAACTGGGCGCCGAGACGGGCTGGCGGCCTCTTACCATGGACGCCATCGCCGAGGCGGCGAAAATCAAGCCCGATGATTTGCGCGCCCGCTTTGCAACCAAGCGTGCCATCTTGGACGGCTTCGCGGCGCGCATCGACCAACAGGTCCTGGATGCGGCGGCAGACGACGGCAAAACCATTCGCGAGCGCTTGTTCGATCTGATCATGTGCCGCTTCGATGCGCTTGAACCTCACAAAGCGAACTTGCGGGCCATGCTGCCGGACGCGCCATCCAAATTGGTGGGCGCCGATCCACGTCTTGCGGTCCACGCACTTTGCGTCTCCCGGCGGGCTATGAAATCGAGCCTTGAGGCCGCCGGCGTCGGCACCGGCGGATGGCTCGGCCACGCCAAGATCAAGGCGTTGATGGCGGTCTATGGGGGCGCGCTGCGCATCTGGCTTTTCGACGAGACCGGCACTATGGATAAGGTCATGGCCAACCTCGACAAATCCCTGGCCCGGCTGGAAGGCCTGGCGGAAACCTTCCTCGCCCGCCGCGGCTCAGGTAATTCAGAAGCGGCGGAGCCCAGCTAGAGCATTTCCGAACAAATATGAACCATTTGACCGGGTCAAAAGCACCCGGCCTCCGGTGGGTCAAATCGGCTCCTAAGGCGGCGTTGCAGCGCTTACCCGATGCGAAGGCATCGCGCGGCGCACCGCGCCTTGCCTTAAAAACCGATTTGTTCCCATCAAATTGATTCATATTTGTCCGGAATTGCTCTAACTAAAGCGGCAGCGTCAGACGCGCGCGGAGGCCCCCGGCGGGCGAGTCATCCAGATTGATATCGCCGCCATGGCCGCGCATCACATCGCGGGCAATGGTCAAGCCAAGCCCGACGCCACCGGTTTCCGAATTGCGCGAGCTGTCGATGCGGAAGAATGGCTTGAAGGTATCCTCGCGGGCGTCCAAGGGAATGCCGGGGCCATCGTCATCCACGACGATCTCCACCGCATCGTCGCGCTGGCCGGCGCGGATCGAGACATGCTCGCCATAACGGTCAGCGTTTTCGACAATATTGGTGACGCAGCGGCGAAAGGCGTTGGGCCGCACCGGCACCACGATCTCACCCTCCGTATGCAGATCGATCTGGGCACCCTTGCGCCGCGCCTGACCAGCGATCTCTTCCAGCATATGGGTCAAATTTGTCGGTTTCTGTGCCTCGTCGCCCTCGCCCCTGGCAAAAGCGAGATAGGCTTCGAGCATATGTTCCATCTCCAAGACATCGCCCTTTAAATCCGATACCGCACCATCGTCGCCGAGCATTTCCAGTTGCAGCTTCATGCGCGTCAGGGGCGTGCGTAAATCATGGCTGACGCCGGCCAGCATATCGGTGCGCTGGCCAATCTGCGCCTGGATGCGGTCGCGCATAGAGATAAAGGCCGACGCCGCGAGGCGCACTTCGGTGGCGCCCTCGGGCTTGAAGCGCGGTGCATCGCGGCCCTTGCCGAAATTGTCGGCGGCGGCGGCCAGGCGGCGGATCGGGCGCACCTGATTGCGCATGAAGATGGTGGCGATACCGAACAGGAACATCGCCGTACCGACCATCCAGAGAACGAAAATGTAGGTGGTTGAAGAAAACAATCGCTTACGATTTGTGACGATATTGAGGACGCCGCCCGATAGCTGCACATTGATGACCACGTGCTTTTCGATTTTGTCCGTATTCACGGTGAACGGTTTTTTGACCGCCTCGTCCATGGCCCGGATCAGCATCCTGTCGACGATGCCGCCGCGCCTTTGGTCCGGTGCGTTTTTTAAAATTTTGCCGTCTTCGAAATCGATGCGCATGGCCATGGTGTTGGCGGCCAGATCGAACACCCGGCCCGCCGAACTGGCCGCCGGATTGGCGCCGGTCAGCGCGATCACAGCAGCGATGTCGCCAGCCAGATTGCGCGCCAGGCGCTGGGAGACTTTGTTCCAATGGTTCTCGTAGAACACCGTCGCCGAAACAAGCTGCAAAAGGATCAACGGGATGACGATGATCAGCAGCGAGCGGCCGAGCAGAGAGTGCGGCAGATATTCCTTGATCTTGGCCACGCGTCGCCTTTCCAGTTTAATCGGTTCTCAGAATATAACCCTGTCCGCGCACGGTTTGAAGATATCTTGGTAATTTCGGGTCGGGCTCGATCTTCTGGCGGAGGCGATTAACCTGGACATCCACTGTGCGGGTGCCGCCGCCGGGCGCTACAATACGCATCAAAGCTTCGCGCGCAAAGACCGCGCCCGGCCGTTCCGCCAGCAATTTCAACAACCGCAATTCGGTCGAGGTGAGGGCGATATGTTCATCGCCCCGGCGCAGCTCTTCACGCCCGATGTCGAAGGTCACGTCGCCGAGGCGGGCTTCGGTGGGCGTCTCATCGGGCTCGGCCGGCACGCGGCGCAGGATATTGTTGATGCGCAGCAGCAATTCGCGGGGCTCATAGGGCTTGGTCAGATAATCGTCGGCGCCGGCCTCCAGCCCGCCTATACGGTCGTCGCTTTCCGCCATGGCGGTCAGCATAAGGATCGGCACCGAATTGGTGACGCGCAGGGACTGAGCGAAGTCGAGGCCGCTTTCGCCCGGCATCATCCGATCCAAGACCACCAGATCAAAGGCGATGCTGCCCATCTTGGCGCGCGCATCGGCGGCATCGGCGGCGACGGTGACGCGAAATCCGTTCTCGGTCAAATATTGATTGAGCAGGTTGCGCAGCCGGTCGTCGTCGTCCACCACCAGGATATGTTGGTCGCCGTCCATTATTCGCCCGCTTCGATCATCATCGAATTCAGAACCTGGCGGAAGCCATCCACACCGGCCGGGCCGGCGGCGGTAAAGGCGCGCTGGATGCGTTGGCGCTGGTCCTCGGACACCTGGATTTCCAAGGCACGGCCCTTGTCGGTCAGGCGCAAAAGACGCTGGCGGCGATCATTAAGCCCGGCGTCCTGGGCAACGAAGCCGTCACTGACTAGTTGGCGGAGAACTCTGGAAAGGCTTTGCTTGGTGATGCGCAGGATGCCCAAAAGCTGGCTCACCGTGATACCCGGATTGCGCCCGACGAAATGAATGACCCGGTGATGGGCGCGGCCAAAATTATAATCGCTGAGGATATTGTCCGGCTCGGCGGTGAAATCCCGGTAGGCGAAGAACAACAGCTCCATGGCGTCGCGCAAGGCGTCGTCGGAATAGCTGTTCGGCCCCTGGCCATCTTGTGCATGGCCTTTCGGCCCTTGGTCGAGAGGCGTGTCTTTTACCGCATCCATTGTTGCGCTCAAACTATGTCAGTGTTATTGACATATATACACGAGGATGGTATTTGAAGCAACAACATTTCGTTTGAACAGGGAATACGGAAACAAAGTTATGACTTCGCCAGCATTTCACGATATGGATGGTCTTATCTGGTACGATGGCGCGTTGGTCGAATGGCGCGACGCAAATCTGCATGTGCTGACCCACGGATTGCATTACGCCTCTTCGGTGTTCGAGGGTGAGCGGGTCTATGGCGGCAACATTTTCAAGCTGCGCGAACATACCGAGCGATTGTTCAATTCCGCCGAAATTTTGGGCTTCGAGATTCCCTATACGGTGGAGGAGATCGACGCCGCCTCGTACCAGGCCTGCGAAGCCAACGGCATTGTCGATGGCTATGTGCGCCCGGTTGCCTGGCGCGGCTCGGAGACCATGGGCGTTTCCGCCCAGGATGCCAAAATCCATGTGGCCATTGCGGTGTGGCCGTGGCCGTCCTATTTTTCGCCCGAAGCCCGCGACAAAGGCATCAGCCTGAAGACATCTATCTGGCGGCGCCCACCCCCGGACACGGCGCCGGTGCACGCCAAGGCCGCCGGGCTCTACATGATCTGCACCATGTCCAAGCACGAAGCCGAAGCCGCCGGCTGCGACGATGCGCTGATGCTGGACTGGAAAGGCCGTGTCGCCGAGGGTACTGGCGCCAACATCTTTGTCATGTTCGGCGACGGCAAGATCATCACGCCGCCGCCCGAATGCTTCTTGAACGGCATCACCCGCCAGACCGTTATGGAACTGGCCGCCAAGCGTGGCATTGAAGTGATCGAACGCCATATGGAGCCCGAAGAATTGGCCGACGCGGAAGAGATTTTCGTCACCGGCACCGCCGCCGAAGTAACGCCGGTGGGCCGCATCGATGATATGAGCTTTAAGGTGGGTGCAATCACCAAGACCTTGCGCGCCGATTACGAAGCCTTGGTCGGGCGCCCGGATCAGGAAACCGAAGGTGCCGTCAGCGCGGCCTGACCGGATCTGATGGCATGGCCATTGATCGGCTAAAAACCGGTATCTGGGTGCAGGCCCAGGTGCGCATTTGCACGATTCAAAACATCCCCATCTATGTGCTGCGACGCGGCGATGAAGACGCCGGCGCGCTGTTCCTCAAAATATCCAGCCTGGACGGGCTTTGCCGGCTTTATACGCAGATGCGCCAGGCCTCGGGCGAGATCGCCTGGACCCAGGCCGGCGCCGAAGCGCGCATGTCAGAGGCCGACGCCAGCGCCTATCTTGAGCGCCAGAAAAACATCGATCCCGATATCTGGATCCTAGAAATTGAAGATGCGGAGGGCCGCTACGAGCTGGATGGCCCGCTGATCTAGGCCAACAGTCACGGTTTCGTGCGGCCCCCGCAGTTGACGGATTTCGCCATTTGGCCGATGCTTTCATGGCACGCAATCTGGGGAGGCCGATCATGGGTATGGCACGAATTGCAGCAGCAGGGCTGGTATTTCTTGGACTGTCGCTGATCAGCGGCGGCGCCGAAGCGCAAAGCAAGCCCTTCAAGCAGGCGCGCTTCCCTTGCGGCGCCGGCATCGCACAAAACTATACGGGCGGATTTCAAAAGGCAGCGTTTAGCCTCGCCGACGTGCCGGCCGGGCATTTGCGCGTGCAATTTGTCGGCCACTCGACGTTCCTGGTGCGCTCGCCAGGCGGGGTTAAGGTCATCACCGACTATAACGACAACTACCGCGCCGACGTGGTGCCCGATATTGCCACCATGAATATCCAGCGCGGCAATCATTCGGCCTACGATATCCAGCCGGGCATCACCCACTTACTGCGCGGCTGGTCCACCGATGGCGGCGTGCAGCGCCATGACGTCACCTTGCGCGACGTACGCGTCTACAACCTGCCCACCAATCTGGAGAATTTCGGCAGCGGGCTCACCAATTTCTCGTCCATGTTCATTGTCCAGTCGAGCGGGCTTTGTGTCGCCCATATGGGGCATCTGGCGCATCTTCTGGACAAGGAGCAGTTTTACCGCATCGGGCGCATCGATGTGCTGCTGGTGCCGGTGGATGGACGCGTTACCCTCAGCTACGAAGAATTGGTGCGCAACATCAAGGGTATCAGCCCGCGCGTCGTGGTGCCCATGCATTTCAACGTGTTCGCGACCCTGGATGAGTTTTTGGTCCAGGCGGAACGGCAATTCAAGATCAAGCGCATCAAGGGTGACACCATCCAGGTGAGCAAAACCTCGCTCCCCGAAAAGACCGAGATTTGGCTGATGGCACCTGGCGAGCATGGCTTCGGCGGCCCCGGCGGACCACCCCTTTGAAACCGGTATCGATATTTTTGGCGGCCCTGGCCGCGTGTGTAATTCGTGACAGTATACTAATTAATCCGATATTTATGCCGTTAATTAGTATACTGATGGGGTGGACGGCCCCCGCGCGGCATCGAGTGTGCCAGAATGGATGCCGTTAAAACGGACCATTCGAAAGGAGACCGTCCATGAGTACCGTATCAGTTATTGGCCTCGATATCGCCAAGAATGTCTTTCAAGTTCACGCCATTGATGAGCGCGGCGAGGTTTTGGACCGGCGCAAGATACGCCGGGCC
>JABHAA010000058.1 GCA_018674495.1 Rhodospirillaceae bacterium | reverse complement strand
TGGCCGGCGACCATGCCGAGCAGCGCCGGCGCCACGGCAAAGGCGGAAAACCCTAGATAGGCACCTGAATATAATCCGTTACTGGCTAGACCTACCCCCAGCGCCAGCGAAGCGACGGTGAACGCGATGCCGAGCGCCTGCACCAGCTCGTCGCGCTTCAGCCCAAGGGCCTGCAAATACAAGACGCCAGGCACAAAGAATGAGCCGATCATGCCCAGCATAACGCCGGTGGCGCCGCCCATAATCGGCGACAAATATTTTTCCGCCCGCCCCGGCGCCGGGATTTGCGGCGTCGTCAGGCTAAATACGGAATAGAGAAACAGAAATATGCCGAGCACGCCGGATAGCACCAATGCGTCCCCGTTCGCCAGAATGATCGCTCCGCCCAAAGAGCCGATGACAGTGGCGATCAGGAAGGTGCCAAGCCGCCTTGTGAGCGCCACCAGCTGGCCGCCCACCAAGCCCTGCCAGACATTGGTCACGAGCGCCGGTATGACGATCAGGGCAATGCCTTCCTTGAGTCCCAGCCCCAGGGCCAAGATCGGCAGCGAAAATGTGGGCAGCCCGGCGCCGACAATCCCCTTGACGGTGCCGGCAAACAAAAACGCCACGGTGACCAATGTAAGGGTCTGCCAAAACAGCGGATCGGCGGTCATGAATTTAAGCCTTGGCCTCCTGAATGGCTTGCCAGACTCGCTCCGGCGTCGCCGGCATGTCCAGATCGGTAACCCCCGCCTGGCGCAAGGCATCTAAGATAGCGTTCATCACGGCGGGTAGGGCGCCGACCGTGCCCGCCTCGCCGGCGCCCTTGACGCCCAAGGGGTTGGTCGCCGTCGGCACCGGGTTGGAGATGATTTTCATGGCGCCGAAATCATCGGCCCGGGGCATGGCGTAGTCCATGAACGATCCGGTCAATAACTGGCCGCTATCGGCATCGAAGACCACTTGTTCCATCAATATCTGGCCCGCTCCTTGGGCGATGCCGCCGTGGATTTGGCCCTTCAGGGTCAGCGGATTGATTACCGTGCCCACATCGTCGGCGACGCAATAATTAGTAATGTCCACCTTGCCGGTTTCCGGGTCCAGTTCCACCTCGCAGGTATGGGCACCGTTGGGAAAGGTGCGCTTGGTGGCGCGGAAAGTGCCGGTCTCGTACAGCCCCGGCTCAATCTCGGCGGGCAATTTTCCGGGCTGATAAGCGGCGCGGGCAACATCGTTGAAGTCCAGCGACTTGTCGGTGCCGGTGATGGTAAAGCGGCCATTTTCGAATTCCACGTCACCCTCTGCCGCTTCCAGCATATGTGCGGCGATGCGCTTGGTTTTATCGATGACCTTGCCGAGCGCAATATGCAATGACGAGCCGCCAAGCACCGCCGAGCGCGAGCCCGACGTGCCGTTGCCGTAACTCACCTTGTCGGTGTCGCCGTCGACCACGCGGACATCGGCATAATCCATACCGAGGCGTTCTGCGACGATCTGTTTGTACATGGTTTCATGGCCCTGGCCTTGGGACTTGGTACCCATCAGGATCGTGGCGGTGCCCGCGACGTTGAAACGCACCTCGGCAAATTCCAGCCCCGGCGCGGCAGCCTGTTCGATGGCATTGGCGAAACCGAAGCCGAGCAATTTTCCGCGCGCCTCTGCATCAATGCGCCGCGCCGCCAGATCATCGACACTCGCCAGCGCCAAGACATCATCCATGTTTTTCTCGAACGCGCCGCAATCATAGGTGAAGGTCAGCGCCGTCTCGTAGGGCATAGCGCTTTCGGGGATGATATTGCGGCGGCGCAGTTCGATCGTATCGATGCCCAGCTCGAGCGCCGCTTCGTCCATCATGCGTTCGATCACATAGATGGCTTCGGGGCGCCCTGCGCCCCGGTAAGGTGCGGTGGCGTTCATGTTGGTGTTGACGCAGGTCACCCGGTCGTGCGCGGCGGGGATGCGATAGACACCATTAAGCCCACCGACGCAGCCAAACGTGGCCAGAAAATTGCGCACCGATGATACGTACGCGCCCACATTGGCGACGGTACGCACGCGAAGACCGGTAATATTCCCATCCGCATCGAAGCCCAGCTCGGCCTCGGAAATATTGTCGCGGCCATGTTCGTCGGCCATCACCGCTTCGGACCGCTCGCAAGTCCATTTCACCGGCCGGCCCAATTTGCGCGCCGCCCACATGGTCAGCCGGTGTTCCGGATATTGCCAGCCCTTGGTACCGAAGCCGCCGCCGATATCGCCGGCGATGATATGGATGTTTTGTTCCGGCACCTTCAAAATATCTTCGGCCAGCACGTTGCGCAGCCGGTGCGGATACTGAATGTCCACATAAAGGGTATAGCGCTCGTCCGCCGCATCGTAGGACGCCAAGGCGCCGCGCGGCTCCATATATTGGGCGTAGACCCGGTTGATCACCAGGCGCCGTTTGACCACGTGGTGGGCGCCCGCAATTGCCGCATCCGTGGCGGCCTCGTCGCCGACCTCGTAGATGCCGGCGATATTGTCCGGGTTCTCCGGCCACACCGCCGGCGCGCCATCGGCCAGCGCCACGTGCGTTGCGTTGACCGAGGGCAAGGGATCGTAATCAACTTGGATCAATTCGGCGGCGTCTTTGGCCTGATCCAGGCTTGCCGCAATAACCATGGCGATGGGATCGCCCACATATTTGACAAACCCCGCCGACAGGCCCCGGTGCGCCCGGTGAAACAGCGGCGCGCCGCCGGGTCGTTTGTGCGGCGCCTGCATCTTGGGCGTGCCGACGCCGTCGGCAATCACGTCCTCGCCGGTGAAAACTGCGGCAACGCCGGGTGCAGCGGCGGCGGCGCGGATATCCAAAGGCCCGATGGCGGCGTGGGCGTGGGTGGAGCGGACCAAGTAGGCGTGCAGCTGGCCTGCCAGATTATTGTCATTGATGAAGCGCCCGCCGCCCTTCAGATGGCGCGGATCTTCTTCGCGCCGGACCGGCTGGCCGATGCCGTATTGAGCCATGTGCTGTTTCCTTAATGTACAGCGGCTATAAAAAGATATTTCCACGCAATTGCAATGCACCCTTTTACCAAGACCCCTACCCGTTCTATGCTAACAGAGGTAATCACAAAAGTTTAAAGGAGGCTGAAGCAATGAGCAGACCCAAAATCAAACATCTGGCGATCATGTCCAGGAACCCGGACAAGCTGGCAAAATTCTATGAAGAGGCCTTCGAGATGGAGGTGCTGAACCGCTCCGAGGGGCTGCACGGCATGCCGGCCATCTACATGACCGACGGCTATTTGAACCTGGCGATCCTGCCCTGCACCCTGCAAGGGGAATCGACGCCCGGCATCAACCATTTCGGTTTTCAGATCGCCGATATGGAAGCCACCTCGCAAACCTTGATGGATCATAAGGTGGAAGACCCGAAGAAGCGCCCGTCCAACCGCCTCTATGCGGAACACCGGGGCGCTGATCCGGAAGGCAATTTGTTTGATCTGTCGGTGCATGGCTTTCAGGATGCGGAATCTGGGGCCGACCGGGATGCCAATTCCAAGCAGACTGAAGACGCTTAAAGCTATTCGTCTTCGTCGTCGCGGGCCATGGCGGCGCGGATATCGTCTTCGCACCAGCGCCAGAACATTGGGATTTTGCGCTTGCGCTGATCGTCCGAGGTACCCTGGCCGGCGATGAACGAGCGCAGGATATCGGCCCGGAATATGTCCCGGTAGGCATGGTAGGCCCAAAGGGTGATCAATTCGCCGCAATGGGGCACCATGCGATCGACCAGCTTGTACAAGTGATCGCGGGTGGCGCCCTCGCGGCCGTGGTCGTCATCGACTGGCGCCTTTTCCTGGATCAATAGCTGGCGGATGGCCGTTTTGTTCTCGTCGATGTCGGCGAGCTTGTAATCCATCAACGCCTCGAACAGATCCATGTCCTCTGGCTTGGGCGCATCATAGCCATGTTCCTTGGCGCCATCGCTAAGCGTTTTCCAAAACGCCTCGGCCTTGGCGCCCCGGTTGCTGACCGATTTTTGAGGCGGCGTGGCGTCTTTCTTTTTGAAAAACCCACGCTTTTTCTTCTTGGCTTTTTTGTCGCTGACCTCGGCCGCCTGATCGGCCGAATAGATTACGGCAGCGAAATCGCGCATGGCGTTGGTCCACAAAAGCCGGACCACGTTGTCTTCCTCGTCCTTGGAGAACTCGGCGAAGAAAAAACGTTTATGGAGATTTTCCTGGGAGACACTGTCGGCCAAGCCGCGCACCCGTCTATGTGACAATATATCGGGCAAGACCTGATCGCGGATGGCTTTTTCCAGGGCTTCGGAAAAGGCCGGGTTGAGCACGTAAGGGAACGGCGCCTCGCTCTCTTCCAGATGGAAGGGTTCCAGCCTGGACAGAATAAATTCACAAAAATAATCGGTGAAGGCGTCTTCGAAATTATCGTGAGTGGGTTTTTCCACCTCCTCGGCGCCGCCGCCGGCCGCCGCCGCCACGAACTCTTCTTGCAGCTCGCCGGCGCGGGTTTTGATGTGGGCCCGAAAATCATCATCGCCCAATTCACCGCAGGCCTGCAAAAATCCGATGGTAACCTGGGCCGCCTTTAGGAGGTCCGCCGGCGGCGCTTCGCCTTCCAGGCTGTCCATGCCGGCGATGACACTATCGACGGTCTGATCAATGGCGGCCAAAAGGGCATCTTTATCGGCGTCCGGCGGAACCGAAGCGATGGTCGATAAGATATCCCCAATATCGATAGTTTCCGCAACGTCCACGGCTATTCATCTCCGCCCGGCAATCCGCACCGATTTTTCCAATATAGCATATATCCCTTGGCAACCTTAATTCTTCGTTACTACCAGGAATCAAAGGGTGTTTTCGGTGCCGAGGATCGCCGTAACCTGGGTCGACAGAGTGCCGCCGTTGCCGTGCACCAAGGCGGTTTCGGCGCCATCTATCTGGCGGGCGCCCGCGGTGCCGCGCAATTGCTCGACCGCTTCGGCAAGCAGGAAAATGCCATACATGCCCGGATGCACGCAGGACAATCCGCCGCCGTTGGTGTTGACCGGCAATCCGCCGCCGGGCGCGATGTGCCCACCTTCGACAAAGCCGCCGCCCTCGCCTTTTTTGCAGAATCCCAAATCTTCCAGGAACAACAACGTATTGATGGTGAAGGCGTCATAGAGTTCCAACACGTCCATATCCGATGGTCCCATGCCGGCCATTTCATAAGCCCGGGGGCCGGAGCGGGCGGCACCGGTCACGGTCAAATCCTCCATCTGGGCGATCTGGTCGTGGCTGGCATCGGCCGCCACGCCGAGCACATAGGCCGGCTTATTGGGAAAATCCTTAGCCCGGTCGGCGCGGGTCATGATCAGCGCTCCGGCGCCATCGGTGATCAGACAGCAATCGGACACGGTGAGTGGATCGGACACCATACGGGCGCTTAAGACATCGTCGATGCTCAGCGCATCCCGCACCATGGCTTTGGGGTTTTTTGCCGCCCAGCCGCGCGCCGCCACAGCAATCTCGGCCAGCTGGACGCGGGTGGTTCCGTATTGGTGCATGTGGCGGGCGGCGGCAAGGGCGTAGCCGTTGACCAGCCGCATATCGTAAATCGCCTCGTAAGGCGTCGGCACCATGCCGCCCGGCCGGCGCCCGCCGGAGCGCGCGTTGCTGCCATAGGTGATGAGCGCCACCTCGCAAAGGCCAGCGTCCAGGGCCAAAGCCGCCCACTGCACGAAATTAATGAACGACGAGCCGCCTAGCATGGTGCCTTCCAGCACCTTGGGGTGCAGCCCCAGATATTCCGACACGGTCGCCGACACCAGCCCGGCCGGGCTGAGCGCCGCAAACACCCCGTCGATATCGTTCTTTTTGAGCCCGGCATCGTCCAGAGCCCGCTCGACCGCTTGCGCCATCAATTCGAAATGGCCCCAGCCGGGAACCTCACCAAACTCCGACAGGCCGGCGCCGACAATCGCTGTTTTACCGCGCATGGTTTAGGCCTCCCCGGAATTGTCTGGATTGAAAACGATGAACGGCCCTGCATCGCCGCCGTCGGCAATGGCATGTCTCAGTGCCATGCCGATAGTCACCTGATCCGGATCGATACCCTCGACGCGCGACGTCATGCGCGGCCCTTCTTCCAGCTCGACAATGCAGACATTGTAATCGCCGCCCCGGTCGGGCCGGCGCCGGGCCACCGTGGTAGAATAAACCTGGGCGCGGCCGCTGGCCGATTTCCATAACAACGAGGATGATCCACAGTGGGGGCAAAGATGGCGCGGATAGAACACATATTTTTCGCAATCGGCACATTGCTGGATTTTAAATTCGCCGCTTTCCAAATTATCGCGGTAAATCTGGTCCGGTCCCAACCCAATCGTGTCCGCCATATTCCTCACCCCTTTATTTTCGATTAGACTTCCGGAACTTCGATATCGTTCTGCGCGCAAGCAGCCACCACGGTATTGCGCAACAGACACGCAATGGTCATGGGACCGACGCCGCCCGGGACCGGCGTTACGGCGCCGGCGACTTGGACCGCTTCGCCATAATCCACATCGCCGGCCAGCTTGCTTTTGCCCTCGTCGTTGGGCGGCAATCGGTTGATGCCCACATCGATAACCGTGGCGCCCGGTTTGATCCAGTTGCCCTTGACCATATTGGCGCGCCCCACGGCAGCGACCAGTATATCCGCCCGCGCGCATTCTTCGGCCAGGTCCTGGGTGCGGGAATGGGCGATGGTGACGGTGCAGTGTTCGCGCAAAAGCAAAGCCGCCATCGGCTTTCCGACGATGTTGGAGCGGCCCAGCACCAGGGCCCGCTTGCCCGACAGATCATCGCCCAGTTGATCCTTGATCAGCATCAGACAGCCGAGCGGCGTGCACGGAACCAGGCCGGGCGCGCCGGTGGCCAGCTTGCCGGCATTGAAGACATGAAAGCCGTCCACGTCCTTGGCCGGATCAATCTTGGCCAGCACCGCTTGTTCATCGATATGATCTGGCAGCGGTAGCTGCACCAGGATGCCGTTGACGGCGGGATCCGAGTTGAGCCCGTCAATCAAGGTCAGCAACTCTTTCTGGGTGGTTTCGTCCGGCAGCTTGTGCTCGAACGATTTTATGCCGGCTTCGCCGCACATCTTGTTCTTGTTGCGCACATAAATTTCGGACGCCGGGTCGTTGCCTACCAGCACCACCGCCAGGCCCGGCGAGATATTGTGATTTTCCTTCAAATCGCGCACCTGCTCGGCGACACGTACGCGCAAGCCTTCGGCAAACACCTTGCCGTCTATTCGTTTCGCTTCGGCCATCAAGCCGTCTCCTCTTTATCGGTTATTGGTCATCGGGCGGTGGCTAAGGTTTCGAGCCATGCTTGCAGCCGCATCGACAATTGTTTTGGATCGCCGGAGACCAAAACGGTTTTACGCCGCCCGGTCAATCCCCGGATGATGGAAATATGCGATTTCGGCGTCTTCCATTGGCGCGCCAGAAGCTTGATCAAGGCCACGTTGGCCTTGCCGTTTTCGGGAACCGCAGTCACCGAGACTTTGATACAGGCAGCCCCATCGGCTTCGGTCATGATGCCGGCAATCCCTGCGGTGGCAGCTTTTGGCGTCAAACGGATTGCCACCCATAGACCATCGCTTTTTATGGTTAGCGGCGACGGGATATCAGAGGATCGATCCGCCATATTCGCGAATGAGGTTGCGCAGGAAGAAAATAAGCAGGATCAGCACGATCGGCGAAAGATCAATGCCGCTGATCGACGGAACAAACCGGCGGATCGGGCGCATGAGAGGCTCGGTAATCCGGTAGAGGAAGTTCGATATCATAGAGACAAACTGGTTCGAGTTGTTGATGACACCGCCATAGCTCAGCCAGCTCATCACTGCGGCGATGATGATGCACCACATATAAAGACCAAGGATGGTATCGGCGAGAATCAAGATGGATTGCATGAATTTGTCCGGGCGTTCTTGTCGGCGTGAAGCTCCTGGAACCTAACCGCAGCCGGATGCCGTGACAAGTGAATTGCCTGTGACCATCGCCTCATTTACGCGGCTTGACAGTGCAGGGGCGGCGACACATTATCCGGCCACTTTTTTCCCCGGCGCGCGCACCCAGCCCGCCGGTCTGACAAATTGGGGCCGTAGCTCAGTTGGGAGAGCGCCACGTTCGCAACGTGGAGGTCGTCGGTTCGATCCCGATCGGCTCCACCACACTTCGCCCTTCGGGCTTCGTGTGGCTTACGCCAGTAAGGCGCACGAAACCGTTAGGCCGAAGTAGTGCCGCTCGAAGAGCGAAGGGGGGCTAGTCTCAAGCCGAGCCGGTGCCTAGAGACCCGCGGCGGATAATTTACGTTTTCGTTTCCGGCTTATCGCTGATTGGGAGCGAAATCTCGTTGTGGGCGTAGGTGTACTCAGCCATAACTTGCTTCAAATAATCCACGAAATGCGGGTCACGAATAATCTCTCCAAACTTGCCGTGCAGCCCCGCCAGGCGCTGGGCCAGCTTGGCGTCGTCGTCTTGGGGCAAGGCTTGGCGGAATAATTCGTCGTGGATGGCGGCTTCATACAATGCTGATATGACATCCAGCCCGACCATCGAGGATGGATTGTAAGTAACATGGATGGATAAATCCGTCTCGGTCAGGGCTTCATGATAAAAACCGCTCGGCAGGTAGATTAGATCACCAGGCTTCATTACCACCTCAGTTTCCATGGCACCCTTGTTGGCGTAGTGGAATTGCCGGTCAAGCTGCTTGAACACCGGGTGCTCGATGGGATCAACAAAATGGCGTTGATAAATTCGCCAGCGCTTCTCACCGGAAATCTGCAAGGCAAAAACATCATGAGCATCGAAATGGACATCAAACGCCTGATGCGCCCGGTGCGAATAATATAGATTTGCCTGAACCTTGCCGCCCGGCGTCTTGCCAAGCACGCCCGCGATAGCGGCAAGCCCGGGACCGAGGGTTTCAATTTCATTGAGCACCAATGAAGCGCCTTGCCTGAGCCAGGCTTCGGCCTTGCCAAAATCAACCCAGGCATGTTCCGCGGCGGCACGCGCGCCCGCGCTCTGCTCATATTCGTGGGGCTCTAGGATGCGCTTGTCCATGACCAATTGCAGATTTCGCGTCGTCCAAACCGCCGTTTGTTTTAACAGAGCAGTTATTATTTCGAACGACATGACAGAGGCGAACCGATCCCTCTCACCCGGCAGATAAAGAGGCTGTTTCTTATAATAATCGGCAAAAAATTCTTGGGCAGTCATCGGCGCCATGAGCCGCTCGAATGTCCAGTCCGATGAGGTTTCGAAGGTGCTCATAAATTTTCTCGCCTTGAATACCTATGCGCTATATGCGCTTAAACTTTGACCGCTTCCACAAATAGGGAATAGGTCTCTTCCCCATATTTTGCCCCCGCCACGAGGCTGACATCGTCAACGCGCAAAATCAGGTCTTCCGATTCCATATAGTCGCTGCGTTCTATAGTTTCGAACCCCGCCTCGGATAAGACGTGGGACAATGTCTCGAAATCATAGCCAAATTTATGGCTGTTGAGCAGTGAGCTTGGTCTGGGCCCGGCGCCGGAATATTCCAGAAAATCTTCGAGCCTGGTATTGGGCTCATTCCACCAGGTCCAGGTTTGCATGCGATTTTTGAAGAATGTCTCATCGTTGTCGACATAGGCGCGCAAGGCTTTCTCCACATCAGGAACGATGATGCGCACTCGCCCGCCTGGGCTAAGCACGCGCCGAACCTCCTGCAATAGGGCGAGCGCACCATCGGGGTAAAACAAGTGCTCCAAAATATGCGACATGAAGACATAGTCGGCGGCGCCATCGGCGAACGGCAAACCCCAGGTGACATCCAGCGCCAGCTCAGCCGGATAACTATCGATATTGACCCAGCCCGCCAAAGGGCTTTGTCCGGCGCCGATATGAATTTTCAAATATTGAGAATTGCCGTCGATACCAAGCTCGCGCAGCTGGTCTTCGATATAGCTGGCCACGAACCCGCCCAGCTCGCGCTCCAAACTCGCCGCACCGGTAACCAGGGATTCCATATGTTCGCGCAACTGCTGGCCGGTTTCTAATTCAAACGCCCGTGCCGTTTCCGGGCCGATTGCCGCGAGGGTGCCGGAAAGCCGGTAGAGGCTCTCGGCCAACGGTCTGAGACAGGTATCAATCAATGCACCCGGTGCATCGTTGATCGACGATACCGGCTCCCCACCATCGCCCGACACAGGTTTCAACGCGCCCATATTTTTAAGCTGGTTCAGGACTTCACCAACTTGGCTGCGCTCCGCCGGATCGAATTTCTCGGTAAATTCATCATCACTGGCGGGCCGGGAAAAATGGTCCAATACGTTGACCACCCAAAGATTGGGAAAGGTTACGGATCGCGCGGTTTCAAGTGTATGCAGGTGGACCTGCCCATCAGAAAAACGGGTTATTAGATCCGGAGAAACAACAAACTTAGGCATTTTTTATCTCACTTCGGCGCGAAAATCGGACAACGCGCGGGGCGGCTTGCGCTCATATTACCGGAACATATAACCGAAGCAATCTTTCCGAACGAACAGATATGATTCCGCCTCGGCTCTTGGCCATGGGCGCGTCATCGGCAGTATCCGTGCTAAGATGCCTTCAAGAGGCAGGCATGTGCGACACCATCGCCGGCCACCCCAGCCGCTTATAATTAATGCCATGCAAAATTATGGGCTGAGGTAGACACTAGTCGGTCATCCCAAACACTTTCAGCAAAAACCCGTACACAATCGCCACTTCCTTCAAATAATCGAAACGGCCCGAGGCGCCGCCGTGGCCGGCTTCCATGTTGGTGCGTAACAGCAAGGGATTGTCGTCGGTCTTCAAGTGGCGCAGCTTGGCCACCCATTTGGCTGGCTCCCAATAGGTAACGCGGGGATCGGTCAGCCCTGCGGTGGCCAGGATCGGCGGGTAATCCTGTTTGGCCACATTGTCGTAGGGCGAATAGGAGGCAATGGTCGCGTAGGCGGCTGCGTCTTCGATGGGGTTGCCCCATTCCGGCCATTCCGGCGGGGTCAGAGGCAAATCCTTGTCGCACATGGTACCCAGCACATCGACGAACGGCACCTCGCCGACCGCCGCGCCCCAAAGATCGGGCTGCATGTTAGCGGCGGCGCCTACCAGCATGCCGCCGGCGCTGCCGCCATGGATGGCGATGCGTCCCGCTGACGCCATGCCGCTCGCGATCAAATACTCGGCAGCGGCAATGAAGTCGTTGAAAGTATTTGGCTTTTTGTCCAGTTTGCCGTCCAGGTACCAGCCATAGCCGCGTTCGGTGCCGCCCCTGATATGGGCGATAGCGTAAATGAATCCCCGGCCCACCAGAGACAACCGGTTGGTGGAGAAGGACGCCGGCATAGACATGCCGTAGGAGCCATAGCCGTACAGCAGCAGTGGGCTCGTGCCGTCCATCGGAGTATCGGCGCGGGCCAGCAGCGAAATCGGCACCATGGCGCCATCGGCGGCCTTGGCGAACAGGCGCTTGGTGATGTAGTCGGCGGCGTCGTGGCCGCTAGGCACCTCTTGCTCTTTGCGCAAAACCCGGCTGCGCGTTGCCATGTCATAATCGAAGGTGCGCCGGGGCGTGGTCATGGAGGAATAGGTAAATCGGAGGCTCGAAGTGGCAAACTCATAGCCCGGCAGCAAGCCCAGCTCGTAGGCTTCTTCGTCAAATTCGATGGCGTGTTCGGCGCCGCTGGCCAAATCGCGAACAATAATGCGCGGCAGCCCATCGATGCGCTCCAACCGCGCCAAGTTACCGGAAAATTCGGCCATGGAGCGGATTAACAAGCCCGCCTGATGGGCAATGACATCGGACCAATTGGCATGGCCCGGCGCCTCTAGCGGCGCCTCGACAATCTTGAAATCCTCGGCGCCGTCGGCGTTGGTGAGGATGTAAAGCTTCTCGCCATCGCCGAAGCGCACATGCGCGACGGAATATTCCCGGTCCCGGTGGCGCGGCTCGACCACCCTTGGCGGCGTATCCGGTGCGTCGGCGTCGATCAGATGCACTTCGGTGGTGGTGTGGTCGTGAGCGGTGATCTCGATAAAGCGGCTGCTTTGGGTTTTGCCGATACTGACAAAGAAACCGGCGTCTTTTTCCTCATAGACCATCTGGGCGTTGGCCGGATCATCGCCCAAGCGGTGGCGCTTAACGCACCATGGGCGATGGTTTTCGTCCAGCTCCGTATAGAACAACGTGCCTGAATCATTGGCCCAGGCGAAATCGCCGCGCGCACCTTCGATGGTGGCGCCGATCTGGGGCCCACCGATCTCGTCCACACTTATGGCGTAGCGTTCGGAGCCGTTCCGGTCGGCGGCGTAAGCGAACAAGCGATGATCGGGACTGTGCCCGGCGCCGGAGATATTGAAATAGGCTTCGCCCTCGGCTTGGCTGTCGCCGTCGAGCAAGATTTCCACCTGACCGCCACCGGTTGCGCTCCGGCAATAGCGGGGGTGCTGGCCGCCGCTGACATAGTCCACGTAATATTCGAAATCGCCGTCGGCGGCGGGAACGGACGCGTCATCTTCCTTGATGCGGGCGCGCATTTCAGCGAACAGCGAGCCCCGAAGTGTTTCGGTATCGGCCAGCCAGTCCTCCGTATAAGCGTTCTCCGCCTCCAAATATTCACGGATATCACCATCCAACTTTTCCGGCGCCTGCATCACCGCTTGCCAGTGGGCATCTTTCAGCCAGGCGTAATGATCGACGCGCGTGATCCCATGGCGGGTTTGCTGTTTGCGGTGGCGGCGGGCTTTTGGCGGCTTATGGTTGGACATGGTTTTTCCGGTTGGGCGGATTGGGCCGCCAAGGCTAGAGCATACGGCGAACGATTTAAACCATCCGCCGCACACCTAAATAGGCCTCGGCAAGTACTCTCTGGAATGCTAGAACCCGCCTTGCCATGGCGGACAACAAAATTTCCCCTTATTACACCGGCGCGGTGCGCGCCTTTTACGTCACACTCGGATTTTGGGGGCTGGTGGTGATCTCCATGTTTTTTGGCGAGGTTAGCTGGGTGCACCGGTTCGACTATGAAGGTCGCTTGGCGTCGATCTTTCTTTTGGCCCTGGGCGGCATGATTATATTTGGGCTGTTCGCATTTTATTTCGCCAAAAAAGAAGAGCGTAAGCAGATGGACGCGAGCACGGGCGCCTAATCCTCCGTCGCCGGCTCGATACCCAGATAGGGCCGCATGGCGTCGATCAGACGCACCCGCTCACCTGTATCAACATAATTACCGGCATCGTCGAGATCGAGGGGATCGCCGCCGGGCGACGGCGGCATCAATTGCAGCGCATAAACCTCGCCGTCCTCGCCGCTCGGCACCTCGCCTTCGGGCGCCAGCCGGGCGAAGGTACCGGGCAACGGCAATCCCAAATTGCGGCTGTGGTCGGTTTCAAACCAGCGCGCCATTTGGGCCACCGGCGACGCGTTACCATGATAGCCGGTGAAAATCGGTATCTTGTGGCCCGAACCGGTGACCGCCATTTGGGTCAGTTTGTCCATGGCCACCTCGGGCATGGTGCCGCCATAAATCCAAATTCCGTCCAGCCGCCCGAAAAACAAAGTGCCAATGTCCGTATTCAGTTCCAGACGAGCGAGCAAGGCATAGACCGTATTGGCATCGGCGAAATGCACCGTTGGGGCCGGCAGGGGTGTGCCGTCGACCGTATAGGTCAGGATGTTGGCGATGCAAATGCTGCCGCCGGAGCGCAACGCCGCGCCGAATAACAGATTGCCCACGTCCCAGCGATGCCAGGAACAGAAATCGGCGATCACCGGGCGGGCGCTGGCCAGATGCGGCGCAATGGCGCCGACGGCCTCCTGCTCCCAGCAGATCTGGGCATGGCTGGCGGCGACGGTGTGCATTTTGGCCACATCGAAGGCGCCGGTTTCGGCGCCGGCCAGATTAATGGTGGCGATGGCGGCGCCCACCGGGTCTGGCCCTTTGAAGCCGCCGCCGAATAGGCCGCGCTTGCCCAGTTTTGGAAAGGCTTTTGGCGTGATGATCCGGGCGCCGGCATCCTTGGCCAGTTTGAGCGCGGGCCCATGCAGATTTTCATCGTCCACATAAAGGAGGCCGGGTTTGGTCAGCTCCCACGCGGCGGCCAAATATTCAGGCCCGGCGAACTCCGATATGGCCGGATCGAGACCGACCACAGGAATGCCGGCGCGCATCGCCGCCAATCGGATGAGGGCATGATCGATGCCGCTGGCCGCCAGGGTTGCCACCGGGGCTTCCGCGCTAAGGCCCCATTTGGCGAACTTGGCTGCGATCGCCTCGGCGCTCGCCAAGGCATCCTCGTAGGTCAGCGTGCCCCAGCCATTGGCGGCGCTGGCGTCAGGCTGGGCGATGAAAATCTCGTCGGGGGTTTCTGATGCCCATTTGCGGAGCCAGACCAGCGGGTGCGACGCGGTTGCCGGCACGGCGTAGGGCGAGCGCATGATCAGCGTGCCGTCATCCAGCCGCTTGACGTCAACGGCGGCGCGCTTCAGCTGTAATTTGTATTCGGCCGCTACGTCGCTATTCAAGCCGCTATCCCTATTTTGGCAAATCACTACTTCTACTAAAGGATAAACTTATTCCCTCATAGTGTTGAAATTACCTAAATGGGCTGGGGCGGCAGCCACCTAAGAAAAAAGCCCGGAAACGCTGCTCCGGGCTTTTTCCGAAATATAGGTGAGCGCCTAGCGCCGGTCGCCGAACAAATACAGCAACATCATAAACAGATTGAGGAAGTCGAGATAGAGGCTAAGCGCCCCCATGACCGCCTTTTTGGAGGCTGTCTCCGAATGGTCAAACTCGGAATACATGAGCTTGATCTTCTGCGTGTCGTGGGCGGTCAGCCCGACGAATACCAGTACGCCGATCACCGAGATCACGAACTGCATGGCGCTCGATTGGAGAAACATATTCACGATCGAAGCAATGATGATGCCGATTAGTCCCATCATCAGGAAGGAGCCGAGCTTGGAGAGATCGCGCTTGGTGGTATAGCCGTAAAGGCTCATGGAGCCGAACATGGCGGCGGTGATAAAGAACACGCGGGCGATGGAGGCGCCCGTATAGATCAGGAATATATTGGTGAGCGACAGGCCCATGACCCCGGCAAACACCCAAAACAGGGTCTGCGCGGTGGACGCCTTCATGCGGTTGATGCCGAAGCTCAGCACCATAATGAACGCCAGCGGCGCGAACATGACCAGATAGGCCAGCATAGTCGGCTGTATGCTGCCGCCCGGACCCTGCGCGTACAACAGGTTCAAGACCGCCGGAATACGCACGGCGCCATAGGCCACGATGCCTGTCAGCAAAAGGCCCGACGCCATATAATTATAAACGCGCAGCATATATTGGCGCAGGCCGGCATCCATCTCGCCGGCATCGGCGCGGCCCTCAGCCTGGGATCGCTGCCAAGCGCGGGTAAGATCGTTATTGGGTCCAAAAGCCATCGTTATCTCCGTTCAGTGGTTTCATGGACAAATCAGGGACGTTGCCCGTTAACATATAGAATCAATATGGCAGAACCAGACGCCCGATCAAGTCTAACCGGCTCACATTACCGATATTTAATGGTGAGACTGCCTCATTCGTTGCGCAAAAGCGGTGCTGATTTCTGCCCCAAGGCCCACCAGGTGCCGGCGAAACCGGCCACCAAAGTCAGCAATATGCAGGCGGCCACGGTCAGCGCTACGATGCCCGGCGAGAAGCGCCATTGCATGTCCATCAGCAAGACCACGATGGCCCAGGCGGTAAGCGTGCCGATGGCGGCGGCCAGCAATCCGGTGGCAATACCGAGTAGCCCGTATTCGATCAAAAATGCGCGGAAAATGGCGCCCCTCGTGGCCCCCAGCACCTTGAAGACCACCGCATCGAACACCCGCCGCCTCCGGTTGGCCGCCACCACCCCGGCCAGCACCAGCGCCCCGCCGAGGATGGTCACCGCCGCCGTGGCGCGGATTGCGCCGCCGATACCGCGCAGCAAATCGGCCGCCGATTGCAAAGCCTCGCGCACCCGGATGATAGAGATATTGTTGAACTTGTCGCCGATGGCGCGCTCGATACTGTCTTCCAGGCTGCGCGGCGCCTGGATCGCCGCCACATGGGTTTGCGGCGCGTTGTCGAGGGCGCCCGGCGAAAATATGATGGCGAAGTTGAAACGCATGGAGCGCCAGTCGATAGCGCGCAGATTGGCGATCTTGGCCTGGATATCGCGCCCAAGCACATTAATGGTCAGCGTGTCGCCGGTCTTGACGCCAAAATCGTGGGCGATATGCGCGTCCAGCGATATCAGCGGCGGGCCCCGATAATTTTCCGGCCACCATTCGCCAGCGGTGAAAATATCGCCGTCCCGGGGTTTGGCGGCATAGGTCAGCACCCGATCGCCGCGCACCGCCCAGGCCGATCCCGGCTTGATGGTCGCCTCGGTAACCGGCGTGCCGGCAATGCCGACGATGCGCCCGCGTATGGTCGCCACCCTTTTGTAATCGCCGGTACCTTCAAACCCCCTGAGGGTCTTATCGAAGCCGGCCACCTGATGCGGCTGAATATCCAGGAAGAAAAACGCTGGCGCCATCTTCGGAATGCGCTGCTGGATCTGGTTGTTGAGATTGCCTTCGATAAGGGCAATGGCCACCAGCACGCCGAGCCCGAGGCCGAGCGATGTGACCACGCTTCTGGTGGTGGCTCCGGGGCGGTGCAAATTGGCAATGGCCAGGCGGGATTCCGTATGGCGGATGTTTTTGAAACGCCGGGCGGCGGCCATGATCGCGGTGGCCCCGATATTTAAAAGCGCCAGGGATAGACCGGCGCCGGCCACGAACCAGACCGCAAACCAGCGGTCGGAAGCGGTGGCGATGGTCAGGGCGGCAAGCCCGATCACCAGCGCCGCCGTTGCCGCCAAGTAGCGCCCCCGTGGGCGGCCGCGATTTGGCTGTACCTTGGCACGGAACAGATTGGCCGCCGGGATATCGCGGGCCCGGGCCAATGGCCAAAGGGCGAAGGTGATGGCGATCAGCACGCCGAACACGGCGGCGATGATCAGCGGGCCCGCATGCACGCCGGGGATGATGCGGAACGGCAGCAACGGCTCCAACAGGCTGGCCGCCAAAGCCGGCAAGCCGGCGCCAATGCCAAGGCCGAGGATCAGCCCGATCCCGGTGAGCGCCATTATTTGCAGAAAATACACCTGGAAGATCAAACTTGCCGGCGCGCCCAAACATTTGAGCGTGGCGATGGTGCGCGCCCGCTCGTCCAGGTACGACGCTACCGCGTTGGTGATACCGACGCCGCCGACCAAAAGCGTGGTCAGCCCGACGAAGGTCAGAAACAAAGTCATGCGGTCGATAAAGCGGCGAAGGCCTGGCGCCACCTCTTCTGTGCTGCGCACCCGCCATCCGGCGCTCGGAAAATTCTCATTTATACCGGCGATCCAGGCTTTCGCATCCAACTCGGGCCTTAAGCCCACCCGGTAGCGGTAGCGGATCTGGCTGCCCGGCAAGATAAGCCCGGTGGATTTCAGCGCGGCGGCGGCCACCATCATGCGCGGGCCAAACGATAATACGCTGGCCACCCGGTCCGGCTCGCGCCCGATCACGCCGCGCAATACAAAGCTGGCATCGCCGACGCGAATGCGATCGCCGGGCTTTATTTTCAATTTGGTCAACAGCCCGCGCTCCACCACCGCGCCCCAGACCCCGTCCTTTTGCACCAGCGCCGCGCCAAGATCGCCGCCGCCATCCAATTCAATCTCGCCGACCAGCGGATAGGCGTTATCGACCGCCTTCAATTCCACCAGGGTGCGTTTCCGAGCCAGCTCGGCGCGGGCCATGGCGCGCATTTCAACGGTTTCCGATACATCCCCGGCGGCGGCAAAATAGGCTTTTTGCGCCGGCTCCGCGGTGCGCTGGATCAGGCGGATGGAGACATCTCCGCCAAGCAGCCGGCGGGCGTCATTGCGGAGGCCCCCCTCGACCGCCTCTGACAGACTGCCGACCCCGGCGATGGCGGCGACGCCCAATGTCAGGCAGGCAAGGAAAATGCGAAAGCCACCAAGCCCGCCGCGCAATTCCCGGCGCGCCAGCCGCCAAGCGGCGGCGATGCCGTCATTGGCGCTCATGCCTCGGCGCTTTCTTGGGCGGCAGTGTTGTCGATGCGGCCATCGGCCAGACGGACAATGCGCCCGCAGCGCTGGGCGAGGCGCATATCGTGGCTAATCAAAAGTAGCGTGGTGCCGGACCGGTCATGCAGATCGAACAGGATGTCCATGACCGCGGCGCCGGTATCGCCGTCCAGATTGCCGGTCGGCTCATCGGCCAATAGGATCGATGGTTCGGTGGCAAAGGCGCGGGCCAGGGCGACCCGCTGCTGTTCGCCGCCGGACAGCTGGCCGGGATAATGTTCCAGCCGATGATCCAGCCCGACCGCCTGCAATTGGCGACGGGCGCGCTCGAAGGCATCGCCGGCGCCGCCGAATTCCAGTGGCACGGCCACGTTTTCCAGCGCCGTCATGGTTGGAATCAGATGGAAATCCTGAAACACCACGCCCACATGATCACGCCGGAAACGGGCCAGCGCGTCCTCGTCCAGGCCGTTCAAATCAACGCCCGCGGTGCATACCCGGCCCGACGTAATTTTCTCCAGACCGGCGATGACCATCATCATTGTCGATTTGCCGCCGCCCGACGGCCCGATGACACCGATGGCTTCACCGGCGGCGACGGTAAGATCGATACCGCGCAAGATGTTGACCTCGCCCGCCGCGCTTGTCAGCTTAAGATGAACGTCGTCCAATAGGATGGCCGCATCGGTCGCGGCATCTTCAGGCTGGTTCATCCTATGGCGCCGTATGGATTGATAAAAATCATGTTCGCCTACTTTCGTGTATTAGATAAAAGTCGATACCTGTATCGGGCAAGCCGTTATTTGCAAATCGGCGCCCTGTTCGCGATCTTGTTATCGCCGCCATCCGCCTTGGCGGCGGAAAAGACAGCCAGCCTCTTGGTCATCGGCGACAGCCTGGCCGCCGGCTACGGGCTACCCGCTTCCGATGCCTTCACCACCCGCTTGGAGGCGGCGCTCACCAGCTTGGGACACCGGGTGCGCGTTATCAATGCCGGCGTATCGGGCGACACCAGCGCCGGCGGGCGCGCCCGCATTGGCTGGTCGCTGGCTGGCAAGCCGGATGCGGTGCTCATCGAGCTGGGCGCCAATGACGGTATGCGCGGGCTCGAACCCGCTGCCACCAAGGCCAATTTGGATGCTATCTTAAGCCAAATTCGTAGCGCCGGCGCTGAAATATTGCTGACCGGCATGCTGGCGCCGCCCAACCTCGGACGCGAATACGGCGCCGAGTTTGCCGCCCTCTATCCAGCCCTGGCGCGCCGCCACGGCGTACTTTTTTATCCTTTTTTCCTTGAAGGTGTGGCCGCCAATCCCGAATTGAATCAGGCGGACCGTATTCATCCCAATGCCGCCGGGGTCGAAATTATCGTCGAGCGGCTTTTGCCCAAGGTGAAAGATTTGCTGCAAAGGGTACGAAACAAAAGAGAGCCGGGCCGATAATGTTTGCTTCGGCCAGTGCATCCGGCGCCGATTGGCGGGGCGCCATCGAAGCCGCCTTGATGGAATTGGAGCCTAAGCCTCGGGGCGCCAATCTTGGCTTTATCTATGCGACCGAAGCCTTGGGCCCCAACTTCACCGATGTGGTGGCCCGCGCCCGCGCCGAAACCGGCGTCGAAGACTGGGTCGGCGCCGTCGGGCTAGGGGTTTGTGGAACCGGGGCCGAATATTTCAGCGAATTTGCAGTCGCCCTGATGGTTATCGATACGCCGCCCGGCGGCTATCAATTGTTCGAGCGCGCCGGCGACGTAGGCGTGCCTAGCGCCAGCCCAGGGTTCGGCGGCGTTCCGTTCGTTGTCCTGCATGTGGATTCGTCCAATGAGAATTTGCTCGAAGACATGGAGATCATATCGGATGTGACCAACGGCTTTCTGGTAGGCGGGCTCACCAATAATGCCGGACCCAACCATCAAGTGGCCGGCGGCTTCACCGGCGGCGGTATTTCCGGCGTTGTACTGGCACCCGAAGTGCCGGTGATCACCGCTTTGAGCCAGGGCTGCGCGCCCATCGGCGACGTGCATCACGTGGACAAGGCGGCGGAAAACATCATCGCCGAAATCGATGGCCGCCCGGCGCTGGAGGTTTTGAAAGACGATATCGGCGAAGTTCTAGCCCGCGATTTACGCCGCGCGGCGGGCTTTATTCACGCCGCGCTCCCCATAATCGGATCGGACACCGGCGACTATGTGGTGCGCAACCTGATCGGATTTGATGAAGAGCGCGGGCTGATCGCCATCGCCGCCCCGGTGGAGACCGGCGATCCGATCTTGTTCGTCAGCCGCGATGCGAGCGCGGCGCGCGACGATCTAACAGCCATGCTGGAGAAGCTAAAATCCAGGGCCGGCAACGCCAATAATATCAAGGGCGCCCATTATATTTCCTGTATCGCCCGCGGCCCCAACATGTTCGGCGGCGAAAATGCCGAACTGGGCCTGGTGCGCGAGATCCTTGGCGATATTCCCCTGGTCGGCATGTACGCCAATGGCGAGATTTCCAACGACCGTCTTTACAGCTATACCGGTGTCCTGACCCTGTTCGTTTAACGCGGGAGATTGGGCCGTGCTGCGCCTGTTTGTTGGTCTTGCGATACCAGAACCTGTTGGTCTGCAATTAACGACCATGAACGGCGGCGTTGCCGGCGCCCGCTGGGTGGCGCCGGAGAATCTTCACTTAAGTTTGCGCTTCATCGGCGAGGTCGATGAAGGCACCGCCGAGGATATCGACGCGGCCCTCGGCCAGATATTTGCCGCTCGGGAGGAGGTGACGCTGGCCGGCGTCGACTGCTTCGAAAAACGCGGCCGCGCCCACACCCTTTGGGCCGGCGCCGAAGCAACGGCCCCGCTCCTCAAACTGCAAGCGCGGGTAGAGGCGCAAGTCAGGCGGGCCGGTTTGCCGCCTGAGGGGCGCAAATTCACCCCGCACGTCACCTTGGCGCGCATGAAACGATTGCCGGTGGAACAGATCGCCCCCTATTTAGCGGATCACGGCGGCTTTCAGGCGGCGCCCTTCGAGGCAGGAGAATTCCTCCTCTACCGCAGTCATCTCGGCCACGCCGCCGCCAATTACGAGACGTTGGCGCGTTATCCGCTCAATGGCTGATTGCCCCCACCAAAAATAAACTGTCATCGTTTTAAATCGGTGACAGTTTATATTTAATAGGAGCGGGGCTAGAGATCGGTATTTTGGATATGGGCGAGGAGGCTGCGGGCGCCGTCTTCGACCAGATCGAGCACCTGTTCGAAACCGCCCTCGCCGCCGTAATAGGGATCGGGCACGCCCTCGCCCTTGTGGGTTTCGGTGAAATCCAGAAACAGATGAACCTTGGCGCGCATATCGTTGGGGGCGATACCGCGCAGCTCGCCTTGGTTGGTCTTGTCCATGGCCACCACATAATCGAAGTCCGGGAAATCATCGGTGCTCACTTTGCGGGCGCGGATGGCGCCCAGATCGAAGTCCCGGGCCAGGGCCGCTTCGACCGTGCGCGGGTCCGGCGCTTCGCCAATATGCCAAGCGCCGGTGCCGGCGCTATCGATGCCGATGCGGGGCCCGAGACCGGCGTCATCCACCAATTTCCGGAACACCCCCTCCGCCGTCGGCGAGCGGCAGATATTACCGGTACATACGAAAAGCACGTTGACCAAATTCTTCTCCCTGATAAGGGTCATAGCAAATGAGCCCTGCCAATCAAACCCTGGCCAGCCTGCTGGCAGACGTGGCCGAGTGCGATCTTTGCGCCAAAGACCTGCCGCTTGGGCCGCGCCCAACCCTGGCCGCCGAACGGGGCGCCAGAGTTTTGATCATCGGCCAAGCCCCCGGCACCCGTGTCCACGCCACCGGTATCCCCTGGAACGATCCATCCGGGGAGCGCCTGCGCGGCTGGCTGGGCGTGGCGCCGGATGATTTCTATGATGCCTCCAAGTTCGCTATTATTCCGATGGGGTTCTGCTATCCGGGCCGTCTGCCCCGGGGCGGTGATGCGCCGCCAAGGGGCGAATGCGCGCCCGCCTGGCACGAGAAGCTGTTGGCGGCGCTGCCGGAAATCCAACTGACCGTGCTGATCGGCATGTATGCGCAGAACTATTACCTCGCGGCCCGGCGGCGCACCCTCACGGAAACCGTTACCAATTGGCGGGAATTTGGGCCGGAGGTTATTCCGACGCCGCACCCAAGCTGGCGCACCACCGGCTGGCAGAAAAAGCATCCCTGGTTCGAGGCAGAACTGGTGCCGGAATTGCAGCGCCGGGTAAAAGCGCTGATCGGCGCTTAGCGCTTGCGCGTGCCATTGCCGCCATTGGCGATGGGCCTTGCCAGAGCCAGCGCTTTCTTGGCCGAGGCTTCCAACTTGGCGGTCACCGTCCGGTTGAGACTGCCGATGGGGTAATAGCCCTTTTCATCCGCCTCGCCGGCTTCGAGGCCGGTTAGCACTTCGAGGCCCTCATCAATGGTGGCCACCGCGTAAATGTGGAACTGCCCGTCCCGGCAGGCGTCGACCACATCGCTTTTCAGCATCAGATGTTTGACGTTGGCCTTCGGGATCATGACGCCTTGTTCGCCGGTCAACCCGCGCGCCGCACAAATATCGAAAAAGCCTTCGATCTTTTCGTTGGCGCCGCCGATGGCCTGCACCCGGCCCTGCTGGTCCACCGATCCGGTGACCGCGATGGACTGCTTCAAGGGCACCTCGGCGATGGCCGAGACGAGCACGTAAAGCTCGGTCGATGACGCACTGTCGCCATCGACGCCGCCATAGGATTGCTCGAACACCAGATTGGCGGCCAGCGCCAGCGGCGCGTCCCTGGAATATTTGGAGGCCAGGTACGACGACAGGATGAGAACGCCCTTGGTATGCAGCGGCCCGCCAAGCGCTACCTCGCGCTCGATATCGACGATCTGGCCGCGGCCCGGATGCACCCGCGCCGAAATGCGCGACGGCTTGCCGAAGGAGAAATGATCGAGCTGGTAGACCGCCAGGCCGTTCACTTCGCCGACCGCCTCCCCTTCGGTATCGATGACGATGGTGTCCCGCTCGATCTGTTCCTGCATGCGCTCGCGGGTGCGGTCGGAGCGGTAAATCTTGGCGTCGAGGGCGGTCTGAATATGGGCGGCGCCAATGATTTTGGCATCACCCTCGGCGGCGAAGTAATCGGCTTCGCGGATCAAATCGGCGACGCTGCCCATATGGGTGGACAGGCGCTCGGCGTCGTCGGCCAGGCGGGCGCCGTATTCGACGGTGCGGGCCACCGCCGGCGCATCCAGCGGGCGCACGCCTTCATCGGCGCTGAGGTTGGCGGCAAGGCGCGCATAATGCATGGCGGTTTCCGGGGAACGCGCCATGACGGTATCGAAATCGGCGGCCACCTTGAACAATTTTCGAAACTCGGGATCGTGGCGGCTCAGCATGTAATAAAGATCGGGCTCGCCGAGCAGAACGATCTTGGCGTTTAGCGGGATCGGCTCAGGCTCTAACGAGATGGTGCTTTGAAAGCCGATCATCTCGCCGGGACCCTCGATGCGGATGGTCTTCGAAGTCAGCGCCCGTTTCAGGGCGTCCCAGGCATAAGGTTGGGTCAACAATTTACGCGCATCCAGCACCAGATAGCCGCCATTGGCGGCATGCAGGGCGCCCGGCTTGATCATCGTGAAATCGGTAAGTAGCGCGCCCATATGCGAGCGATGCTCGATCCGGCCCAACAGGCGCGCCATGATCGGATGGGCCTCGGTGATCACCGGCGCGCCGGCGGCGTCGACCGCCCCATCGGCGCCATCGTCATCATCGCCGGGCAGCAGCGGCCCGTTATCGACGACCACATTCACGGCATAGCGTTTGAGCGCATCCAAGTCTTCGTCCAGCCCCTGCGGGCGGGCGCCGGCATCGCCGGTTTCTTGTGGCAGAAAATCCCGGGCATGGTGGACAATTTCCTGATGCACAATTTTCAGGTAGGCCAACACCTCGGGCAAATCTTGGTATTTCGGAGTGAGATCGGAAAATTGATGGGCGACCACTTTCTCGGTCACGTCGCGTCCCAGATCGCGCAGCAGATCGTGATGCTGTTTTTGCCATTCCGGCATGTGGCTGAGGGCTTCCTGCAGTTTATCCTGGATGCCCTTGATCGCCTCGTTGAGGCTTTCCTGCTCATCTTCGGGCAGTTTTTTGAACGCATCGGGCTCCAATATCTCGCCGTCTTTGACCGGCGCCACGGCAAGGCCCACCTGGGTGCGTATGATGGCGACGCCCTTTTCCTCGGCTTCGGTATTGAGCGCCGCCATGGAGCTTTCCTGGTTTTTCTTGAGCGTCTCTTCGATATGCTGGCGCCGGTTGCGGTAATCGTCGCTCTCGAAGGCCGCCGGGATAGCGGCTCCCAAATCTTCAATCAGGCGCTCCATATCCGCCGCCAGCGGACGGGCGCGCCCGGTTGGCAGGCGCAAGGCCCGGGGCTTGTGCGGCTCGGCGAAATTGTTGACGTAGGCCCAGTCATCGGGCACCGGCTCGGCCGCCGAAGACACATCCAAAAAGCTTTGCACCAGGCTTGCCTTGCCGGTTCCCTCGGGGCCGAAGGCGAACAGGTTATAACCGTCCCGGCGCATGCCGATGGAAAATTTCACCGCTTCCACGGCCCGGTCCTGACCGACGAAGTGATCAAGTGGCTCGAGCGCGTCGGTGGTCTCGAAGCCGAGGGCGCCGGCATCGCAGGACGTATAGAGCTGGTCCGGGCTCAAGGGGGTAATTCTGGATTCATGTTTACTCATGGCGTTGCCTCAATGCGCTCCATATCCGCGTCTGAAAGTCCAAAATGATGGCCGATCTCGTGGATCAATACATGGCGCACCACATCGCTAAGGGTTTCGCCCGATGCGTCGCAATAATCCAATATCGGCGCCCGGTACAGGAATATGTGGTCCACATCGGCGGGCGCGGCACCGGCGCTCTTCTGATCCAGGGAAAGCCCCTGATAGAGGCCCAAAAGATCGTAAGGACTGTCTATTTCCATGTCCGCCAAAATCTCCGGCTCCGCAAAATCGTCGATGTGAAAGATAACCTCGCCCACATATTGGCGGAGGCTTTGAGGGATGCCGGCAAAGGCCGCCTCGGCCAGGGAGAGAAACGCCGCGGGCCCAAGCTCGATATCTCGATACTTGTCCATGCCTACAAGGTAGTCCGGGCGGGCGGTTTCGCCAAGCATCACAGGTTGACCTTGCGCCCGTGGCGTTGGTAACTAGGCAAAGTCCACCAGAGGAGCCAACCGTTGAGCCAAATTCTGTGGCAACCGAGCCAGGCGCAGATCGACGCCAGCAATATGACCGGGCTGATGCAATTGCTGGCCGCCAAACATGGCGTGGATTTGGATGATTATGTTTCCCTGCACCGCTATTCGGTGGCGCATATGGATGATTTTTGGCGCGCCGTGGTGGGCTATGCAGATGTCATCGGCGACGGCTTCGATGGCCCGGTTATCAAGCATCCGGACCGCATGCCGGGGGCCATGTTTTTCCCCGGCGCCAGCCTCAATTATGCGGAAAATTTGCTGCGCCACAGGGGGGCCGGCGATGCCATTGTCTTTCGCGGCGAGGACAAGGCAAGCGCGCGCCTCAGCCACGACGATTTGTACGCCCAGGTTTCAAAATTGGCGCAAGCATTGCGGGCGCTTGGGCTATCCCCCGGCGACCGGGTGTGCGGCTATCTTCCGAACCTGCCGGAAACCATTGTCGCCATGCTCGCCGCCGTTTCCATCGGCGCCATCTGGTCGTCCTGTTCTCCCGATTTCGGCACCGCCGGGGTGCTCGACCGGTTCGGCCAGATCGAGCCAATAGTGCTGATCGCCTGCGACGGCTATTTTTACAACGGCGGCACTCACGATTCACTTGGAAAAGTATCAGAAATTCTGGCCCAGCTTCCGAGCGTGGAGGCGACCATCATTGTTCCCTATACGGACGCTTCGCCCGATATCAGCGCCCTTCCCGGCGCCCAATTGCTGGATGATTTCACCCATGGGTACGAGGCCGGCGAAATAGAGTTCGCGCGTCTGCCCTTCGCCCATCCGCTCTATATCATGTATTCGTCGGGCACCACGGGCGTGCCCAAATGCATTGTCCATTCCGCCGGCGGCGTGCTTTTGAAACATCTCTCCGAGCATCTGTTCCATTGCGACGAGAAACCCGGCGACCGCGTATTTTATTTCACTACCTGCGGCTGGATGATGTGGAACTGGCAGGTCTCGGCCCTGGCCGTCGGCGCGACATTGTTGCTTTATGACGGCTCGCCCTTTTACCCGGACGGCAATGTATTGTTCGATTACGCCGAGGCCGAGGGCATGACCCTGTTCGGCACCTCGGCCAAATATATTGACGCGGTCAAGAAAGCCGGGTTGAAGCCCATCGAGACCCACGATCTTTCGTCGGTCCGGCTGATGGCCTCCACCGGTTCGCCCCTGTCGCCGGAAAGCTTCGATTTCGTCTATGCATGGATCAAGCCCGATCTTCATCTGGCCTCGATCTCCGGCGGCACCGATATCGTCGGCTGTTTCGTGCTTGGCAATCCCATCGGCCCGGTTTGGCGGGGTGAGATCCAGGCAATGGGCCTCGGCCTCGACGTGGCGGTATTCAACGAGGGCGGTGAGCGCATGGTTGGCGAGGCCGGCGATCTGGTCTGCGCCGCGCCGTTCCCGTCTTTGCCTATCCGGTTCTGGAACGATACCGATCAGGCCAAATATCAGGCCGCATATTTCGACAAATTCCCCGGCGTCTGGTGCCATGGGGATTGGGCGGAAATGACAGAGCATGGCGGCATGATCATCCATGGCCGCTCGGACGCAACGCTGAACCCGGGGGGCGTGCGCATCGGCACGGCGGAGATTTACCGCCAAGTGGAGCAGCTCGATCCAGTCATGGAAAGCATCGCCATCGGCCAGCACTGGGACGACGATACGCGCGTCGTGCTGTTCGTGATCATGCGCGAAGGTCATGCGCTGACCGAGGAACTGCAAGCCGAGATACGCACCCGTATCCGCGCCAACTGCACGCCCAGGCACGTGCCCGCCGTCATCATCGCCGTGCCCGACATTCCGCGCACCAAGTCCGGCAAGATCACCGAATTGGCGGTGCGCGACGCGGTGCACGGGCGCGCCATCAACAATAGCGAAGCCTTGGCCAACCCGGATGCGCTGGAGCATTTCCGGGGATTGGCGGAATTGCAGGAGAATAATTAGTTCATGCGTCAATCAAGACTGCTGCCAGGAAAGGCAAACATCTTTCAAAAAATCCGCGCCAAGCGATCAGAGGTACTGGCCGCCGGCATGCAACTGTTGGATCTGTCCATCGGCGAGCCCAAGGGCCCGGCATTATTAAGCGCCCGCGAAGCCGCCCGCGACGCGGTGATGAGCGACGAAGAAGTGATGCACGCCTACCAGTATAATCTGGATCAGGCGGTGCCTAAATTTTCGGTACGGTTCGTGCGTGCCCATCTGGCCCGCGATCTGCCGGCGGGCGAGGTGGCCTACCTACCAATCATGGGCATCAAGCCGGTGCTGGGGCTCTTGCCCCTGGCGGCGGGCTGCGCGAACAAGGCGGTCACGGTGGCGACCATGACGGCGCCCGGCTATCCAATCCCGGCCGATTGGTGCGACTATCACCCCCACGCCGATCACTATGCGCTGAATTTATCGCCCGAAAACGAATATCTGTTTGACCCAAATGATATCCGTGCCGACACTGATCTGATCATGATCAATTATCCGCACAATCCGTCCGGCCAGGTTGCCGGGGAGGCCTGGCTGCGGGCGCTTTGCGCACACTGCGAAGCCAACGATATCCGCCTGTTCAACGACGCCGCCTATTACTGCCTGACCTTCACCGATGACACCATTTCGCTCTCCGAAGTGGCCATCGATTATCCCGATTTGTCCTGGGCCGAAGGCTTCACCGCCGCCAAGCTGATCGGCAACGGCACTGGCTGGCATGTGGGCGCCATGGCAGGCTCGAAAGATTTCATCGCCGACATTGCCGAGGTCAAGGGCAAGACCGATGCGGGTCTGGTGGCGCCCATGGCCGCCGGCGCGCTGCATGCGCTGGAAAACGATCAGGCTGGCATTGAGGCTTACCGGAATATGTATTCCGAGCGGCTTGATCTGTTGATGGATTTGTTATCCGGGCTAGGCATGCGTCTGGCGCTCAAACCCCGGGCTGGGTTCTATACACTTTGGGAGGCGCCCGCCTCTGCCTTCGGGCGGCCCATGGCAAGCTCCGAGGAATTCAACATGGCGATGATCGAGGAAACCGGCGTCGTCGGCGTGCACTTCCCGGGCTGCATCCGCTATGCGGTCTGCGCCGATGTGGGTGCCATGCAAGAAGGTTTGCGCACCGCTTTCCAGGCTGCCAGTGTTGAATATGCATGATTTGGAGTTGGTAGGGCATGACACTAAAAATCATCGGAGCAGGTTTCGGGCGCACCGGAACCAAGTCACTGAAGCTGGCCCTGGAACAGTTGGGGTTCGGCCCCTGCCACCATATGGAAGAGGTCATGACCGACCACGCACAACTGCCTCATTGGCAGGCGGCCGTCGCCGGCGAGCCGGTCGATTGGGACGCCGCTTTCGCCGGATACAACTCTGCAGTGGATTGGCCCTCGGCGCATTTTTGGCGGCAGCTGGCAGGGCACTTCGAAGGCGCCAAGTTGATCCTCACACTCAGGGACGCAGATGGCTGGTGGGAGAGCTTTGCAAAGACTATTAAGATGGCGCTTTCGAAACCAACGGATGAGATCGGCGATCCCCATTTTCTGAGCATCAATAAGATGGTGCACGAAATGATCGGCACCCAGGCCTTCGGCTCAACATATGACGACAGAGGCGCCGCCATCGCCGCCTACGACAAGCATGTGGAAGATGTGAAGGCGGCGTTTCCGGCCGAGCGACTATTGCAACTGGATATCACCGACGGCTGGCAGCCATTGTGCGAATTTTTGGGGCTACCGGTACCGGACACGCCGTTCCCGAGGGCCAATTCCTCCCGCGAATTTTGGGACGACGATATCAGAGCGGAGCTGAAATAGATGCTAGCCCTCTATCATATGTGGACTTCCACCTGTTCTAAGAAGGTGCGTATCTGCCTGCACGAGAAGGGTCTCGACTGGGAAAACCGCGCCGTCAAGGGAGGCTCGGTTAGAGAAAACCTGGCGCCTTGGTATTTGAAGATTAACCCCTATGGGGTGGTGCCCAGCCTCGACCATGATGGCGGCATCATCACCGAAAGTTGCGTCATTTTGGAGTATCTGGAAGACGTGTTTCCCGATGTGCGCCTGCGCCCCATCGAGCCGGGGAGCCGCGCTCAAATGCGCTGGTGGCTGGATAAATCGGAAAGCGTTGTCCACAAGAACATCAACATCATATCCCACAACCGCTTCATGGCAGCGCGCATGGCGGACCTCAATCTCGAAGAAAAGCGCGCCATGGCCGAGCGCTATCCGAAGCTGGCTTTGCGCGCCGAACGTATGCGCCGCTACCGGGACGGTGTATCGGTGGAAGAAGAGACCCTCGCCGAAGGGCTGCTCGCGGAACTGCTGGACGAGATGGAAGTAACGTTAAGCACATCGCCCTGGCTGGCCGGCGACGAATTTTCCCTGGCCGATATTTCGATCACCCCGTTTCTGGAGCGCTTTCAGGTGAACGGGCTGACCGCCCTAATCGACTGGACGGCGCGCCCCAAACTCGGCGATTGGTGGCGGCGCATCCAGGAGCGACCGTCGTTCGATGTGGGCATGGCCCTGGACAAAGCCGACAGCTAGAGCATTTCCGGACAAATATGAATCAATTTGATGGGTTCAAATCGGTTTTCCGGGTAGGCGCGGTGCGCAGCGCGATGCCTTCGCATCGGGCAAGCGCCGGGGCGCCGCCTTAGGAGCCGATTTGACCCACCGGAGGCCGGGTGCTTTTGACCCGTGGACTTCGTCGCACGCCTTTGCCGATGCCAATGCATCGCCATGCGGCGCGCTCCTAGCCACGGGACAAAATCATCCCGGTCAAATGGTTCATATTTGTTCGGAAATGCTCTAGTTCACCGGTTTGCCGCGCATGTCGACGGCGCGGTCGAGTTTGATCAGCACCGCAAAACCTTCCTCGGCGCCTTCGTGGTCGATTTCCCGCTCTTGCAGCATGGTGCGCACCTTGTCGCGAAATTCGCCGCGTTCGTGAATCTCGGCAGTGCCGTAAAAGCGGATAATGCCACCCGGAAGATCGAGCCCGCCGCCTTCGGCCAACGCCTTGTTGGAATACATCACCACCACCCGGTTATCGTTCTGCACGTTTTTGAGGGCGGCCTTTTTCGAGCGCTCCCAATAGGCCAAATGCTCATCATCATAGATGATCACCGAGCCCTTGGGGCTGATATTGGGGCCGTCATCACCGACGGTGGCCAACATGCAGACGCAGTGGTCCTTGTGGGCGTTGAAAATCAAATCCTTGATCTGTTGGCTGAATGCCATTGTTAATCCCCTTCTCATTTGCTGTGATCTAAGAATACTACCGACGAAGGCGAAGCTTAGCCAACAAACATAAAATGCGGGGGCAAAAAGCAATGTGCGGCGATTGGGATACGAGACGCAAACTGGCCGTCCTCGAACGGATGATGATCATCCGCCGCTTCGAGGAACGTCTGGTGCATCTGTTCGAGGCCGGCGAATTTATGGCCCATTATCATCTATACATCGGTCAAGAAGCCACCGGCGCCGCCGTCATGGAAGCGCTTTTGCCCGGCGACAAGCTGGCCACCACGCACCGCAATCACGGCCATGTGCTGGCAAGGGGCGCCGACCCGGGCGCTGCGCTGGCCGAAATATTATGCCGGGAAACCGGGCTCAACGGCGGCTATGGCGGCACTTTGCATCTGTCGGACCCGGACCTTGGCTTCCTGGCCACCTCGTCCATCGTCGGTGGATGCATCAGCCTGGCCACCGGTGCCGGCTTTGCGCTTCGCAACGGCGGCGGCGATCAGGTTTCCGTGGCCTTCTTCGGCGACGGCTCATTGGAAGAAGGCATCTCTTATGAATCGCTGAACCTGGCGGCATTGTGGTCGCTGCCGGTGGTCTATATCTGCGAGAACAATAATGAGGGCGCGGTCGGCTCCATCGGCGGCGGCTTCCCGGCGGCCATGTCGTCGGTCAAGGATTTGACCAAAATTCCGGACACCTTCGGCATCCCGGTGGAAACCGTCGATGGCCGCGATGTGGACGCGGTGTTTGGGGCCGCATCCAGAGCCGTTGCCCATTGCCGGGCGGGCAACGGCCCGGCCTTCGTCCAAGCGGTGACGGAGCGTTGGGAAGGCTCCAAGCCCCTATGGCCGGAACTGCCCATGGGCGATACCGACATGACAATGATTTGGGACGACACAAATTATGGCAGCCGTAACGAAGACTGGTATCGAAACCAGGACCCGATCTTCCTCTATGCCCGCCAATTGCTGGCGGAGGGTACGGTGAGCCAGGCGGATATATCGGCCCTCGATGCAGAGACAGCAGGCCTTATCGAGGCCGCCAGCCAATGGGCCATCGACAGCCCCCAGCCGCCCGCCGAAACGGCGCTCAACCATGTTTTTGTTCCCGAGATGGAGGGCTGATCCATGACCATGACCAATTATTGCGATGCCATGGCCGATGTCTTTCGCACCGCGTTCGCCGAAGATCCCAACTTCACCATCATGGGCAACGAGGTGTTCGGCATCGGTCCCCAGCGCCACCAGTTCGAGCCCTTGCAGGCGGAGTTTGCGGACCGCATCTATTATCCGCCCATATCCGAAGCCTCCTACACGGCGTTGGCTGCCGGCGCCGCCATGTGCGGGCACCGCATGTTCCTGCATATCGGTGTCGCCAGCTTCGCTTACCCTGCGCTATCCTCCATCGCCAACGAGATCGCCACCGCCTATTTTTCGTCCGGCGGTCGGATCAAGGTGCCGATGGTGATCCATCTCAACCACGGCATCGTCATGGGCACCGGCTCGCAGCATTCGGAAAGCCCGCAGCCCATATTCTGGAACACGCCGGGCCTGGAACTGGTGGTGCCGTCCTGCGCCTATGACGCCAAGGGACTGATGCGGACGGCGATCAAAAGCGACAACCCCACGGTGATCTTCACCCACGGCTTATTATACGGAACAGAGGACGAGGTGCCGGACGAGGATTACGAAATTCCGTTTGGTGTCGCCGCCATCAAACGGGGCGGTGCCGATGTGACATTGGTGGCCACCTCGCTGACTGTATCGGTGGCTTTGGAAGCGGCGGAAAAATTGGCCGCCGACGGCATCGATGTAGAAGTGATCGATCCGCGCACCTTGGTGCCCCTGGACAAAGAGAGCATCCTTTCCTCCGTCGCCAAGACCGGGCGGCTGGTGATCGCCGACGAGGCACGGCTGTCTTGCGGCGTCGCGTCAGAAATCTCGGCTATCGTCGCCGAGGAGGGGTTCAAGCATCTTCGCGCACCTATTGTCCGCGCGGCGCGCCCGGATGCGCCGGTTTCGGCGGCCCCGGAACACGAGGCGGCGGTCAAGCCGACGCCCGACAAGATCATGGACGCGGTCTATAAGGTATTGAATTAAATAAAAAACGGGCGTTGCCGATGGAAACCGGCAACGCCCGAAAATGTCGTTTATTGCGTCAGGCTTGGATCAATTGAACGCCTGAGAGCGATAATACGCGATTGCCGCATTGCCATCGACGCTCTTGGCGGCGGCGGCCTTGATCCAGGTATCACGCATGGGCTGCAAGCGCTCTTTCAACTGAGACACCAGCTTGGGCGACGCATCCTTGATGCTGACGCCGGCTTTTTTCATCATATCGAAGGAGCCGTTGGTGAAGTCATCAAACGCTCTGCCGCCATAGGCGGAAAGGCCTTCACCGGAAACGCCGTCAATTGCCTTTCGGTCAGCGGCCGAGATGCCATCCCACTTGGATTGTTTGACGAAGACAGCGAAGGTGATGGTGCCCAATGATCCCGGGACCTTGGTGACATGCTTCAAGAAGCGGATAATCTTGAAAGCGCGCGGCGCGTGCATGCCGTCTTGCAAACCATCGACGACGCCCTTGGAAACAAACTCGAAGATTTTCGGGCCCGACGTGGTCACCGGGTTGCCGCCAAGAAGCTTCAAGGACTGGGTGGCTTCACCCGCGGAGGCGCGAATTTTGAGCCCCTTCAAATCGGCAACGGTTTTGATCTCGCGCTTGGAGTTGGCGATATGGCTGCCGTTATGGGTGAGGAAGGCAAGCAACTTCATGCCCTTAAACTCGCCGGCCGCGTTGAAGAATTTCTGCTGCGTCTTCCAGATTGCCAAGCTCGCTTTTTCGGCGTTGGGAACCATGAACGGAAGGTGCGCAAGGGCCGGAAGCTTGATCCGATTGCGATACCAGCCGATATAGGAAACGGCGACATCGGAAATACCGGAATCGACCGCTTCCCACTGCTTGGAAGACGCCGAAAGCTTGGCAGCGGGGAACTGAATCTGTACCCGCCCGTTGGTCACGGCATTGTAATCGGTCTGCATCTTGTTCTGAAGCCCGGTCTTAATCGGGTGTTTATTGGGCAGCCAAACGTCCATCATCCACTTGGTTTGCGCTGCCGCCGGACCCGCAACGGCCATCGCCGCAACGCCGCCCAGCAAAGAATATAGAATTGATTTTTTCACCGTAATCTCCTTGGTAAATGACCTGAAAAATCCCGTTACTTTTATTGCCCTGGAAAAATTTGCGCGTGCAAATACCCTTGGGATTTGTGACGGTACCATGGTAGTTAGTATCTTTGGTAGCCTATATTTTGCTGCCGCTAATTGATAATAAAATTTACACGGGGACGGCCTAAATTGGAAAACGAAGACATTGCTGTCCTGACCGAATGGAACAAC
>JABHAA010000057.1 GCA_018674495.1 Rhodospirillaceae bacterium | reverse complement strand
ACCCTGCTGGAATTCGCCGCGGCGCAGCCTTTCTTGTCGTCCGAGCTGATCGACAATCTCAACGCCACCAACCATGTCCGGACCCTGTTGACCGACGTGTTTTTATTGGATTCGGCGCTGGATGCGAACGCCGGCGCTTAATACCCTTTTGGCCTCTGGGACCGCAAATGATGCCCAGAATCTTAGCACTGTTGGCGGCACTCCTGGCCGCCGGTTTGTGGTCCGGCGCCGGCGCCGAGACCAGGCAATCGGCGGGCGGGCATTACCGTGTATCGTTGGATGCCAAAGCTAAGACGCCCTGGAACGCGATGCAGTCCTGGCGCCTTAGCGTTACCCGCGCCGACGGAACCCCGGTCCGGGGCGCGGCCATAGAAATCACCGGCGGCACCCTCGATCACGTCCACGCCCTGCCGACGCGCCCCCGCATCAGCGCCCATCCAGACGGCGGCTACCGCGTCGAAGGGGTAAAGTTTGACCGCCAGGGCCGCTGGCAGTTGCACTTCGATATCCGCGCCGGCGGCATCCGCGATCAAGCTCAGTTTGAAGTCCAGGCCAGCGTCGCCGTCTGGGCCTCGCTGGACGACGAATGGACCAAGGATGAGCTAACGGTGTTGCGCTCGCTATGGATCGGCTCGCTGCCTAAGCCGCCGCCCGATCCCACCAATGCCGTCGCCGATGACGCCCGCGCCGCCGAATTCGGCCATCGCTTGTTTTTCGACAACCGGCTTTCGGCGAACGGCCAGGTGGCCTGCGTCACCTGCCATATCCCGGAACTGGCGTTCACCGATGGCCGCAAAAATGCGCGCGGCGTTGGCTTAATGGCGCGCAACGCTCCGACAATCATCGGCGCGGCCTACAGCCCCTGGCAGTTCTGGGACGGGCGCAAAGACAGCCAGTGGGCGCAGGCCATGGGCCCGCTCGAAAGCGCCGTCGAACACGGCACCAGCCGGGATTGGATCATCGGCGTTGCCAGCCGCGATTTGGATTACCGGCGCCGCTACGAGGCATTGTTTGGGCCCCTGCCGGCGATGACCAATGCCGCCGGCATCGATGCCGCCTTCGCCAATCTGGGCAAGGCCATCGCCGCTTATGAGCGCACCATCCTGCCGGCGCCGACAAAATTCGACCGCTATGTGGAGGCCGTGCTGGCCGGGCGCACGCCAGCGCCAGCCGATCAATTCAGTATCGAAGAAATCGCTGGGCTTCGGGTGTTTATCTCCGACAATCAGGGCCAATGCATCCGCTGCCACAATGGCCCGATGTTCACCGACAACCATTTCCACAATATCGGATCACAAGTGGTTGGCGCCGACGCGGACGAGCAGGGCCGCTCCGATGGCATCAAATCGGCCCTCGCCGACGCCGCCAATTGCCGGGGAGCCTTTTCCGATGCGCCGGCCGGGCTTTGCGCCGAATTGCGCTTCGCCAAGCGCGCAGGGGCGGAACTGGCGGGCGCCTTCAAAACGCCGACGTTGCGCTACTTGGTGCGCACCGCGCCCTACATGCATGCGGGCCAGTTTCAGACTTTGGAGGATGCTATCTGGCAGTACCGGGACGTGCCGCCGGCGACGGTGGGCGAAACCGAATTGACGCGCCTACCCATGAGCGACGCCCAGTTCCGCCAGATAGAGGATTTTCTTAAGACCCTGGACGGCCCGATCCGGGCACCTGAACATTTTCTAAAGCCACCGAATTGAAGTTGGGCGGTGGTTGGTGTTGAGCCCCAGGTGTTCTCAGCGCTCGCCGGCCCAGACGAAAACATTGGTTAAAGGGAACTCGCCATGCAACTCCGCGACGGAATTCGGAATTTCGGAACTGTATCCATTGTTAACCACTGGATCACGGCGCTTTTGATCGTTGCCGTGTTCGCGGTCGCAATTCTTATGGATGAATTGCCGCGCGGCCAGTTGCGGTCCGATATGCGGGCGCTGCACAATTCCCTCGGTATCATTCTTCTGGTGCTGGCTGCCACCGGCATTTCGTGGCGCCTGATTTCCGGGTTTCCCGAACCTGCGGACAACGCCGGTCCATGGCTGCGCCGGATAACCCGGGCATGGCATATTGGCCTTTTGGCGCTGATCGCCGCCATGCCGGCAACCGGATGGGTCGCCGCCGACAGTGGCCGCCGGGCAATCGAATTTTTCGGGCTTTTCACCATGCCCGATATCATCGCCACCAATCGCGGCCTGCACCGGGCGTTCGAGGAGGTTCATGTAGTGGTCTCCTATCTCCTCATTCCGCTGCTCGTGGTGCATATCCTGGCCGCCCTCAAACATCATTATTTCGACCACGACGTGACCCTGACGCGCATGCTGCGGGTGCGGAAAGCATAGCGAGGCGCCGGGCGAATTTCCTTGCATTTGTGCTTATTTTGTTCTATACTTTCCGGTAATCCTGAATCCCAATAAGTTGCGTGAACTTCACCCGCCCGCGCGGGGTTTTCGCGTGGCTGAGGGGTGCGTGAAAAGCGTTAAGAACCGTTAGGAACCGTTAGGAAAGCTCGTGAAACGGTATGGTCGTTTTGGCCGAAATATGTCGCGTCAAGGATAAGGAAAAGAAATATCACCACAGAGACGGTGAGGCGGTGAGAAGGGGAGGAAGAATAACTGGAAACCGGAACTTCACGTCATCACCCGACTTGATCGGGTGATCCAGGGATTTCTGGATACCCCGGTCAAGCCGGGGTAAGACGAATTATTAAAGGACGGATATTAACGATAGAGACCTTTATTACCCATACAAAACCATACCAATCCATACCAAACCCCACGAGATTTTTTAACGCCATGTCGCACGATATAACCACCAATCACACAACCGCCGGCTATAATGTCTTCTTGAAATTGGGACGCATTTTTTCGATGTCGATTTGTTTGGTCCCGGAATCCGCCTTGGTGCGCCTTCAAGATTGGCAAATGCCCGCATGGCGGACAGTGGCCAAATCATTATCGCCCTTGAATGCCGCAAGGGTCAGAAATTGTTTGGTTAATTTCCCAATCGGTGGTTTTATGCGCAAAATAAATTGCTACACTGAAATTGTAAATTTCAATAAACAGGGAGAATAAATTATGAAACATTTGAAATTAATGGCGGCTGCCGTATTGGGCATCGCCCTTTTGATTGCCACCGGCGCCCAGGCCAAGGAATTGGTCTATGGCTCTTGGGTCAGCCCAAAACATGGCGTCAATGCCGATGCCTTGCCGGTCATGTTCAACGGCGTCAAAAAAGATACCAACGGCTCCATCACCTGGAAGTTGGTCGCCGGCGGCGCGCTGGTCAAGGGCCGGACAACCCTCGCTGGCCTCCGCGACGGGCTTATTGATGCTGGTCTCGGCATTTCGGTCTTCTCGGCGAAAAAGACGCCGACGACGGCGATGATCCACTCGACCCTTATTGGCGGCGAAGACAATGTGGCGGCCACCGCCGCGCAGAACGAAGTTCTGTTGCTCAACTGCCCCCAATGTAAGAAGGAGTGGAACAAGAATAACGTGGTCTACCTGGCCGGCTATGCGCCGACACCCTTCCGCATGATTTGCCGGAAAAATGTCCAAACTTTGGCTGACTTCAAAGGCATGAAGACCCGCGCTTCGGGCGGCGGCGTGAGCTTGGTTAAAATCGCCGGCGGCGTACCGGTCAACATGACCCCGGCCGAAGCCACCACGGCGCTGCAGCGCGGCACCCTGGATTGCGTCCTTGGCGCCGTTGCCTGGCTTAAATCCTACTCCTATCAGGATGTGGCCAAGTTCGTTGTGAAGACACCCCTGGGCATTATCGGCCCGGCCGTATCGGTCGCCATGAACCGCAAAACCTGGCACTCCATGACCAAGTCCGAGCGCGAAGCCCATTGGAAGTATTTGCCTCTGGTCAATGCCCATTCGGCGCTGTCGGCCTATCTGTTCCGCGACAATGCGATTCTTGCCGATGCTAAGAAAGTCGGCGTGAAGATCACTTCGGGCAAGGGCTTCCAAAGCGTCATGGATAAAAGGGTCGCCTCGCAGCGCGCCTCCAACATGAAGCGTTTCGCCAAGTTCGGCGTCAAGAACCCGGGTAAGGTTCTCGATGCCTACGATACGGCGATCGCAAAATGGCGCAAAATCTCGAAGGAGGTGGGCACCGATGTCAATAAGCTCGCCGCCGCCATCAAGCGGGAAATCTACGACAAGGTGGATCCGCATAGCCTATAAATAATATTGGATTCAGCGGGCGGCGGTCATCGCCGCCCGCCGTCTTCTCATTGATCCCAAACAGAATTCCATGAACAATATGCAATCGAAAATCGACGGCCCGGTGCGGCTCGTCATGTATGTGGCCGGCACGGTCACCGTGCTAATGATGCTGCATATCACGGCGGACGTGTTTATGCGCCAGGTCTTCAACGCGCCCATCACCGGCACCTTTGAAATCGCCGCCAACTACTACATGGTTCCGGTGATGTATCTGCCGATGGCCTATGTTTCGCTCACCGAAGGCCAGATAATCGTCGAGTTATTCACCCGCGGGTTCAGCGAAAAAACGTTGCTCAAATGGGACGCGGTTGTCCACGGCTTAACGGTTATATACGTGCTCATTTTCACCTTCTATACGGGCGACATGGCCATCGAGCAGACCGTGACCGGGGAGGTTATGGAGGTGGGTGACGATTTCATGGCCGTCTGGCCGTCACGCTGGATGCTGCCCATCGCCTTCGGCATGATGGCGCTCTATCACATGGTGCGCATGCGCCAGGATGTCCGCCGCGCCGGCGAAATTAGGGTACCGATCAGCGCATGAGCCCGCTCGCACTCGGATTTTGGTCACTCGGCGCGATCATGCTCTTCATCGCCTTGCGCCTGCCCATCGGTGTTGTGCTGGGTGCTACCGGCGTGCTTGGCATTGTCGGCTTGCGCGGCTTTGATGTGGGCTTCGGCATCATCAAGGATACGCCGTTTGAATTTGGTGCAAGTTGGACTTTGACCGCCATTCCGATGTTCCTGCTAATGGGCTCGGTGGCGCACAATTCGGGCATCTCATTGGCCCTGTTCCGAGCGGCGCGATTATGGTTTGGCGCACTTCCGGGCGGGCTTGCGGTGGCCACCAATCTGGCTTGCGCCGGCTTTGCTGCGGCGTCCGGCTCGTCCGTCGCAACAGCCGCCGCCATGGGCCGCATCGCCATTCCCGAAATGCTCAAGCAAGGCTACGAGAAAGGCCTCGCCACCGGCGTTGTTGCTTCGGCCGGCACCCTCGGCTCACTGATCCCGCCATCAATTCTGTTT
>JABHAA010000048.1 GCA_018674495.1 Rhodospirillaceae bacterium | reverse complement strand
GCCCATGCGATCGGCGCCGTTGTCGGTGAAAAACAGTTCTCCGGTTTTCGGGTGCCAGTCGAAGCCGACCGAATTGCGCACCCCATGGGCAACAACTTCGGCTGGCCCGCCTTGCGCGCGAATGCGGATGATCGAGCCTTCCAGCCCTTGCCCGGCGCAGACATTGCAGGGCGCGCCCACGGACACATAAAGTTTGCCGTCAGGGCCAAAGCCGGCATAGCGCCAGCCATGCCAGGATTTGTCGGGCAGGCCGGTAAAGATGGTGGTCAGCGGATCAAGGGCTTGCGGTGCGCCGCCATCATCGGTGCCGGCCCAAAAGGATATGCGGTGCTGTTCGGCGATGAACAGCTTGCCGCCGCGAATAGCCAACCCGTTGGGCACCCGGAGGGCGCCGGCGACGCGCGCCACCTCATCGGCGGAGCCGTCGCCGTCCCGGTCGATGATACGGTGCACGAAGCGCGAACGCGAGCCAACGAAGATGGCACCGGACTGAGTATCGATCGCCAGCGAGCGCGCACTTGGCACTCGGGCAAACAGCGTAATCTTAAAACCGGGCGGTAGTTTGATGGTTTTCAAAAGGGCATCGATATCCTGCGCTTGCGCCGGCGCGGCTAACGACACGCCGACGGCGATGATGGCGGCGGCAATAGTTTTAATCGCTGTCATCAATCTGCTTCCCCGCTGCACGTTCCAGGGGCACCCGGAAGGCTTCCGGTTTCTCGCCGGCCAAATGGCGGCGCCACATTTCCTTGAAGGCGGCCTGCATCTCGTCGGCGTGGGTCTGGTAATCGAACATATGCTCAGCCACCAATGGCCTTAAGCTGCGCCGGATTTCCGCCAGGCGCGCCGGTTGGCCGGCCAGGGCCACGGCGCAGCTCTCATAGTCTTGGGTGCTATTCGCCACCAAATCGGCCAAGCCTACCTTGGTAAGGTACGTAGCGGTCTGGCGGCCAATGAAGTTGGGGCCCTGGATGGTCACCACCGGCACCCCCATCCAAAGCGCATCGCAGGTCGTGGTGCCGCCGTTGCAGGGAAACGTGTCGAGGGCGATATCGACCTGATTGTAAGTGCGGATGGCCTCGGCCCTGGTATCGGCGAAGGGCAGGAACTCGAACCGGGACGCGTCGATGCCGGCTTCGTGCAGTCTATCGCGTACCGGGTTCCAATCTTCAGAGGCATCGTAATTGAGACTGTTGCGGATCAACATTCTGGAGCCTTCGACGCGACCCAATATGCGCGCCCAGGCGGCCATGATATCGGGCGTGATTTTGCCCACATTGTTGAACGAGGCAAAGGTGACGGCGCCGGTATTTTGGAGTGGCGATGGCTGAACCTCGCCGGCGTCTTGGGGCGTCCGGTAGCAATCCCGGTGCGAGATGCGCACCAGCTTTTCCGTATAATATTGGTCCGCCTCGCCAGAGGGGTCGGTGCCTTCCTCGGTGATCAGATAATCGACGGTATCGGTGCCGGTGGTGGTCGCCAAATTCAAGTAAGCCACCTGCACCGGCGCGGCTTTATAGAACATCGGCAAGCGGTGGGTCGCGAGGTACGACGATACCAGCACCAGAATATCGATGTCATCGGCGCGCACAGCAGCGGCAATTTCGCGCGGCTCCAATCCGCTGACATCGCGCCATTCGGAAAAATAGCCTTTCAGCCGTTCGGTGGTGGCATCCTGGCGCTCATTACCGGCATAGCCGAAAAGCTCCAACTCATCGCCGAAGCACTGGATCACCGGCTCGAAGAAATTGGACGTGTTGTGGTCATAGAATTCGTAAGCCAGGAAGCCAACCCGTGTCCGCCGGTCTATGTTTGGCGGGCCTGCGGCGGGAAGCGGCGTGATATCCTTGGCCGTGTGTCTGGCCCAATCGGTGCTCAATTGATAATGGCGGGCGCTATCATAGCCGGGGTGGAAGGCCATGAAGAAAAGATAGTTGGACGTCACCCAATCGTTGAACGGCTGGATCGCGTGCGAGGTCTCGAACGCCGCCACGGCGCCAACGATATCAGCGTGATGAAGACGCGCCATGCCGAGCAGGGAATGGGCGGAGAAACTGTCCGGGTGCAATTCCACCGCCCGCATCAGATGCGCATTGGCGGCGGCGTATTTTCTGACATCAATATTGAGCTTGCCGAGGCCGGCGTGGGCGGTCGCCATATCCGGTGCGGCGCGCAGCACCTGTTCGAACAGGCTTTCGGCTTCCTCGTATTTTTTTTGTTCTGCCAAGATGCCGGCAAGATTGACGGTGAATTTCAGATATTCAGGTTCGATCGCGGCGGCCTGGCGAAACGCCGCCTCGGCCGCCGCATAGTTCCGTAACTCCTTCAAGGCCGCGCCGAGGACATTGTGGGCCTTGGCGAAACCGGGGGCCATAGCAACCAATTCGCGGGCCAGGGGTTCGGCTTCGGCGCTGCGCCCCTCCTCCACAAGCAGGCTGGCGAGATTGAGGGTTGCCGGCGGATGGCGCGGATCGGATGCGCGGGCATCCCGAAAACATTGCAGTGCCTCATCGGTGCGGCCGAGGCGGCGCAGCACATCGCCCCGGTTCATCATTGCGTTCATGTTGCCCGGCTGGATGGCGAGGGCGGCGGCGTAGGCGGCAAGGGCATCCGGGAGGCGATCCTGGCCCTCCAACGCCAACCCCAAATTGTTGTGGGCGTCTGCGTCGGTGCCATCGGCATTGATGGCGGCACGGCAGGCGCGCTCGGCATCCTCGCTGCGGCCCAGCTTACCGAGCAGATAGCCCAAGTTGGAAAGATAAACCGGATGGCCGGGCTCCAACGCCAACGCTTTTTCCACGAGGATCAGACCCGCCCCGGTATCGCCGACCCCGTCCAGGGCCAGCCCGTACAGATGATTGGCGTCGGGCTGCTCCGGCTGTTCGCCAAGAACCTGCCGGTACAGCGCGATCGCCGGCGCCAATTGACCGTCTTGATGGTGCGCCAACGCGCGCTCAAGTTTTTCTTCCCAGCGCATGATATCCTCATAGGCCAACCAGCCCCGATCATAAACGCCGCCCAGCCCGGTTCAAGACCGAAGGCGCTTCATTCGTTTGAGTTCCGATCACCGCATCTGGCATGATAGGCGGATGAGCAATCAATCCAGCGTACTGATTTTACGCGCGCCTCCTCGGGTGCCCTTTCGGTGCACCTCCCTGCCGTTGATCGCAAGATTGACGCGCCTCGGCTTTCATCAGTACCGGAACCGGTGGGCGAAGCGATTGGGTAAGCGCGCCGGACGGCTGGCCTTCGATGCCGTTTATGGCCTGGGTCTCGGCGGTGCGGGCATCGCCGAGCTGACCACCAAGGACGGGCCGGTGCGGCTGCGCTTCGATGCCCGCAAGCGCCATTATGCTAGCCTTTATTTGGATCATTATGGCGGCGGTTATGAGGCCGAAGTGGCGCTGTTGTTGGAGGTCTTTCTGGGCCGCGAGGCGGTGTTCTACGACATCGGTTCCAACTGGGGCTATTTTGCTTTTTATGCTGCCAGCAAACCAGACTACAAAGGCGAGGTTCACGCCTTCGAGCCGGTGGCCGGTACCTATGCTGATCTGACCGATTGGGTGGCGCAATCAGGATTAGCGCACATCACCTGCCACCAGCTGGCGCTTTCGAACAAGGCCGGCAGCGGGCATATGTTCCTGGCGGACGAAGCCACCGGATTGGCGCGGCTGGGCCCGGGTGACGCCGAGGGCGGAGGCGGCGATGAGGTTACCCTGGCGCGGCTCGACGATTTGGATTTACCGCTGCCAGATGTGATGAAGATCGATGTGGAGGAACACGAGCTGGAAGTTCTGCAAGGCGCGGAAACGGTGCTGAGGCAGCAAAAGCCGATGCTTATCTTCGAAAACTGGCTGGCGCCAGAGACCCCGGAAACCACCTTGGCGCCGCTCAAATTTCTGGAGGCGCAGGGGTACATGCTTTACCAGCCCTTGTGGCGCATGGGCGACGGCAGCCTGGCCTGGCCTGGCCCGCACGCACCGTTGCCGGCGGGCGATCATGCCTTGGCGCTGACGCCATTTGCCGCCGAGGCGCGGTTCGAGCTACGCGATCAGGTCAACGTCTTCGCCTGCCATCGGGACCGGATGGGCGAGTTGGATGCGGTTTTCGAGGCCGGTTAGGTCATCCTTTTTATGAGTTCACCCACGGTTCCAACTCGATCTCCCGGTGATGCGATTCCCTTCAAACAGGGCTTTAACGCGGCATCAATTTTATCGGCGCCGAAGCGCTCGAATATGGCTTTAGCCGACTCGATCTCCTCAGCAACAGAAATTTGTGCATTTTCCAACCTGTCGATGGTTTGGGCCAAGTTCCTTGCCGCTTTAGCCATTTTATAGGTGCGAATTTTCAAAATTTTGCCCTCGGTAATAATCAGCCTTTCAAGCTGTTCGGATTTGCGCACCGCGTCAGAAAAATCGGGCGCCGCGTTTTTTAACGCGATTCCCGCCGCAACAAATTCTTTTTGAGCTTCGTCGATTAGAATTTTGATCGGCGGCCTTGGAGACGGTTGATCACGGCGTCTAGCGCCGCGTTTATAATTTGGACTTGATGACCTGGCAACTGAAGCTAGGGATCTTGTTTGCCCCGATGCGGCGGCGGTTATTCGCGACCTGATCTGCGAGATAATTGCTTCAGCCGCTTTTGGGCTAAGCTCGTTACGGGCGATGCGCTGGAGAATGTCGGAATGAATATAGGTGATCGCACCGCCAATGAACCCGAGAGCCTGCTCTTGTTTGACGTCAAAGTTTGCCAAGCGAGCATTGAGGATTTGCGCATCCTTGGAGATACGGACTGATTTCGAGGTCAGCCGCTCGGCCTCCTTCAAAGACACTTCAAAATTTTCAGTTGCAGGTACAAAATCCCGCCCGATATCTGATACGACATTCCGTAGTTTTCCCGGCTTGGTCAGCGCGTCGATTGCACTCCGCAATTTCGAAGCAATATCAACAAGTTGTGCAGGCAAATTGCCCGGTACCAAATGCTTTTCGTTTTCTGGAAGCGCCTTCAATTTTACGCCTGAATTTTTAATACGGCGCAAACGAAATTCCAGGTCTCGCTTTATCGAAATGAAATCGGGAGCATCCTCGGCCAGTTCATTTTGTATTTTTGCAAACGCTGTATTGGCCAATCGTTCAGGATCGCCACGTAGAACCTGAACATGGGCAACTTGAATGACAAGCTTCATTTGGCTTTTGTCAATAATCGGTATGTTATTTCGGAACCCGGAACGAATTTTAGAAACGTTTGTGGCGGCTTCGTCGAACCCCACGAGGATGTGCGAGCCATTGCGGACACAAGCAAGCCGTTGACGCCCTTCGGCCATCAGATCAACCACGGGCTGACTATAGAATAGGGCTTGGATGCCAAAAATTACACCCCCAAAAGCGGACAATGATACGGTCAGTATTTGGGGGGCGCGCAAAAGAGCCGCGACGGCGGCGGCCGATCCAACTGCTAGAGCAATGAGGCTGTACACATTTTTAAAAGATCGCTGCGAAACAATGGCGTCCTTATAACGCGCATCAAGCCCGTCAAGGGCGATGCGTATTGCGTCGATCCCTTTCGCACCTTGGATATCGGGTCCGTCGATATACGGGTTGAAAACGGCAGACCAGAAAAATGGTAGCGCCAGAATCAATAACAAAAACAGGACAGGTGCCCCGGTAACGGGCCAGAAATATTTACTGCGCAGAATGCTTTGCATGTCCGCCGATGAACCGGATGCAGGAGCGGAATTACCACCATAGCCTGACATTTTTATCGCCTCCCAACCCGCACGATCAATGCAAACTCAGAAGATGCTCGCCTATGCGCATTTTGTAAATATGCGATAAAGGGATGATGTCTTCGCGCCCGCCTGGATCATGAAGCGCCGGCTTTGCGGGCGAAGATCATATTGCCGGCGCCGGGATGCGAACCCTCATCGAAACCCGCATCGGCGAGCAATTGGCGGATGGCGCTTAAGCGCTCGGCAGAGCCTTCCGCCTCCACCAGGACGCCTTTGAGGTCCGGGCTGCGCAGAATGTTTTCGGCGCCGGTCAGGATTTCGATCTCGATAGAATCCACATCGATCTTGAGATAGTTGGGCGCCGGCACCTGGAAAGCGTCAAGAAAATCATCCGCTCGATAGCCAATCACGGCTTGGCGGAATTGCGGTGTGATGGCCTCGCCGGTGCTCGTCGCCAAGCTATCGAAGGCGTGGCTCACGCTGGCGGCATTGACGTTCTGCATATTCAAATGGCCAGCCTTGGTGGCGCCCGACAGGGCAATACAATAGGCGTCGATTCGCTCATCCATGGCGTTAATGCGGATATTTTCGGCAAGCGCCGCGTAGCTGGCGGCGGCGGGCTCGAAGGCGATAACGGTAGCCTCGGGGCTAAGCCCCGCATAAAGCGCATAGGCGCCCACATTGGCGCCCACGTCCCAAAGCACGAACGGCGCCTCGAATTTGTCGATCCAGGCGATGGTGTCCGGCTCGCGGGAAAGCAGGCCGGCGGGGTAATCCAGCGCTTGTGGATGAGAAGAACGGAAAAGCAGGGTGCCCCTTGGTGTCGCAACATGGCTATCCTCGATCAGCGCCTGCGATACCAGCAGCCTCGTGCCGGCGCCCCGCCAGCGGCTTTGCCAGGCGGTCGCGGTGCGGGTAAATCCGGCCAGAATCCGAGCCAGAGATTTGCTCATGCGTCCATGTCCATTCCAATGCTCCTTATATAGAGAGCGCCGATGGATGCAATGGGCATGGCTGTAGCGCCCGAGCCTCGGCTCTTGTACCGGAATTCCCCGGCCCATATAATCGGCCACCTATGCACGCACCATACATCACTTTAGAGTAGGCACTTGCGCTCAAGTCATTCCTGGGCCGGCGTCGCCCTGTGGGCAAATTTGATCGCCTTCATATTTGTTCAGAGCCTGCTGGTCGGCATGGTGCTGGACGATCCGCGCACGCTCTATCTTGGCAATTGGGATGCTGGCGCGCTGGCGCTTTTCGTCGCCTTTACCTTTGTGATCATCCCGATCTGTTTTTTTGTCATTTTGGTGCCGGTAAATTTGATAGCAAAAAGCAATTTCGAGCTGTTCGTTCTATTCGCGATCTCAGGGTTGTTCGCGATCCAGATGGATCATTTTTATATCAAGGACTTGTTGATATCCTATGTGTTCGTAAGGGCGGCGCTCATTCTGGCCGCCGCCGGGCTATTTCTGTTCGTGCTCTACAGGCTGCGAGGCCATCTATATTCCTTTGCCAAATTCGCGCCGGTGCTTTCCCTGGCGCTGGCATTGGTGTTTTCCTACTTCACCATGGAGGCCATCCAAACGCCGAGATCGGTTGCGCCGGACAAGGTGGCCAGCCAGGGCGAGCCGGCCAAGGTGCCGGTGTTCCTGATTTCCATGGAGCGGGTAATTCACGACCATGTGTTCCCGCCCGACCGCCGTATCGATGCCGGTAAATTTCCCAATCTGGCGCGCCTGGTAGGCGTTTCCAACAATTACCACCGGGCCTATGCCAGCGCCACCAATTCGGCGCTCAGCCTGCAACAGCTCTATTCGGGGCGCTATCATCCGATCATAAAGCGGGCCATCAGCGGCGGCGACACCAGGGCGCTCGAAGTCAATCCGCCCATATTGCGGAAACTGGCACGGGGGTTCCGCAAAGTGGTCAAGGCCGCCGGGACCAACGCGGAAAGCCCACCGGTCGCCGATCTGTTCCAATCCCTGGGCCGGCAAGCGATCTGGATTTCGTCTATCGACAGCGGCCGCTGTGACAAGTCTATCCATACCTGCCTGACCGCAGTTGGCGAGAATACGCTGCAACGCCGCATCTCTATCATCAAAGGCTGGTACCGGAAGTATTTGAAAGTCTTTGTTCCGGTGGCGGTCGACGAGGTTTTGTGGCGCACCGATCATGGCGATCTTGATCTGGAAAAATTCGGTGGTGGCACTGGCGACAATATGGGCAGGCTGGAAATGACCCAGCTTATCAATGAGGTTGAAAAAAACCGCGGCGCGCCCAATTTATACGTCACCCACAATCTGACCCATCACGATATTCAGTCCATATCCCTGGCCGCTGCCACATCGCCGGGAGCCTACGCGCGCCAGGTTGAAAACGCCCGGGCCGAAATGATTACTGTGGAGCGCCAATTGGCCCGCCTGTTTAAAGTCTTGGACCGGCACAAAATGTTCGAGAAGTCGCTGATCGTTTTCACCGCCGACACCGGCAACGATCCGGGCATGGATAGCTGGCTGCGCAAGGGGCCGATGGAAGTGGCAAATACGCCGGAGATCACCAATAT
>JABHAA010000098.1 GCA_018674495.1 Rhodospirillaceae bacterium | reverse complement strand
GCCCTTGTCCCGCCATATATCCGCAAGACGAAGTCTCTGGAAGCGGCATTGCCGTGGCTGTATTTGAAAGGCGTATCAAGTGGGGAGATGGATGAGGCGTTGAAAGTATTGGTTGGCCCAGAAGCAAAGGGTTTGTCGGCCAGCACGGTGCCGCGTCTGAAGCAGATATGGGGGCAAGGGTACCGGAGTTGGCGTGATGGTCCCCTGGATAAAGACCGTTGGGTCTATGTCTGGGCGGACGGCGTCTATAGCGGCCTGAGGGGCGGACAAATGAAGCTGTGCGCCTTGGTTGTCATTGGTGTTAATGAGCGCGGAGAAAAGCATTTTCTGACCATTGAAGACGGCATGCGGGAATCGACGCAAAGCTGGCGCGGGGTTCTATTAAAATTGAAAGCACGCGGTATGAACGGGCCAGAGTTGGCGATTGGTGATGGTGCCATGGGGTTCTGGGCGGCGCTGGAGGAGGTCTATCCCGGGACCCGCCAGCAACGCTGCTGGATGCACAAGACGATGAACGTTCTCAATTGCTTGCCCAAGTCCGCCAGGCGAAAGCCAAAGGTTCACTGCACGATATCTGGCAGGCGGAGACAAAAGCAGATGCTGAGGAAGCCTTCGACCTGTTTATCAAAATGTATGAGCTAAAATATCCAAAGGCTGCCATCTGCCTGCAGAAAGACCGCGACGAGATGATGGCTTTCGATGACTTCCCGGCGCAGCACTGGCAGAGCATTCGGACCAGCAATCCCATAGAACCGACATTCGGAACCATCCGTCACCGCACCAGGCGCTCAAAAGGGTGCCTCTCTCGTGACGGCATGCTGCACATGGTATTCAAACTCGGGCAGGGTGCGGAAAAGAAATGGAGACGATTACGCGGCTTCGACTACTTGACCAAGGTGATAACTGGAGTAAAGCACAAAGACGGTGTTGAGGTGACGGAGGTCGATCTGGTCGCCGCTTGTTTCATAGTCAAAATACCACTTTTAGCAATAACTCTCTGGCTCGAGGACCGCCCCAAACTTTATTCTTAATAACGATTTATTTACCTTATTTTATATACAATTTTAGGCTATAATTGGTGTCGCTAATACGCAAACTGGCAAGGTGGTTTGATGTCACTCGGTACTATTGGTGGAATAATAGCTGGTATAGGCCTATTCCTGGGAGCAATCTTCATAGCTACGGACAATTTTCTTATGTTTGTAGATGTTCCCAGCTTCATAATGGTCGTAGGTGGCGCGATGGCGGCCTCATTTATTTCCTACGAAGCTCGGTACGTAATTTTAGCTTATAAGTCTATAATTAGCATTTATTCGGCTCCTCCAATAAACAGAAATGTCCTGAAAGCTGAGATTGGCAGGATAATTCGTTGGGGCTATGCTGTCCAAAAAAATGGCATACCAGCATTAGAATCGGAAACTAAGAAGCTCAAGAATGCCGATCGCTTCCTCACATTCGGGATCGATATGGTCGTGGCCGGCTACACTGGATCAGAAGTGCGTGAAATGTTAAGCACCGCTGTTGAATCCTCTTTTGGACGAAATATGGCCCCATGCAATATTTTAAAAATGATCGGTGGGGCTTGCCCGGCTTTTGGTATGATAGGTACTCTCGTTGGTCTTGTTATAATGCTAGGTAATTTAGACAATCCGGCAGCTTTAGGACCCGCATTGTCCGTCGCGTTGATCACAACGCTATATGGAGTCCTATTTGCGCGATTAATATTTATGCCAGCCGCATCAAAAATAGAGCAGCGCGAGCAGATTGTTCGTTTTCGGAATTATCTCATTGTTGAAGGTCTAGTCTTACTAGCCGACCAAAAAAGTCCGCGCGCTATTCAAGATCGCATGAACAGCTATCTTGATCCCGCTATTCACTTCAATATCGATAAGATGAAGAAAGATTGATGTCCCGGTTAGAGACAGAATAATGGCACCGCCCCCCCCTCCACCTGCTTCCGGCGACGACGATGACATAATGGGTACATATGCTGATGCCATCACGTTGTTGATGGCATTTTTCGTATTATTCTTTTCCATCTCCAAAGTTGATCTTGACGTGATGGATGAAGTCGCAAAAGGTATGAGTTCAGCTATTGCGAAGGAAACAAAAGAAACAAAACAAGAAACAATGTCGGAAAATTTAACAGAAATTATTGCCTCCGAAGGTGCCGACGAAGTGGTAACAGTTGGTACAGATGCGCAAGGTAGCATAACTCTCGAATTAAATAGTGGAGCATTTTTCAAACCGGGTTCTGCGGAGTTACAAGACCAAGCTATTCCGGTTTTAAAACAGATGTTCGAGGAAATAGCTTCCCCAATATATTCCCAATTCAATCTCAAGATTGAAGGTCATACTGATGATGACCCCATCAATTCGCCAAAGTTTCCTTCCAATTGGGAATTATCTGGAGGACGCGCATCGACAGTCATCCGATATTTTGAGGCAGCTGGCGAAACGGGGGATGACAAGATCGCCTCCAACCGTATGCAAGCAACCGGATATGCACACACTCAACCTAAAGTACCTAACAGGGATTTAACAGGCGAACCTATTCCTGCCAACCAAATGGCAAATCGCAGAATAATCATACGAGTAAGTCGGCAGCCGATTTATAACAAAGTTAATATTCCAAAATTTCGGCGGCCGGAAAAACCCGACACGGATCCCAAATCTAAGGACGCCAAAAAGTAAGCGAAAATTAATAAGTCACCGGAACAACGGGCTCTATTCTACCCGAAAATCCATGTTTTCCTGAATGACGAAGGCGCCGTCCCAAACCTTGGCGGCTGCTTCGGCGATGGAGTCCATAAAAACATCGTCATGTTCGGGATCATGGTGGAATATGCCCAACCGCTTGGCACCGGCTTCCTGGCACAGCTTGATGCCCTCGTTCCAAGTTGAATGGCCCCAGCCGACTTTCGAGGGAAATTCTTCTTCCGTGTAGGTGGCGTCGTAGATGACCAGATCGGCGCCTTCGATCAGGTTCAGTATATTTTCATCCAACTTGCCTTCAACATGCTCGGTATCGGTGATCAGGCACATGGAGCGGCCGTTGTAATCGACCCGGTAGCCAGTGGCATCGTTGGGATGGTTGAGACGCGCGGTGCTCACTTTGGCGCCGCCAAGACCCAGATCTAAATCTTCGCCGGCGTTGAAATCAGTAAAGGACAGCTTCGCCTGCATGGCATCGAGCGGCACCGGGAACATGGGGTTGTCCATTTGCGTTTCAAGAATGTTGCGAATGCCGCCCTTGTCCATCAAGTGACCGGCCATAATCTCGAAATGGCGGTTCTTGTCGAAGGCCGGCGCAAAAAATGGAAAGCCGTTAATGTGGTCCCAATGGGTATGGGTCAGAAGGATGTAGCAGTGATCCTGCTCATGCTTCATCATCTGCTTGCCGAGATTGCGAATCCCGGTGCCACAGTCGAGCAACAGCTTAATCCCCCCGACATCAACCTCGAGGCTCGTCGTGTTGCCGCCGTATTTAAGGTGCGTGGGCGCCGGACACGCAATGCTCCCCCGGCAACCCCAAATTTTCACACGTATCGACATACAGACTCCGCCGGAAAATTTTGTTATCCACCATCATGCCAAGTTCCTCCCGGTTTTGAACTTCGCAATTTCCCCCTTACTCAGTATCCGCTTTCCTGCGCGCCAAACCAAACACCGGCGCCCACCTCAATGTCCAGCATATCGGCGGCGCGTCCTTGGTTGACGGCAATCTCAACAAGCCCATTGGAGTTTACATACCAGAATGCAGTCCCCTTTGGAACGTCAGAAAATACTCCAGCGTAATCTAAGTAAACATGATTCACCCGCAATGCAAATGACGGTTTAACGAAACTTCCCCGCATTCCGGTAATCGCATTGCCGAATCGGTCGATATAGACGATTTCCGCCAGATCATCGGGCCAGTCCGGCTGGCGATCCAACCCGGCAACGGCAACTGCACCGGGCGGCGCTGACCCGATTTCCAAACGGGCGGCGGAGGGCGCAAACACATCGCGGCCATGAAAACTTGCCGACACCGAGCCCGGCTCATAATCCAATTCCCAGAGGTCGGTACTGCCCGCCCGGCGTGCGGCAATTTCAAACAAGCCGTTGTCGGGCCCGACAAACCACTGCCCACCGGCCTCCATGGCGATGCCGGCGCGGGCGCCGCCGACACCGGGATCGACAACCGCCACGAATATGGTCCCGGCAGGAAACGCGCCTGCATAGGCGGCAAGAAGATAAGCCGAGGCTTTGGGATTGTGGGCCGGGGCGTCGGAAAACAGATCCAGGATGGTGGCCCCCGGTGCATTCGCCAATATACGCGCCTTCACTTGCCCGATATAGGGCCCCTCCAATCCAAAATCCGTAAAGAGTACAATCAAGGCGCATCACCCGCATAGAACCAACCGGTAGCATCTATTTGAAATTAAAACATATTTCCAAAGTCAAATAGTTAATTTTCCCTGGGTGCGTGACGAACCGCGATCCATCCATTATGATAATCGCGACTTTGCAGTCAAATGGGGCGCTGGCTGCCCCCAAGCTTCCGGACGCTGTTAGCCCGTTGCACGGGTTTGGACCTGACTGGCCCAACCCGACAAGCATCCGCGCCTTCAACGGTATTGCAGACGCCAAGGCTGGTTAGAAGTGCAAAGTTGTGTGTGATTACGGGTTTGATATGGTGGGGGGCCTTGGTATCAAACCTAAAAAAAATCAGTGTGTGGGAACTGGGGAAGAGTTTAGGAATGAGTTTGTCGGGGTTACCAGAACGGCAAGGGCTGTACGACGCGAGCCATGAGCACGATGCCTGCGGCATCGGCTTCGTTGCCAATATCAAAAATGCCGCCAGCCATGAAATCGTCAGCCAAGGCTTGACCGTCCTTGATAATCTGACCCACCGGGGCGCCGCCGGAGCTGATCCGTTGACCGGCGACGGCGCCGGCATCCTAATTCAGTTGCCCGACCGTCTGTTCCGCGCCGAATGCGCCGAATTATCCATCGATTTGCCGGCCCTTGGCGCCTATGGCGCCGGCATGACGTTTTTGCCCCAAGACCAGTCGGCCCGCGCCAAGTGCGAGGCGGTCATTGAAGCCATCATCAACCAAGAGGGCCAAACCATCCTTGGCTGGCGCGATCTACCAGTAGACAATTCGGTGTTGAGCGACGCGGTCCGCGAGATCGAGCCGTTTATCCGCCAGGTGTTCGTTGCCAGGGGCCCGAACACCCCCGATACCGACCAGTTCGAGCGCAAGCTGTTCGTCATCCGCAAACAAATCCACAAAGCCATCCGCGACGGCAATCTAGCCGGCGACGAGGCCTTTTACATGCCCAGCTTTTCGGCGCGCACCATTTGCTTCAAGGGCATGATGCTGGCGGGCCGGGTTAAAAGCTATTTTCTTGATCTTATGGACGAACGCTGCGAATCGGCGCTGGCCCTTGTCCATCAGCGGTTTTCCACCAACACGTTTCCTTCGTGGGAGCTGGCCCAGCCGTTCCGCTATCTCTGCCATAACGGCGAGATCAATACGCTGCGCGGCAACATCAATTGGATGGCAGCTCGCCGCCACGGCATGAAATCGGCGCTGCTCGGCGATGATCTAGAAAAATTGTGGCCGTTAATCGCCGACGGAATTTCCGATTCGGCGACCTTTGACAACGCGCTCGAATTGCTTGTCGCTGGCGGCTATTCCCTCGCCCACGCGATGATGCTGATGATCCCGGAAGCCTGGAATGACAATCCGCTGATGGATGCCGAACGCAGAGCGTTTTACGAATTTCATGCCGCCGTGATGGAACCCTGGGACGGCCCGGCGGCGGTAGCCTTTTCCGATGGCCGCCAGATCGGCGCCACGCTGGACCGCAATGGCCTGCGCCCCGCCCGTTATATCCGTACCGAAGATGACCTGGTGGTCATGGGCTCGGAGGTTGGCGTGCTCGACATCCCGGACGAAAAAATCGTCGAAAAATGGCGCCTGCAGCCGGGCAAGATGTTCCTTATCGATCTCGAAGAGGGCCGCATCATCGACGACGCCGAGCTGAAATCCAGTCTGGCAAAGGCGCAGCCCTATCAGACCTGGCTAAATCAGACGCAAATCGTGCTCGAAGACCTGCCCGCCGATGTGGCGCCGATGCCGCCGGACCCATCCACCCTCCTGAACCGCCAGCAGGCATTTGGCTACACCCAGGAAGACACCAAGTTCTTTCTGTTGCCGATGGCGGTGAGCGGACAAGATCCCGTCGGCTCCATGGGCCGCGATATTCCGCACGCGGTGCTCTCCGACCGGCCAAAACTCTTATACGATTATTTCAAACAAAGCTTTGCCCAGGTGACCAACCCGCCGATTGATCCGATCCGCGAGGAATTGGTGATGTCGCTGGTGTCGTTGATCGGCCCGCGCCCCAACCTGTTGGATTTGGGTTCAGGCGGCAGCCACATGCGCCTGGAAGTGCGCCAGCCCATCCTCTCTAACGAGGATCTGGAAAAAATACGCCATATCGAAAGCCAGAGCGGCGCGCCCTTCAAGTCGGCGACGCTGGACACCTGTTATCCAGCCAATCAAGGCGCGCCCGGTATGAAGGCGGCGCTCGATAATTTGTGCAAAAATGCACAGGATGCAGTGCTGGATGGCCATAACATTCTGATTCTCTCGGACCGGGGCGTCGATAAAGACCGGATTGCCATCCCGGCCCTGCTGGCCACCGGCGCGGTGCATCACCATTTGATCCGCGAGGGGCTGCGCACCGAATCGGGGTTGGTGGTGGAAACCGGCGAATCCCGTCAGGTGCACGATTTCTGCCTGTTGGCCGGTTTCGGCGCAGAAGCGATAAACCCGTACCTCGCCTTCGACACCATCACCAATGTGCGCGATCAGTTCCCCGACGATCTGACCGTCACCGAGGCCCATTCCCGTTATATCAAGGCGGTCGATAAGGGCATGCTCAAGGTGATGTCGAAGATGGGCATTTCCACCTACCAATCCTATTGCGGCGCCCAAGTTTTTGACGCCATCGGCCTCACCAGCGAATTTATCGAGGCCTATTTCACCAAGACCGCGTCGGCGATCGAGGGTGTCGGGCTGGCCGAGATTGCAGCCGAAACAGTCGCGCGCCACACCCGCGCCTATGGCGATGATCCGCTGCTTCGCGAAGATCTAGATGTGGGCGGCGAAATGGCCTACCGGACCCGCGGCGAGGAACATATCTGGACGCCAGAAACCATTTCGAGCCTACAGCACGCTGCCAGAGGTAATTCGCAAGAGGCCTACACAAAATTTGCCGGCGAGGTGAACGATCAAAGCGCCAAGATGAAAAATATCCGCGGATTGTTTGAATTCAAATGGGCCGGCGAAGCGATCCCCCTCGAAGAGGTCGAGCCGGCGTCTGAAATCGTCAAGCGCTTCTCTACCGGCGCCATGTCGTTCGGATCGATCTCGTTCGAGGCCCATACCAATATGGCAATCGCCATGAACCGGCTTGGCGGGCGCTCCAACACCGGCGAGGGCGGCGAGCAACCGGAACGGTTCGTGCCGCTGCCGGGCGGCGATTCCATGCGCTCGGCGATCAAGCAGGTGGCGTCGGGCCGTTTCGGGGTAACCACCGAATATTTGCGCAACGCGGACGAAATTCAGATCAAGATGGCGCAAGGCGCCAAGCCTGGTGAAGGCGGCCAGTTGCCCGGCCACAAGGTCGATGAAATCATCGCCCGGGTGCGACATTCAACGCCCGGCGTCGGCCTGATCTCGCCGCCGCCGCATCACGATATCTATTCGATCGAGGATCTGGCGCAACTCATTCATGACTTGAAGAACGTCAATCCGAAGGCGCGCATCTCGGTCAAACTGGTCTCCATCATTGGCGTAGGCACCATTGCCGCCGGCGTTTCCAAGGCGCATGCGGATCATGTGCTGATCTCCGGCGCCGATGGCGGCACCGGCGCCAGCCCGCTGACCTCGGTCATGCATGCGGGCGGCCCCTGGGAAATCGGGCTCGCCGAAACCCATCAGACATTGGTGCTCAACAAATTGCGCGGGCGCATTTCGGTGCAGACCGACGGCGGCATCCGCACCGGACGCGACGTGGCCATCGCGGCGCTTCTGGGCGCTGACGAAATGGGCATCGCCACGGCGGCGCTGATCGCATCGGGCTGCATCATGATGCGCAAATGCCATCTCAACACCTGCCCGGTGGGCATCGCCACGCAAGACCCAGAATTGCGCAAGCGCTTCAAGGGCCAGCCCGATCATGTGGTCAATTACCTGTTCTTTGTCGCCGAGGAATGCCGGGCAATCATGGCCCAGTTGGGCGTCAAATCCATCAACGAGATGATTGGGCGTACCGATCTGCTGGAGATGAGCGGCGCCATCGATCATTGGAAGGCCAAGGGCCTCGATTATTCGCGCATACTCTATAAGCCGGAAATGGGGCCCGATGTGGCGGTCTATAATTGCCAAAGTCAGGATCACGGGCTAGACAAGGCCCTCGACAATCAATTGATCGCCGAGGCCGCGCCGGCGCTAGAATCCCGCCAAGCCGTGAAGATCGAGACCCCGATCCGCAATATCAACCGTACCGTCGGCGCCATGCTGTCCGGCGAAATTGCCGAGCGTTACGGCAATGACGGACTCGCCGACGACACCATCTATATCAAGGGCAAGGGTACCGGCGGCCAGAGCTTCGGCGCCTTCCTCGCCAAGGGCGTCACCATCGAATTGGAAGGCGATGCCAACGATTATATCGGCAAAGGATTGTCAGGCGGGCGTCTGATCGTCTATCCGCCAAAGACGACACCGATTGTTGCGGAAGAAAACATCGTCATCGGCAATGTGGCGCTTTACGGCGCCACCGCCGGCGAATGCTATTTCCGGGGCGTCGCCGGCGAGCGTTTCGGAGTGCGCAATTCCGGCGCCACCGCCGTGGTCGAAGGCGTCGGCGATCATTGCTGCGAATATATGACCGGCGGCGTAGTCGTTGTGCTTGGCCCCACCGGGCGCAATTTCGCAGCCGGCATGAGCGGCGGCATTGCCTATGTGCTGGACGAGTCTGACGATTTTGAAATACGCTGCAACATGGCCATGGTCGAACTGGAACCGATCAGTGACGAGGATCGCATGCACGAAAGCACCGCCCATCAGCGCGGCGATCTGGAAACCCATGGCCGCGTCGATATTATGCACGACATGACTGGTTATGACTCGCTACGCCTCCGGGCCCTAGTCGAACAGCACATGCATTTCACCGATTCGGGCCGTGCCCGCCATATCCTGGAAAATTGGGACGACTATCTGCCCAAGTTCGTGAAAGTTATGCCAGTCGATTACCGGCGCGCGCTTTTGGAAATGCAGGCGCGCACTGAAACCAACGGCGCCCGTTCGGTGCATGTGGCGGTGGGTGACTAATCATGGGTAAACCCACTGGATTTATGGAATTTGATCTGTTCGAGCGCCCCTATAAGCCGGTGATCGAACGTATCCAGCATTACCACGAATTTTTTATTCCTCTTAACGACGCGGAGCTGACCCGCCAGGGCGCCCGCTGTATGGATTGCGGTATCCCCTATTGCCAGCAGGGCTGTCCGGTCGACAACATCATCCCCGATTGGAACGATCTGGTGTACAGGGGCGATTTTGCCAAGGCCTCCAAGATTCTGCATTCCACCAATAATTTTCCCGAATTCACCGGCCGCGTTTGCCCGGCGCCCTGCCAGGAAGCGTGCACCCTCAACATTCAGGATACGCCGGTCACCATCAAAACCATCGAATGCGCCATCGTCGACCGCGCTTGGCAGGAAGGCTGGCTGGCACCCCTGCCGGCGGCAGAAAAAACCAGCAAAAAAGTTGCGGTGGTCGGCTCCGGGCCGGCCGGCATGGCCTGTGCCCAGCAATTGGCGCGTGCCGGCCACAGCGTCACCTTGTTCGAAAAAAACCAGAAAATCGGCGGGCTATTGCGCTACGGCATCCCCGATTTCAAGATGGAAAAGCACCTTATCGACCGCCGCGGCGAACAGATGCAAGGCGAAGGTGTAACGCTTGAGACCGGCGTCCATGTAGGCGTCGATATCAGCGCCGAAACTCTGTTGACTGATTTCGATGCCGTCGCCCTGACCGGCGGCTCCGAAGCGCCCCGGGATTTGCCCGTCGATGGGCGCGATCTGAACGGCGTACATTTCGCCATGGATTTCCTGGTCCAGCAGAACCGGCGGGTCTCGGGCGAGCCGTTGGGTGATGTGGAAGAGATTCTGGCCACCGGGCGCAACGTCATCGTCATCGGCGGCGGCGACACCGGCTCAGATTGCGTCGGAACCTCGATCCGCCAGGGCGCCAAGAACGTAGTGCAGATCGAGATCATGCCGAAGCCGCCGGAGAAAGTGGACAAAGGCTCCACCTGGCCGGAATGGCCGATGAAATTGCGCACCTCCTCGTCGCACCAGGAAGGTGCGGTCCGCGATTGGGCAATCACCACCGATCAGTTCATCGGCGAGGACGGCCATGTCCATGCCCTGGACGCGGTGCGCGTCGAATGGAAGGCCGGCGATGATGGCCGCCTTGCCATGTCGCCCGTAGCGGACACGCGGCAAAGCCTGAAGGCCGAACTGGTGCTGCTGGCCATGGGCTTCGTGCACCCGACGAAAGAGGGCATGATCACCGATTTGGGCGTCGGGCTGGACGGGCGCGGTAATGTCGAAGCCAATACCAACGATTATCAAACCTCGGTGGCCAAGGTGTTCGCCGCCGGCGATATGCGGCGCGGCCAGTCTCTGGTGGTCTGGGCGATCCGCGAAGGCCGCCAATGCGCCGCCGCGATTGACGAATATCTCATAGGCCAAACGCTGTTGCCACGCTGAGGCGCCGTTCAATTTTGCGTGCGCCGGGCCCCCGAATTGCCTTACCCTCAGCGCCAATGATACCCATATGAATTTGAGCGCCGCGCACCGCCGATACCGCGCCGAGCAATGACGGCTGAAGACATATGACAGGCATGCAAACATCGCCAACATCCCTCCCCGGCCCGGGCTTTAAGGCCACGATGCTGCGCTGCCGGCTGTGCTGGCGCATTGGCATTTCCATATTCGCCGCCATTTTTTTGGTCGAAGCGGCGGTCCTGATCTTTTCCGCCGCCCGCTTCGAGAGCGATCGGTTGAACGAGATCGAAAACCGGGGCCGCTCCTGGATCACCACCATCACCCGGGTGCACAACAACGTCCTGGATGCCGCGGCAATCGACGCCGCGTCGCGCGAGCTGCCGCAATTATCGAAGATACTCGGCCTGGCCCTCTATGACGCCGGCGGCGCATTTATCGGCGGCTTTGGCGAGCGACCCAGCCTCACGCCCCACCAGATCGAGGCCGACAGCCCCACGTATCGCTTCCGATCCGATGATGGACGCCATTATCAGGTCATCTGGCACCCCGATTGGCTGGGCGCGCCGTTTATCGCCGTGGCGCGCCTGGACGCCACCCAGGTCGCGCCGGAGCTGACCGCCTATATCTGGCGCGTGTTCGGCATTGCGGCACTGTTAACCGTGGTGGTGACCATGGCAGTGTTGATCGTGCTCGGCATTTTCGTGCTAGTCCCCATTGTCCGCCTGCGCCAACAATTGGTGGCCGCAGGCGAGAACCCGAACCGACCAGAAGCCTATGTCATCGAGACCGATCAGGACGATGAAATGGGCGAGGTGACGCGCGCTTTCAACGGCATGGTGCGCCACTTGGCGCGCGGCATTGCCGAGATCCGCGCCCACGAAGAAGCCCTGGAGGACGCCAATGACAAGCTGGAGACACGGGTCCAGGAACGCACCCAGGAGCTGGTTGAAGTAAATAAACTCCTTCGCCAGGAAGCCGCCAACCGGCAAAAGGCGGAGCAGGAAGTCTCCTCCATGTCGGAACTGCCAGGTGCCAATCCGGAACCGGTGTTGCGCATCGACGAAGGCGGGCTTGTGGAATACGCCAACGAGGCGGCGGATCTGCTGTTGCGACGCTGGTCCATTGCCATCGGTGATGCGCTGCCAGGTGCGATGATCGATGTCGCGGCCGACGTACGCCGCTCCGGCCAGCCGGCGCTGCTGGAAGAAACCGTGGACGAGCGCACGTTCGTACTTTCCCTGCAGCCCTCGGAGACCAATCAGGTGCACATCTTTGGGCGCGACGTTACCGCCAACAAGGAGGCCGAGGAACGGGTGCAGCGCCTGGCCAACCATGATTTGCTGACAGGCTTGGCCAACCGCAATCTATTCAAGGACCGCATCGATACCTTCCTCGGCCAGAAAAAGCGCAGCCACGACATGGCGGCCATCCATCTGGTCAATCTGGATAATTTCCGCAACTTGAACGCCACATTGGGCATCAAGATGGGCGACTGCATCCTGCAGGAGACGGCGGAGGTTCTGGGCGGCTGTATTCGCGGCACCGATACCATCGCCCGCGTCGGCAACGATGAGTTCGCGATTATCCAATCCAACCCCAACGACGCCCACGGCGCCGCTACTCTGGCGCAAAAGCTGATCGATACCATCGGCGCTGGTATAAGCGTGGATGGCCAAGCCATCAATATGACCGCGTCGGTGGGCATCGCCCTTTTGCCCGATGATGGCAACGACCCCAACCAATTGATCCGCAACGCAGATCTGGCCTTAGGCGAGGCACGCGCGGAGGGCACCGGCAATTACCGCTTTTTTGTTAAGGACATGAACGACGAGATCCTTAAGCGCCGGCGCATCGAGACCGACATGGCACTGGCCCTCGAACGCTCCGAATTCGTGCTCCACTATCAGCCCAAAATTAGCCTCGCCACCGATACCGTCGCCGGCGTCGAGGTCTTGATCCGCTGGCAGCATCCAGAGCAAGGCTTCATGTCGCCGGTGGACTTTATCCCGGTGGCCGAGCAAACCGGTCAAATCGTGGCTATCGGTTCCTGGGTGCTGCATGAGGCCTGCCGCCAAGTGAAGGCCTGGCAGGACGAAGGTCTGGCGCCGGTGAAGGTGGCGGTCAATCTGTCGGCGGTGCAATTCGGCGAAGATGGATTGCCCGAGCTGGTACAGTCGTGCCTGGACGAAACCGGCCTCGATCCCAAATATCTAGAATTGGAGATCACCGAAAGCGTGATCATGGACGACGTCGCCTCGACCACCGAAATTTTGAACCGCTTGAGCGGGCTTGGACTAAGCCTGTCCATCGATGATTTCGGTACCGGATATTCCAGCCTCAGCTATTTGGAACAGTTCCCGGTGGATCGCATCAAGATCGACAAATCCTTTGTCGATGGTATTGGCATGGGCGCCGGTTCCGAGGCGATCACCAAGGCGGTGGTGACCCTCGGCCATTCACTGGGCATGGAGGTTACCGCCGAAGGCGTCGAGACCGAGGCGCAGGTGACGCATCTCCAAAGCATCGATTGCGATGAAATTCAGGGCTATTACTATTCCAAGCCCCTACCGGTCGACGAATTTCCGGACGCTGTCCGGCGCTTTCAGGCCAACCGCTGACGGTCAACTCGGACACCTCCGGCAGATACGTATTATTCGATGAATACTTAAAGACCAGCAGCGCCATTACTGCTGGATTTTAATAGAAATTGAAATGAAACCCAGGGCACCCAAGGTGCCGCTGAGAGCAACGCGCAATTTGGATATTGCCAGACCTTTAGCCCTCCTTTGCGGGGTGGCTTAGGTGTAGCCATTGTTTTATTGCGGTATTTGAGCCGTAAGTTTTGCACAGGCTTTATTGACCGCAATTCTTGTTTTTCAAACCACAGCGCACCGCTTTCCCGGCCACTGGGCATTATGATTTAATTTATGTATGTAAATTCTACAGGTTAGAAGATCAAAGGACAACGCGCATGCGGTGCAATCGAGTTGCCGCTTCGCTTATGCCGCCCGGGATAAGTTATCGACAAGGTTATCCACAGCGTGATCGGCTTGCCGGTGACGGATATGTCACACGCTGCTTATTGCCCGGCAAAAGCGGGGGGCTGGCTCTGGCGGCAAACCCTTGGTTGACCATTGTTCGGTGATTTGCTGCAATCTGCTCCGGCCAGTACAAATACTCCAGGAGCCATAATGGGTGAAACGATTTCCGTGAACGCCAAGGACGGCGGCGCCTTTGATGTCTATCTCGCCAAACCAACGGCTTCGCGGCGCCCGGCTCCCGGCGTCATCATCATCCAGGAGGCCTTCGGCGTGACCACCTGGCTCAAAGACATCACGGATCGCTTCGCCGCCGAAGGCTATGTGGCCGCGGCCCCTGATTTTTATTGGCGCTTCGCCCCAAATTTCGCGGCCGGCTTCGATGACGAAGAGGCGCTGGCAACGGCGCGGCGCCATTTGCAAACCATCGATCATGCCGCCGCCGTCGATGATATCGACGCCACTTCGGGCGCGCTCAAATCCATGGACGAATGCAACGGCAAGATCGCCACCGCCGGCTTTTGCCTGGGCGGCACATTGGCGTATCTGGCCGCGGTGCGCCTGGATATCGATGCGGCGGCAGCCTATTACGGCACGCAAATCCATGAATATCTGGATGAAGGCAGCAACCTCACCTGCCCGACCTTGTTCCACATGGCCGACCACGACGATTTCATCAGGGACGAAGACGTGAAGGAAATATTCCAGGCCCTGATCGGTATCCCCAACCTTGCCGTATGGACCTATGATACCGGCCACGCATTCGCCAATTGGGACCGGCCCGGTGCCTATGACGAGGAACTGGCCGAAAAAGCACACGCCCGCACCTTTGCAGTATTTGATAAACTGAAACAGGATTAAACATTTGACGATGACAAAAATGAAAACGAGGCAGCCATGAGCGGCCCACTTGACGGCATTCGCGTGTTCGATTTAACCCGGGTCCTAGCCGGGCCGAGCTGCACCCAGATTTTGGGCGATCTCGGCGCCGACGTGATCAAGATCGAACGGCCCATCAGCGGCGACGATACGCGCAAATACGGCCCCCCCTTCGTGCTGGACCCGGATGGCGAGGAAACCACCGAAAGCGCCTACTATCTGTCGGCCAACCGCAACAAACGCTCGATCACCCTGGATCTGACCACCGAGGAGGGCCAGAACCTCGCCAAATCCATGATCGGCCAATGCCAGGTGCTGGCGGAAAATTTCAAGGTCGGCAATCTGGCCAAATATGGCCTCGATTACGCCAGCCTCAAAGGCGAGCACCCAGGCCTGGTCTATTGCTCAATCACCGGCTACGGCCAGACCGGCCCGAAGGCCGAACAACCGGGCTATGATTTCATGGCGCAGGGTTTGGGCGGCATCATGAGCATCACCGGCCCGCCCGGCGGCGAGCCGCACCGGGTCGGCATCCCGATCGCCGATCTGACGGCGGGCCTGTGGGCGGCCATATCGATCAACGCCGCCTTGCGCCACCGTGAGGTCACCGGCCAGGGCCAGCATCTGGATATCAGCCTGCTGGACACGCAGGTATCCATGCTGTCCATCCAGGGGCTTAGCTATTTGACATCGGGCGAGGTGCCAGGATTGCTCGGCAACGCGCATCCATCCATCGTGCCCTATCAGGTGTTCCCCACCAAAGACGGCAACATCATCGTCGCCGTCGGCAACGACGCCCAATTCGTGCGTTATTGCGAGTTTGCCGGGGTGCCCGAGCTTTCCAGTGATGAACGGTTTGAGACCAACCAGGCGCGGGTCCTCAACCGGGATACCTTGGCCGAAATCCTCGCCAATGTGATGCGCCAGCAAAGCTCCGACTATTGGCTTGAGGGATTGGAGGCGAACAAAATTACCGCCGGTCCCATCAACAACCTGGATCAGGTGTTCGCCGACGCGCAAGTTCAGGCGCGTGGCATGCAAATCGAAATGGAGCATCCAGCCGCCGGCGGTGAGCCAGTCAGCCTGATAGGCAGCCCGGCCAATATGTCGGAAACCCAGGTCTCCTACCGCCGCCCGCCGCCCATGCTCGGCGAGCATACCGACGATTTGCTGGAGGAGCTATTGGGCCTGGATGAGGATGCGCGGGATGGGCTACGCGAGCGCGGCGTGATTTAGCAGGGCATAAAAAAACTGGCGGGAGCATATTCCCGCCAGTTCAATTATATACACCGGTGCCAAACGATGGTCAGGCGGCGGCTTCTTCGTCATTTATATCTTCGTAATTTGTATCTACGTCATTCGCCGGATCGCCGACATCGTCATCCTCGCCGCGGATGGTGGCCAGGAATTTGTCGACTTCCGCACGCAACTGCTCGGATTGCTGCGACAGTTCGGTAGACGCCCCTTGGACTTGGCTAGCGCCTTCACCAGTTTGTTCGGCCACCTGGCGCACCCCGGAAATGTTCGCAGTGACATCCTGAGTGCCGACGGCAGCCTGTTCCACATTGCGGGCGATTTCCTGGGTCGCCGCGCCTTGTTCTTCAACCGCCGAAGCGATACCGGAAGCGATCTCATTGATCTCACCAATGATACTCGTGATACTCTGGATAGCGTCGACCGACTCATTGGTCGCCGATTGAATACCACTAATCTGATTGCTGATCTCTTCCGTCGCCTTGGCCGTTTCACTGGCCAGATTACCCACTTCGGAGGCCACAACAGCAAAGCCCTTACCGGCTTCACCGGCGCGCGCCGCCTCGATAGTGGCGTTGAGAGCCAAAAGGTTGGTTTGGCTGGCAATATCGTTGATCAATTCGACAACCTCACCGATCTTGTTGGCAGCTTCGGCCAGACCCTTGACCTGCTCGTTGGTCTTGTTGGCCTGTTCGACGGCACTCGAGGAAATTGACGAGGATTGTGCCACTTGACCGGAGATCTCGTTAATCGATTTGGACAATTCCTCGGCCGCGGCCGCCACGGTTTGCACGTTGGTCGAGGCTTCCTCCGCCGCTGCGGCAACCGATGCCGATTCCTCTGACGTCTTTTCAGCAGCGCCAGTCAATTGCTCCGAGGTGGCCTGCATCTCAGTAGCCGCCGAAGATACGCCATCGACAATACCGCCGACACTCGACTGGAAGTCGTCGGCAAGCTGCATCATCATCTGACGCCTTTCTTCTTCAGCCTGCTGCTTCTGCTCCACTTCGGCCTCGCGGGCTTCTTCTTGCCGCTTGGCTTCGGCTTCGGTTTCCAGGCGTTGGCGTTCAACTTCTTTGCGCTCACGCTCTGCTTCGGCTTCCTGCTCGGCTGTCTGGCGTTCACGCTCCTCCAGGTCGCGCTTGGCTTCGGCTTCGCGCTCTTGTTTCTCACGCTCGGCTTCGGCATCCTGCTCGGCTTTCTGGCGTTCACGCTCTTCCAGATCGCGCTTGGCTTCGGCTTCGCGCTCCTGTTCTTCGCGCTTGGCCTGTTGAGCCCGCTGTTCCTCGGCCTCTTCGCCCAGGCGCTTGGCTTCAATGGCGTTTTCCTTGAACACTTGAACAGCGCTCGCCATTTGGCCGATTTCATCGGTGTTGCCCAATGCCGGGATATCGACGTCATTGTTGCCTTCGGCCAACTCGCCCATGGTCGATGTCATATCGCGGATCGGATTGACAATCGAGCGAGAGGTTAAGAACACCGTCACGATCGCGATCAACAAGCCGGCCGCAAGCAGGACCCACTGCATCAACATCAAACTGTCGATCGCCGATGAGGAGTTTTTGGCATCCACATTCAGCAACCGTTTTTGATTATCAACCATGCCGCCGGCACGTTTTCCGTCGTCGCCGATCGGACCCAGCAATATGGTCAAAAGCTTACCGGCACGGGGAGCCGCTTCGGAAACGAGCGTGTAATTCGCCATATTCCATTTTTTCGAGCCACGGATATCAAACATTTTCGCCGGCAGCGGCAAGAATGCCGTCCGCGCTTTGTCTAAATTGGCGAATGATTTTGCCTGGGCGGCATTCAGCAAGTGACGATTGGCTTTCAATTGAGCAAAGCGAATCTCGTTTTTTTTCCACATGACGTTGAACAGCTTGTGAAATTTTTCGTCGCCGGTCAGAAGGAAAGCCCGGATATTGGCAAGTCCGCGAGCGGTTGTGCCGCGAACATCCGCCATCATGGCAAAAAGCTTTTTGCGCTCAAGCGTCGCCGGCAAATTTTGCTCGGCGTTGATGATATTGGTGATTTCAGACACCATAATCTGTGCTTGCGGCGCGGCCTCTTTGACCAAAACCTTGGTTGCCGGCTGCTCGTCGATGGTCTTGGCGATGCTTTCGACCTTGGCCTGCGCCACCTTAAATTCGGCGAGAACATCTTTAAAGCCGTTCCACTTCTCGACATTCTTCGAGTTGGTCCAGCTTTGCGACAATTTGTCCATACTAGCGCTGGCATCGGCAATATCCGCCCACACGGCGGCCCGCCCTGCCTTAAATGCAGGCGCACCTGTCAACATGTAGCCGCGCAAATTGGCCAAGGACGAATTAATATTATGGGGCTGACCCAGATAACTACCTTAGATAACGTTTAACCCATTGTCTTATCGCCAATAATTGGGCTGACGGGTCACTGTTGTTAAAACGCCACTCGCACTCCTTCAAATATAGTCCGAATTGCGCCTTCGGGACACCG
>JABHAA010000109.1 GCA_018674495.1 Rhodospirillaceae bacterium | reverse complement strand
CGCGCTCCATGCGCAGAAGACCAATGCGATACTGATTTTCCATCAGTTCGCCGACCGAACGGACGCGGCGGTTGCCAAGATGATCGATATCGTCGATATCGCCCTTGCCGTCCTTCAGCTCAACCAGGATCTTCACCACTTCCATGATGTCTTCGCGGCGCAACGTGCGCACCGTATCTTCGGTTTCGAAGCCAAGCCGGGAATTCATTTTCACGCGGCCTACCGAAGACAGATCATAACGGTCGGAATCAAAGAACAAGCCATCGAACAACGCATCGGCGGTATCCAGAATCGGTGGCTCACCCGGGCGCATGACCCGGTATATGTCGATCAGCGCCTCTTCCCGGTTCGAGTTTTTGTCCGCGGCGAGGGTGTTGCGGATATAGGGCCCGACATTGACATGATCGATCGCCAGTGTGGTGATTTCCTCGATATTGTCTTCTTCAAGCTGGACGTACAATTCCTCGGTAATCTCGTCACCGGCTTCGAGATAAACCAATCCGGTTTTCTCGTTGACGATATCGGCGGCGGCAAAGCGACCGATGATTTCCTCGGACTGCACCACATATTCGTCGATGCCCTTGCTTTCCATTTCGCGCAACATGCGCGGCGTCAACTTGGTACCGGCCTTGTGAACGACGCGGCCTGATTTGGCGTTGACGAAATCATATTCCATCTTGATGCCGCGCAAGCTTTCGAAATCAACCGGGGCGCGCCAGCCTTTTTTGGTGCGCGTATAGTTAACCCGGTCATAGAAATAGCCGAGCAATTCTTCCGACGTCATGCCGGTTGCCTCGATCGGGTCGACCTTCTTGCCCTGGGCAGCCCGGCGGGCGCGCAATTTTTGCGTATCGTCGGAATCAAGGCCCAGCAGCAGCGTCGTTACCGGCAATTTGCGGCGCCGGTCGATGCGCACATAGACCAAATCTTTGGCGTCAAATTCAAAATCCAACCATGAGCCGCGGTACGGAATAACCCGCGCCGCAAACAAGAACTTGCCCGACGAATGGGTCTTGCCCTTGTCATGGTCGAAGAATACGCCAGGCGAGCGGTGCATCTGCGAGACAATCACCCGCTCGGTGCCGTTGACAACGAAGGTGCCGTTGTCAGTCATCAGCGGCAATTCGCCCATATAGACGACCTGCTCTTTGATATCGCGCACGCTCCTGGATCCGGTTTCTTCGTCGATATCCCAAACCACGAGGCGTAAAGTAACTTTCAGCGGAGCCGCGTATGTCATACCGCGCTGCTGGCATTCCTCGACATCGTATTTCGGCTCTTCGAACTCATAATCGACGAATTCCAAGGTGCCGCGCTCGGAAAAATCTTGAATCGGGAAAACCGATTTGAAGACTTCCTGGAGGCCCGAATCGGCACGATCAGGCTTCAACACACCTTGCTGAAGGAACGTGTCATAGGAATTTTTTTGAACCTCGATCAGGTTCGGCATGGGCGCAATTGTGGGAATTCGTCCAAAGTCTTTACGAATACGCTTGCGTCCAGTGAAAGATCGATTTGCCATTGCAGCTCCTCTTGGACCTCAAACATATGGGTCCGAAATTAAGTTCCAGGCTTCGAAACAGGCGCCGACCTGCCCCAAAAGTCTGAACTGTATCCGCCCGGATTGGCGTATCCAGACATGAGGAAACGCCGCAAACAGCGCTTCCGGAACTGCACATCCACGTTCCCGGCCTCGGCGTGGCCAATCCGTGTAAGATGCGTTTCTATTCTCAAACTCCGCCTCCCGGCGGCAATCGATGCCGCCGGGGCCGGGTAGTATTCAGACACCGGACAAAAACCGCCCGGCGCTTTCTAAGACTGCTATTGCAGCTCGACGGTGGCTCCTGCCTCTTCGAGCTTGGCCTTGATCGCGTCCGCCTCGTCCTGGGTCACGTCTTCCTTGACCGGTGCGGGCGCCGCTTCGACCAAGTCCTTGGCTTCTTTCAGGCCAAGACCGGTGATCGCGCGGACTTCCTTGATGACGTTGATCTTCTTCTCGCCGAAAGCGGAAAGAATGACATTGAAGGAAGTTTTTTCCTCCGCCGCATCCTCGCCAGCACCCGGTGCGGCGGCCGCAGCGGCGACCGGCGCGGCAGCCGAAACGCCCCACTTCTCTTCGAGCAGTTTCGACAAATCGGCGGCCTCAATGACCGTCAGGCTTGATAGATCTTCGGCAATTTTCTCTAGGTCTGCTGCCATGATATTCACTCCATAGGCTTAAACTGATTGATGACCGGTCATCAGACCGGCCGGACATTCGGCACTTAGGCCGCCTCTTCCTTTTCGCTATAGGCGCCAATAACACGGGCCACCTGCCCCGCTGGTGCCGCTAATACGCCGGCAATGCGGGTTCCTGGCGTCTGGATCATGCCGACAAGTCCGGCCCTAAGCGCGTCGAGCGACGGCAATTTGGCTAGGCTGTTGATGGCGGCAATATCCAGAATTTGCCCGTTAAAGACACCCCCTAGGACAATAAGGCTTTCATTTTCCTTGGCGAATTCGACCGTAACTTTGGCGGCCGCCACCGGGTCTTCGGAAAAAGCTAATCCGATAGGCCCGCTGAATAATTCTCCAAGTTCCTTGAAATCCATGTCGTCCAGGGCGAGACGGGAGAGGCGATTCTTCGTAACCTTATAGCTGGCACCAGCTTCACGCATTTTTCCCCGAAGTTCGGTCAAATTGGCGACCGTCAGACCAGAATAGTGGGTAACCACCACCAGGGTCTGTTCGGTGAAAAGTTGCTTCAACTGGGCAACCATCTCTTCCTTTTGGCTTCGATCCACGAATCGTCTCCAAATAAGTTCCGGCACCGTGAATTTCGGTAAACCGGAACGGTTGCATTCGGCCCCGCCAACAGCGGCGAAACCAACTCGCCCCGTCCAAGCATTCAGTTCAAGCCGCCTTTAAGAACCGGCCAAAGGCCAATTCCAAAAACGGTTTTGCACTGTCTGTGCAGGCTTCTTCTTATTAAGCCGCTAGGGCCGAAGCCTTTGCAGCGCCTACAGTCTCGGACAGGTCGGGGGAACATCCCCCGCTGCCGGTCCGGCCCCATATTCAATTCACCGGGGCCGTTCCAGCAATTTCAGACTAGATCGAACAGACCTAGCCCGAAATATTCATGCGCACGCCCGGCCCCATGGTGGACGACAGGCTGGCGCGCTTCATATAGATTCCCTTAACACCGCTCGGCTTCGCCTTCTTGATCGCGTCCATGAACGCGTTCACGTTTTCCACCAATGCGTCTTGCGTAAAACTCGTTTTGCCGACGCCGGCATGAACAATGCCGGCCTTCTCAACACGGAATTCAATTTCGCCGCCCTTTGACGATTTAATCGCCTCGGCGACGTTCGGCGTGACCGTGCCCAGCTTCGGGTTCGGCATCAGCCCCTTGGGGCCCAGGATTTTACCGAGCTTGCCGACCACCGCCATCATATCGGGCGTCGCGATGCAGCGGTCAAACTCGACCTCGCCTTTTTCAATTTTTTCCGCCAGATCCTCAGCGCCGACAATATCGGCACCGGCGGCAGTAGCCTCCTCGGCCTTGTCGCCCTTGGCGAACACGGCAACGCGGACATCCTTGCCGGTACCGTTGGGCAACGACACCACGCCGCGCACCATCTGGTCCGCATGGCGCGGATCGACACCAAGATTGAGCGCCACCTCGACGGTTTCGTCGAACTTTGTCTTTTTGCTGTCGAGCAACAGTTTGACTGCGTCGGCGACGCCATGCTCGGCTAGCCGGTCGAAGCTTTCATATGCACTCTTCATGCGCTTGCCTTTTTGAGACATTTTACATCCCCTCCACGTTGATGCCCATGGAACGCGCCGAGCCGGCAATGATCTTGCAGGCGGCATCGATATCATTGGCATTCAAATCGACCATCTTGATTTCCGCAATCTCGCGCACCTGGTTCAAGGAGATCGATGCGATGACCTCGATGCCCGGCGTTTGCGAGCCTTTTTCGACGCGCGCCGCCTTCTTTATATAATAGCTCGCCGGCGGCGACTTGGTCTCGAACGAGTAGGTCTTGTCCTGATAGACCGTGATGCGCACCGGAATCGGCATGCCCGGTTCGAGATTCTGCGTGGTCGCATTGAACGATTTGCAGAAATCGGGAATGGAGAGCCCGGCCTGGCCGAGCGCGGGGCCAACCGGCGGCGCCGGATTGGCCTGTCCTGCCGGTATCTGCAGGCGAATATAACCTTCAATCTTCTTTGCCATTGTCTTTCCTCAGTTCCTATTTCACTGGGTGCGCGGTACGGCCATGGCCGGCCTCCCGCACTTGGGTCTAAACTTGGGTCTTAAACGTGGGTCTCAAAACCTATAATTTTTCTACTTGCGAATATTCCAGTTCCACCGGCGTCGAGCGCCCGAAGATGGAAACCGAAACCTTAACCCGCGCTTTCTCTTCATCGACTTCCTCAACCAAACCGTTGAAGGAATTGAACGGCCCGTCGCAAACCCGAACCTGCTCACCAATATCGAACGTGATCGATGGCCTCGGCCTCTCGACGCCTTCTTCGACCTGGTTGAGAATTTGCATGGCCTCGGCGTCGGAAATCGGGATTGGGCGACCGCGCCCGCCAAGAAAATCCGTCACTTTCGCTGTATTTTTGACCAGATGCCAAGTCTCGTCGGACATCTCCATCTTGATCAGCACATAGCCTGGGAAAAACTTGCGTTCGGCAGCCACCTTGGTGCCGCGCCGCATTTCCACCACCTCTTCGAGAGGCACCAGAACCTGTTCGATCATATCCGAGAGGTGCGATTGCACCGCCTGTTCTTCGATCGATTCGGCGACCTTTTTCTCAAAGCCCGAATATACGTGAATGACGTACCAACGCATTGCCATAAATCAGGCCCCCAGCCCGAATATCAATTTGACGCCGGACGAAAGCACCTGATCGACCAGGAAAAAGAACAACGCCGCCAAAATAACCATCACGAACACCATGCCGGTCGAAATCAATGTTTCCCGCCGCGACGGCCATACGACTTTCGACGCTTCCTGGCGCACCTGCTGGAGAAATTGAAATGGGTTAGCTTTGGCCATCCGTTAAATCACTTTACTGGTTCGCCGCTTGCGGCACGCTACAAAATACCTTCGTCTCAGGTCTTAAAAATCATCTCAAACCTGGCAGGGGCAGAAGGATTCGAACCCTCGACCTGCGGTTTTGGAGACCGCCGCTCTACCAGCTGAGCTATACCCCTATTCCGTAGCCTTGGTTTAATCTTCTAATATGTCAGCGACGACACCGGCGCCAACGGTCCGGCCGCCTTCGCGAATAGCGAAGCGCAGGCCTTGGTCCATGGCGATCGGCGTGATCAATTCAACATTCATCGAGATATTATCGCCCGGCATT
>JABHAA010000074.1 GCA_018674495.1 Rhodospirillaceae bacterium | reverse complement strand
ATTGCGGACACCGCTCAACGCCATCATCGGCTTTTCGCAATTGCTTGAACTTAATCCCCAGGAGCCGCTTTCCAATAAGCAGCGCGAACATACCGGCCACGTGATCACCTCGGGCGAGCATCTTCTCGGCCTTATCAATCAAGTGCTGGAGCTTTCCAAGATCGAAACCGGTATCATCGATGTCTCCCTCGAAGATGTCGGTCCCGGAGATGTGATCAGCGGCAGCCTCGACATCGTGCATGTGCTGGCGGAAGAAAATGATGTGCAAATTGACAACCGGGCGGCGGGCCAATCGCTTCCTCTATTGCGCACCGACCGCAGCCGCTTGCTGCAGATCCTGCTCAATCTTTTGTCCAATGCGATCAAATATAACCGCACCGGCGGGCGGGTTACGCTGGAAGCTGAAGAAGTGAAAAACGGTTTCCTACGCATCCGCATTACCGATACCGGGCCCGGAATTCCCAAATCGAAGCACGCCGGGTTGTTCGAGCCGTTCAATCGGCTCGGGCGCGAGGCCGGCGAGATCGAAGGCACCGGCATTGGCCTGACCATCACCAAGCAGATCATCGAGCTACTCGGCGGCGAAATCGGCATCGAGAGCGAAGCCGGAGCCGGTGCCAGCTTCTGGATCGATCTGCCGATCTCCCGGAACAACTGACGCCCTCCGAAACACGGCCATTTTACTTGGCTTGATCGGGCAAAGGCGCTAAGCGTGGCGGCGGAATGAGGAGCCCCGAATTGCCCGACGATATCCGCAGCCAGCCAGCCCTGGGCCGGGATAAATTTCAAGATTTCGGCGTCACCGCCGATGGCGCGAAACGCGCCTTCGTGGCCTTATCCCAGCTCAATACGGTGTGGTTCAATACCGGAACCCTTTGCAACCTTACTTGCGTAAGCTGCTATATCGAATCGAGCCCGGTCAACGACCGGCTGGCCTATTTGACGGAAGCCGAGGTGGGCACGTATCTGGACGAGATCGATGCACAAAATCTTGGCGTCCGCGAGATCGGCTTTACCGGCGGCGAGCCGTTTATGAACCCCGAAATCATGGCCATGCTGGCGCTCTGCCTGGCGCGCGGCTTCGACGTTCTGGTGCTGACCAACGCCATGAAGCCAATGCATCATAAAATGGACGCGCTTTTGCACCTGAAAGCGCTGCACGGCGCGCGGCTTAAATTGCGGGTTTCGGTGGATCACCATACCAGCCAGCGCCACGAAGAATTGCGCGGCCCGGGAAGCTGGGCGCCGATGATCGAAGGGCTGACATGGCTGGCAGCCAACGGCTTCGATATCGCCGCCGCCGGGCGCAGCCGCTGGGATGAAGATGCAAGCCACACTCGCGCCGCCTACGCCGAATTATTCCGGGCCCACGCGGTCCCCATCGATACCGATGACGGGAGCCGGCTGGTCCTGTTCCCGGAAATGGACGCCGCCCTGGATGTGCCGGAAATCGCCACCGCCTGCTGGGATATCCTGGGGCTGTCGCCGGACGCCATGATGTGCGCCACGTCGCGCATGGTGGTCAAAGAAAAAGGCGGCGCACCGAAGGTGATGCCGTGCACGCTTTTGCCCTATGACAGCGCCTTTGATATGGGCCCCGATCTGGCGTCATCGCGCAAAGCGGTTTCGCTCAACCACCCCCATTGCGCCCGCTTCTGTGTGCTCGGCGGCGGCTCCTGCAGCGCTTCCTGATGGACGCGCCGGCAGAGGAGGAGCTGGGCGAATTTGCCGAGACAATTTTGGTCTTCGGCGGACCTTACGGAAACCTGCAAGCCACTGAAGCCGTTTTGGCCGAGGCGGCGCGCCTGCGAATCCCACAGACGCGGATGATCTGCACCGGCGATGTGGCCGCCTATTGCGCCGAGCCCTTAGCCACCGCAAATGCCTTGCGGGCGGCGGGCATCACCGTCCTGATGGGCAATTGCGAGGAAGCGCTTGGTTACGGCGCGGAGAGCTGCGGCTGCGGCTTCGAAGACGGAAGCCGTTGCGATCTTCTGGCCGATCAATGGTACCGCTATTCCACCGTCCAATTGGACGATGATTGCCGCGCCTGGATGCGCGCCTTGCCACGCCGCATCACCCTGACCATGGCTGGCGCCAAACTGGCCGTGGTGCATGGGGGGGCTCAAACCATCAACCGGTTCCTGTTCGCCTCCAATGCCGCCGCCGAATTCGCCGAGGAGATGGAGCTCATAGACGCCGACATCATCATCGCCGGCCATGCCGGCATCCCTTTCACACGCCCCATGGCCAACCGGATTTGGCACAATGCGGGTGCCATCGGCATGCCCGCCAACGACGGCACGCCCCGGGTCTGGTACTCCCTAATTGTCCCGCAAGCACAGGGATTGCGCCTGGAGCACCGGTCATTGTCATACGATTACGCCGCCGCCGCCGATAAAATGCGGCGCGCCGGTCTGGCCGAAGGCTATGCCGATTGCCTGACCTCGGGGCTCTGGCCGAGCCTTGATGTTCTGCCGGCAACCGAAACGGCGAACACCGGCATTGCCCTTGCCGAGCAAACCTTCCATTGGCGCCCGGCAAGCGTCGACGCCTGAATAATACCCCAAATCCGCCGCCTTTCAGCCATCATCACCCGCCACAGTCCGGCCCAGTTGACTTAGGCAATGGGCAAGGAGCGGGATGATGATATTCGGCAACAACAAGTTTGCGCTGGGTGCGCTGATGGCCGGCGAATTGGTGTTTTTGAGCGCCTGCGGCGCCAATTTCGATTATAAAAGTCTGCGCCAAACAGAGGCGGTTGGCACCGAATTCGGCGCCGCCCTCTCCCGCGCATACAAGGAACTGGCCCTTTATGAGGCCGATGAAATGTATGATTGGGCCGATGCCGCCCGCTATGGCGGCAAATCCCTGGCCGCCGGCGCCGGCCACCAGGTGCTTCCCGACCGGCTCGATCAGCGCCGTCTGCCGGCGGCGGCGCGGCCCATATTAGCGGCAGCGCGCGGGCGCCTGACAACGGCCCTCAAAGGCGGTGCCGGCGCCTATTGGCCAGGAGCGGCGGCAGACGCCCAGTCGGGTTTCGATTGCTGGATGGAACAGCAAGAGGAAATCATTCAAGCCGATCACATCGCCGCTTGCCGGGGCAAATTCCAGGGCGCCATGGCGCGGCTCGATGCGGCAGTCCGGTCGAACTCGACCCTCTATTTCGAATTCGACAACGCCGATCTGGCAAAAAATGCCGGCCCCGCGCTGGACAAAATCGTCGCCGCCTACCGGTCGGGCGCGCCGGTGACCATCGTCCTTGGCGGCCATGCCGACCGGGCCGGGCCGGCCCCCTATAACCGCGCCTTGTCGCGCCGCCGCTCGGAAGCCGTGCGCCGCGCATTGATCGAACGCGGCATCCCGATCCAGTTAATCTCGCAGTTTGCCTTCGGCGAAGAACGGCCCCAAATCGCCACCTCCGACGGCGCCCGAGAGCGCCGCAACCGGCGCGTCGAAATCCGCTTCTCGAAATCCAATAATCTATAAAAATCAACCGCTTACCATGGGGCTCGGCCCCCGCTTGCGCAGCCCAGGACGGCCCGCTGAAAAGTGTGTTCGCGGTCGATCAAAAGTGCTAAACACAGCGGATGAGCGAAGAAGAAGACGATGCCTATAGCAAAATAACCCGATCCATTCGCGTTTCGGTGGACCCGTTCTATCTGGACGACCAATCGGAGCCAGAGGATTTTCATTACGTCTGGGCCTACCATGTGCGCATCGAGAATATGGGCGGCGAGACCGTCCAATTGCTGCGCCGCCATTGGCACATTACCGATTCCAAGGGGCGCATCGAAGAAGTGCGCGGCGAAGGGGTTATCGGCGAGCAGCCCATATTAGAGCCCGGCGAAATGTTCGAATATACCTCTGGCGCGCCGCTATCGACGCCGTCCGGCTTCATGACCGGCACCTATCAGATGGTGACCGAGGACGGCGCCCGGTTTTCCGTATCGATCCCGGCCTTTTCCCTGGATTCGCCACACGACTTAAGCATCGTAAACTGAACGCCAACCGGGGATCCCTTCGGGCTGGCACAATCAATAAAAATCGGTATGCTAGCGCACCTCCCGTGAACGCCAATCAATAGCGTCCGGTCGTTTGGCCGGAGCTTGGCTGTTGGAAAGGACTTAAGAAGTGGCCAAGGAAAAAGAATTAAGCCTCGTCGAAGGTGATCAGGCAAAAATTGCGCCGGTAAAACCGAGCCGCGAGGAAACCGAAGAAGCGGTGCGCGTGCTGCTGCGCTGGGCCGGCGATGATCCGGAACGGCCTGGTCTTTTGGGAACGCCCGACCGGGTGGTCCGCGCCTATGAGGAATATTTTCAAGGCTATAGCCAAGACCCACACGAATTGCTCGGCCGCACCTTTGACGAAACCGATGGCTATGACGAGATCGTAGTCTTGAAGGACATCCCGTTTGCGTCTCATTGCGAGCACCATATCGCGCCGATTATCGGCAAGGTTCATGTGGCCTATCTTCCCAGCTCCAAGGTTGTCGGCATCTCGAAGCTGGCGCGGCTGGTCGAAACCTATGCAAGGCGCTTGCAGATCCAGGAAAAATTGACGGCGCAGATCGCCAACACCCTTAACGAGGTGTTGCAGCCGAAGGGCGTCGCCGTGGTCGTCGAGGCGGCGCACGAATGCATGACCACCCGCGGCATCGACAAGCCAGGCGTCAATATGGTGACCAGCCGCATGATCGGCGCTTTTCGCGATGATCCCTCGACGCGGCGGGAATTTCTGGCCATGATCGGCCAAACCGGAAGTTAAACCGGCCCCCTAGAAATAGCGGCAATGCCGCCAGGGGCCGGCTTGGTGTAATAGCGGCCAGACCCGGGCGGCGGAGGTGATCGGTGTTCGATTTCCGACCCATATTTCTGATCCTTGGAACTTTGCTGACGACGCTCGCCATCGTCATGGCGGTGCCCGCCGCTGTCGATGCGGCCGCCGGTAATCCCGATTGGCAGGTGTTCGCGGTGGCCGCCGGGGTGACCCTGTTCATCGGTGTATCGCTGGCGCTCACCAGCCGCGCCGGCGGCGCCACCTTGAACCCGCATCAGGCCTTCATCCTCACCACGCTCAGCTGGCTTGTCCTGACCCTGTTCGCGGCGCTGCCGTTTGCCTTTTCGCAGCTTAACCTGAGCTTCACCGACGCCTTTTTCGAGGCCATGTCCGGCATCACCACTACTGGCGCCACGGTTATCCAGAACCTGGACACAGTGCCGCCGGGACTATTGTTGTGGCGGGCATTGCTGCAATGGCTGGGCGGTATCGGCATCATCGTTATGGCCTTGGCGGTCCTGCCCATGCTGCGCGTCGGCGGTATGCAGTTGTTCCGTATGGAATCCTCGGACCAGTCGGAAAAAGCCTTTCCCCGCGCCGCCCAGGTGGCCGCCGTCATCGGCATTATTTATCTTGGCCTGACCGCCATTTGGGCCGGCGCCATGTGGCTGGCCGGGATGAGCGGCTTCGATGCCATCGCCCACGCCATGACCACCATCGCCACCGGTGGCTTTTCCACCCACGACGACTCCATCGGCCATTTCAATAGCGCCGCCATCGATATCATCATCACCGTCGGCATGATCGTCGGCTCGCTCCCGTTCCTGCTGTATTTGCTGGCCATTCAGGGCAACCCGGGCCGCCTGTTCCGGGATTCTCAGGTGCAGTGGTTCCTGACTATCTTGCTTATCGTCATCGCCCTGGTCGGCGGCTGGCTTTGGCTGGGCCAGAACATCGATCCGGTGCAGGCGCTCAGATTGGCGTCCTTCAACGTGGTTTCGGTCATGACCGGCACCGGCTACGTCACCGCCGGTTTCGACAATTGGGGCTCGTTCGTGCTGCCCATATTCTTTTTCATCATGTTCGTCGGCGGCTGCGCCGGATCGACCACCTGCGGCATCAAAATCTTTCGCTTTCAGGTGATCTACGCGGCGGCGCGCACCCAGTTTCAAAGCCTGGCCCAGCCCCACGGCGTGTTCATCCCCTATTACAACCGCAACCCGATCCCCGACGAAGTGACCAACTCGGTAATGAGCTTTTTCTTTATCTTTGGCGCCACCTTTGCCGTGCTGGCGATTTTGCTGGCTATGCTGGGCCTCGATTTTCTGACCTCGGTGTCGGCGGCGGCCTCGGCGATCGCCAATGTGGGACCGGGCCTCGGCCCGGTGGTCGGACCGGAAGGCAGCTACACATCGCTCCCCGTCGCCGCCAAATGGATATTGTCGGCGGGCATGCTGCTCGGCCGGCTGGAGCTATTCACGGTCATGGTGCTGTTCACCCGCACATTCTGGAGGGCGTGATGGCAGACGCCCGGTTGGCCCGCGAAGTGATCCAGCCCGACGAAATGCTGGGCCGCCTGGTGGCTTTCAACACGGTATCGGCCCGCTCCAACAAACTGCTTATCGATCATGTCGCCGATTATCTGGCCGGCCACGGCATCATCGCCAAGACGCAAATATCGCCCGATGGCGCCAAGGCCGATCTGATCGCCACCATCGGCCCCAATGAGCCCGGCGGCGTGATCTTGTCGGGCCACACCGACGTGGTGCCGGTGGAAGGCCAGGATTGGCAGAGCGATCCATTTGCCATGCGGGCTGAAGCTGGCCGTCTCTATGGCCGCGGCACCGCCGACATGAAAGGCTTCCTCGCAGTGGCATTGGCGCTGGTACCGGAAATTTTGGCGGCCGGACTGCGCCGCCCCCTGCATCTGGTCTTGTCCTATGACGAAGAGGTTGGCTGCCTGGGCGCGCCGGGCCTGATCAAACGCTTCATCAGGGATTTTCCAAACGCCAGCGCGGCGATTATCGGCGAGCCGACCAATATGAAACTGGCCAATGCCCACAAAGGCATCTCGGCGTTCGAGACCCATATCACCGGCAAGCCGGCGCATTCGTCCAACCCGGACGCCGGGGTCAGCGCCATTTCGGCGGCCGCCGAGTTGATCGGCTTCCTCCAATCCCTGGCCGCCGATTTCAAGGCCCGGGGCGGCGATGCCCGCTTTACGCCGCCGCACGCGACCCTGTCGGTTGGCACCATGGTGGGCGGCAACGCCATCAATATTATCCCCGAGAACTGCACCTTGGGCTGGGAATGCCGCTCGGTCACCGGCGACGAGGCCGACGAAGCCCTGACGCGCACGGAAACCCATTGCGCCGAAACCCTATTGCCCGCCATGCGCGCCCATGCGCCCGAAGCGGCCATCGAAACCACCCGCCTGGCCAATGTACCGCCCTTGCGCGCAGGTGGTGCCAATGCGGCCGAGGAACTGGTGCGCCGCCTCACCGGCCAAAACGAGGCCGGGGTTATATCCTTCGCCGCCGAGGCGGGGCTTTTCCAAGAGGCCGGCATTGACGCGGCGATCTGCGGGCCCGGCTCGATCAATCAGGCGCATCAGGCCAACGAATATATCGAAGTTGCCCAACTGGACGCCTGCGCCGCTTTCTTGCGCAAGCTGGCCAAATGGGCGGCAGGTGCGTGAACATTGCGGCGTAAATACCGACAGGCTATCCTTCGGCCATCATATTCAGACGAGGGAGCAAAATCATGAGCAGACCAACCATCCGCCATCTTGCCATCAAGACCGCCAACCCGGAAAAGCTGGTGGCGGCGGGATTACCGGCGGCGGCGATGCGCCCTTCGAACCGGCCTTACGCGGAAAAACGCGGCATGGACCCGAACGCCAACCTGTTTGATCTGTCGGAGCACGGCTACAGCCGCGCCGAATACCGGGCCGACCGGGAAGCCAAAAAGAAGAACAAAGTCGAAGCCTAAGGAGATCAGCCGGTGGCGTTGATGGATATATGCCCGTGCAACGGTTTGAGCGAAACGGACATCAAAGACGCCATTGCCGCCGGCGCCGGCACCTTGGAAGCGGTGTTCGAGTTTCATGATATGGTTACCTATTGCGGCTGTTGCCTAATCGATATCGATGGCTTTTTGTTTCCATCAGACGGTTGAGAGGCGCCGGCGGCGACTAGATATGGGGAGGGATCGAAGTTGAGCACATCCAAGCAATTACATTTGGGCGCCTTCATGCGTCCGGTCAGTATCCACACCGGCGCATGGCGCTATCCGGGCGGCACGCCGGACGCCAATTTCAACTTCGCCCATATCAAAAGCTTCGCGCAGAAATTGGAACGCGCCAAGTTCGATGCCTTTTTCATGGCCGATCATCTGGCCGTGCTCAATATGCCCGACGAAGCACTCAAACGCAGTGCCACTGTTACCTCGTTCGAGCCGATGACATTGCTTTCGGCGCTGGCCATGGTGACCGATCATTTGGGGCTAGTGGCCACCGGCTCGACCACCTACGAGGAGCCCTATCACGTGGCGCGGCGCTTTTCGTCCCTCGATCACATTTCCGGCGGGCGCGCGGGCTGGAACATTGTCACCACCTCGAACCCGAACGCATCGATGAATTTCGGCCGCGATGATCATTGGGACCATGCCGAGCGCTATGCCCGCGCCCGCGAGTTTTACGACGTGGTTACCGGGCTATGGGACAGCTGGGCCGACGACGCTTTCGTCCGCGACGTGGAGACCGGTATCTTCTCGGACCTGGACAAGATGCATGTGCTCGACCACAAGGGAAAATATTTGAGCGCCAAGGGACCGTTGAATATCGCCCGCCCGGTTCAGGGCTGGCCGGTGATTGTCCAGGCCGGCGCATCGGAAGCCGGCAAGCAGCTGGCCGCCGAAACCGCCGAGGCGGTGTTCACCGGGCAAAACAATATCGCCGCCGGCCAGGCTTTCTATGCCGACGTCAAGGGCCGTATGGTGGACGCCGGGCGCGACCCCAATCACATGAATATCCTGCCCGCCTGCATGGTGGTGGTCGGCGACAGCCTGGACGAGGCCAAGGAAAAGCGGGCCCGGCTCGACAGCCTGGTGCATTACGAAAGCGCTATCGCGTCCCTCTCCATCGCCCTCGGCCACGATGCGTCGGGGTTCGATGCGGACGCGCCTCTGCCCAACATCCCGGAAAGCAACGCGAGCAAGAGCGGCCAGGAGCGGGTCATGGAAATGGGCCGCCGCGAAAACCTGACCGTCCGCCAATTGGCGCAAAGGCTCGGCGGGTATTCCGGGCTGGCGATACTGGGAACGCCCGAAATGATCGCCGACGAGATGGAGGAATGGCTGACCACCGAAGCCTCCGACGGCTTCACGGTGATGTTTCCGCACCTGCCCGGCGGGCTCGATGATTTTGTCGACAAGGTGGTGCCGGTCTTGCAAGACCGCGGCCTCTTCCGGCGCGAATACGAAGGCACCACGTTGCGCGAAAACATGGGCCTGCCGCGCCCGGAGAACCAATTTTTCGGCAATGGCGGTTAGGCGCGGACTTATTTAGTCGCGCCCTTGGACGCTCATACTATTTTAGTCGCGCCCTTGGACGCTCATGGGGTCGATGGCGCCGAGGTCTGGATTGTAATCGTTCAGCTCCACCACGACGCCGTTGGGGTCGCGAACGAAGACTTGATAGAGACCCCTATCGGCTAGCAGGCGGTCCCAGTAGGCAAGGCCGTTGTCTTTCATGAATTGAACGGCGCCGGAGGAATCCTCGACGCTGAGGGCGATGTGATCGTCGCTGCCGGTCTCCAGTACATTTTGGTCGTCCGGCGCGCCGCCCCGTTTCATGGATTTGCGATCGGTGCCTGCGTCGGCGCCGGCGGGGGCGTCCGGGTTGGTGCCCTTCTCGACCAGATGGATCACCGCGTCTTCGCCGGCGTAAAGCCAGAAACCCTTGGATTTCAAATTCGGGCGCGAACCTTCGGTAAGACCGAGAAGCTCCACATAGAAATCCCGTGTTTCCTGCAGCCGGTCGGTTCCGATGGACACATGATCAAGACGGCGGACTTTCATATCCCTTAACTCCATTCATTGGCATCCCCGCCATCTTGGCAGCCGGGATGGCCGGGTCAAGGGGCAGACAAAAGCAACAAGGAGTAACGGTCGATTCACAATTTTGGGGTAGAGTGCTCACCATGCTCGGAAAATTCAAGTTTGCGGCTATCATTCTAACGCTGGGGCTTGGCCTTTCCGCGGGCGCGCCGGACGCGTCGGCGGCGGCCATCGGTAACGCCAAGCAGATCGTCAACAAGGTGTTCGGCCGGACCCTGACCCGCTCGATCCGCGCCGGCGAAGATATGAGCGCCAACCAACGCATCCGAACGGGGCGCGAGAGTGCCGCCGACATATTGTTCGTCGATGATACCACTCTGTTCGTCGGCGAGCTCTCCTCCATCGTGCTCGACGAGATGGTCTTCGATAACGGAGCCAACCAGGTCTCGGGCTCGTTGGAATTGTTGAAGGGCGTGCTGCGCTTTGCGTCTGCCGCCGCGGTCAAGGTGGATTTGAAAATCAAAACCGAACATGGCGCCTTCGGCATTCGCGGCACCGCATTCGATCTGTTGACCAGCCGCGCAGCGACGGAGATCGCCGTGCATGAGGGACAGGTCGCCATTCAAACCCCGTTCGGCAATGCATCCGTGGGCGCCGGCGAAGTGTACCGGCTGACGGCGGCGGCGGCGCCGGTGGAACTGGCCGAAGCCTCCCCTGCCATGGTCGAGACCGTAGCCAAGATGATCGGTCTGTTGGATACCACCAACGACGAGCCTATGCGCTCGAAAGCCGCTGCCAAGAAGTCGAAAGCACAAGATGAACCCCAAGAAAAAGCCGAGGTAAAACCCCAAGCAAAGCCCAAACCCAAGACCGAAACCGTGGCGGCGCTTACCCAGGACGAGGCGGCTCTCAAAAAAGCGATCGCCGGCAGAAATAAGGCCAATCTAATCTACCTGGACACCACCGCCGGGCGGCTGGTGATCGAGACCCTGCCCAAACTGGCGCCCGAACATGTCAAGCGCATCAAGGATCTGGTGCGCGCCAAATTCTATGACGGTCTGACCTTCCATAACGTGGTCGCCAATTTCGCCGCCGAGACCGGCGATCCCGGCGGCTCGGGCTCCGGCGGCTCGGGCCAGAAATTGAAGGCCGAAATTTCCAGCACCAAGTTTGTGCGCGGCGTGGTCGGCATGAAGCGCAATCGCAACGACAAGGACAGCGCCGACAGCCAATTCTTTATCACCCTCGGTGCGGCCAAGCATCTGGACGGCAAATATACGGCCTGGGGCCGGGTGATCTATGGCATTCGCCACACCGATGCGCTCAAAAAAGGCTCGCCGCCCAGCAATCCGGACAGCATCAAAACCATGCGCCTGGCCACGGATGTGAAATAGACGCCTCCTTGAAGCACCCAAATCCTTGAACTAAGCTCGCCCCCGTCAGCGCACCACCAAGGCTGCGCCATCAGGAGGGATCATGCTCAAGCTATATGACTATTTCCGTTCCGGCGCGGCGTACCGGACGCGCATCGCCCTCAATCTCAAGGGCCTCGAATATGAGCAAAGCTCGATCCACCTGACCCGGGACGGCGGCGAGCAATTTTCCGAGGACTATGCCGCCCTCAACCCGCAAAAGCTGGTGCCGACACTGATCGACGGCGAGACCACGCTGATCCAGTCCATGGCGATCATGGAATATCTGGAAGACGCCTATCCGGAGCCGTCTCTGTTGCCGGCGGGCGCGGGGCCGCGAGCCAGGGCGCGCGGGCTGGCCAACATCGTCGCCTGCGACATCCATCCGGTGAACAATCTCCGGGTGCGGTTGTATTTGGCGGGTGAAATGGGTGTCAGCAAGGACGGCCAGAAACAATGGATCGAAAACTGGATCCACCTGGGATTTGAGGCCTATGAGGCATTGCTGGCCGATGGTGCGACGGGGCGTTTCAGCCACGGCGATATGCCGAGCATGGCCGACGCCTGCCTGATCCCGCAAATCGCCAATGCGCGGCTCAACAAGGTCGATATTGACCGCTTCCCGCGTATTCTTGAGATTGATGCCGCCGCAGCCGAGCACGAGGCCTTCATACGTGCCCTGCCCGCTAACCAGCCGGACGCGGAGTAGCTAGCCCGCCCACTCGGAGACGACGCTTTCGGCGCCGACGCGCTTGCGTTCCTGGGGCGCATCGGTTGCCGATCCGATATGGATGAAGCCAACAATCTCGGTCTCAGCGGCATGGCCCAAAGCGTTCTTGACTTCGGCGTGATAGGCCGGCCATTCGGTCAGCCATTGGGCAACGAAGCCCATGGCGTGGGCGCCGTTCAGAATATTCTGGCACAATGCGCCGCAGGACAATATCTGCTCCGAATGGGGCACCTTCACGTAGCGTTCCGGGTCCGGATGAAAGGTGATGGCCAGCAAAATTGGCGAGCGCGAAGGCCGGTCCCGGTTGAATTCCACCAGATCATCGGGGGCGTCCGGATTGTCCTCTTTGAACAATTTGCCATAGAGCGCGCCCAGCTTGGCTTGCGCGTCTTTGCGGATAATCTGGATTCGCCACGGCCCGATCCGGCCGTGATCGGGCACGCGTACGCCGGCGGCAATGATGGTGTTCAATTCGTCGTCGCTGGGTCCGGGATCGGTCATATTGGCGGCCACCACGGAACGCCGGGTGGTGATCAATTCGATTGGGGACTTGTCGATGCTTGGGGACATGGTTCAATGGCGCTCCAAATTCGGGTTGTCACATTTTGGTATAGCATTCCCGCCGGTTGACGGAAAGCGGCCAAAGATTGGTGCGAAGGGGCTGGCTCATCGGCTTAGGCCTACGCTAGAGCATTTCCGGACAAATATGAACCATTTGACCGGGATGATTTTGCCCCGTGGCTAGGAGCGCGCTGCATGGCGATGCATTGGCATCGTCAAAGGCGTGCGACAACGTCCACGGGTCAAAAGCACCCGGCCACCGGTGGGTCAAATCGGCTCCTAAGGCGGCGCCCCGGCGCTTGCCCGATGCAAAGGCATCGCGCTGCGCACCGCGCCTTGCCTTAAAAACCGATTTGCTCCCATCAAATTGATTCATATTTGTCCGGAATTGCTCTAGAATAGGCGATGCAGGACAACCCCGAAACCAGCCAAGCGCACATCCTCGCTATCGAGGATGACGCCATGCTGCTCAGGGCGTTCAGCGACTATCTGGTTTATAGCGGCTATTCTCTGACGCCGATCCAATATACCGGGCCCGAGGCGCTGGATTTGGAAGGTCTGCAAATGGACGGCCCGGCGCCGGACATGATCATTTGCGATTACCGCCTGCCGGGCGATCAAAGCGGCATCGAAATCATCCAATCCGTCAGGACTTTGTTTGGGCGGGACATCCCGGCGATCCTGTTTACCGGTGATGCAGACCCTGGCACCGCCAGAAAAGCCGCCGCCATACCGGCTGCGAAAATGCTCCTAAAGCCGGTGCGCATGAAGACCCTGACCGATGAAATCGCAGCGCTTCTAAAGCGTTAGCGTCACTTCTTTTTCTTCTTAAATGCCGGCAGCGTGTCGGCGTGGCCCGGATTGTCGATAAAATATTTAACCAAGGCGATGGATTCTTTTTCGTCCCACTCGGCGCCGCCTTCCAGCTTGCCGATCTCGCGGCCTTTGCGGTCAAACAGGAACGTGGTCGGCATGTTCAGCACGCCAAGGGTTTTGGCCACTTTCACTTCCCGGTCCAGATTGAGGCTGAGATTCTTGAGCTTCAAGCGGCGCATCATGCGCTTTGCCTTGCGCTTGCCCTCCCGGTCGATGTTGAGAACAACCACAGAGAAATCATCGCCGCCGAGGGATGCCTGTAGCCGGTCGAGGGACGGCAATTCCCGAATGCAGGGCGCACACCAAGTGGCCCAGAAGTTCAAAAGCACCACCTTGCCTTTGTAATCATCAAGACCGACAACCTTCCCGTTGCCGTTTTTCCATTGCACGCCGGCACGGCTGCGCGATGCCGGCGCCAGGGTAAAATTCTGCATATGACCGCTAAGCTCAGGCCCGGCGGCGGCGGTCCCCGCAACCGGAATGGTGGCCAGGGAAACAAGCCCGGCGATCATGAGCGGGGCTAGGCCCAAGGATATCTTCATCAATTCAGTCCCTTTGGTGGCTCAGGCGGTGATCTCAACCATCATTATATAGTCCGTAATCGGCCAATTATGACTTCCTGCGAATGAACTTGCATAAACTTATCGTGATCCGAAGGATGCGCGCCCTACTCCACCGTGATGGAATTCTCTAGGTCGGTGGTATTTCCGAATGACCATCCTACCACCCGACCCTACCTTACATTTGACCTCGATGTCACTGCGTCACACCTGTTCGCACCGACATACAACGACTACCAACAGTTCCTCTACGACACCATAACCGATCTGCGTCAGAAGGGTTGGTATTTTGAGAGGATTGCGGATTGGTTGAATGAGAACGGATATCCCACTGTGAGGGGTAAGACGTTTCGGAGTCCTCACGTTCACTCCATCGTGAAAAAGAAGAGGATCAGGGATGAACGGTTGGAACGGAGACACGAACCTCAACTATCCAATTTCGGGTTACGGTTCGTAGACAGGACTCTCATCAACTCGAACTGAGGGATACCGAACCTTCTAATTCGACCTCGATATCCCCATATCCATTTTATTTTCGTAACCAGTGATTCCTGTGCATCCCCTTGGTCTAAATAGGTATGCAAAGGAGATCACTATGAACACGCAAACACACGATACCCAGATATTCTCAGCAATGGTGGAGATACTCATCTCATCAGGTCTTGGTGAAGAGGACTACGGTTTCACCAAGAACCATCACCAGACACGGTATGAGGAACTTGCATCGGTCATGAACCAGAGGGGATTCTCTAACCGTGCTGGGAAACCTCTGAACCGCAATGCACTCAAACAGGTGGTGCATAGGGTTCGTCAGAAGGAAGACCTGTTCGATACCTTGAAACCTGATTGGGATCAATTTAGGGAAACTGGATATCCCCCTGACACCCCTACAGACCAGAACGCGACCCAGTGTCTCGTGTGTGGTTCAGCAGTCCATAAGAAGGGTAAGAAACTCTGCTCCTCAGACTGCGTGAAGGTCTATCAGGATCATAAGGATGCACCTCATGACCCCCTGTTCCCAACCATCTTTCATCAGATGAGGTATGAGGATTCATTATCAAAAATAAATCACTGACAAACGTAACCACTAGAGGAAAACCCTTATAAGTAGGTATGTCTAGGATCAAGAGAAACATATGTCTTTAGGGTTTTCCTTCAATAACAAGAAGGAAAAATACAATGACCCGAATCCAACGAATCCAAACATTTCTAGAGGATTACAAATCTCTAGACCCTTACCTAAAAGACCTCATAAAACCCATTCATCAGGATTACCAAAAGGGACTGATTCAAGAATACCTAAAGGTATCAAGACACCCGTATCCCGATGAGGGTCTAGACCTCTCTAAATAGAATCGAGAGAGGGGGTCAGGATGTCTTTTGGTTTAAGTTTCTCCTTTCGAGTATCTAGTCTGACCTTTCCTTTGCAATGAAACCTGACTCTCTCTCACCTAAACACCCTCTAGAAAGACCCTAGAGGACATTCCAACGGATTAACCAATGACTGAAGAATTAGAGACAACCCTAGACCAACTTGAAAAAGAGGTTCTTGAGACTAT
>JABHAA010000045.1 GCA_018674495.1 Rhodospirillaceae bacterium | reverse complement strand
TGATTGCCAAATACAAACTCAAGCCAGACGACGTGAAAAGCGTACGCATTCATTTGTCACCCCGCGCCGCCCGGGTTGTCGATGGCCGCGAAATGCCGGACGTCAATGTCCAGTATCTGGCCGCCGTCATGCTTATTGATGGCACCGTCAGTTTTACCGCATCCCACGACCACGCGCGCATGGGTGATGCGGATATTAATGCCTTGCGCCGACGCATGACGCTGGTTCCCGATGACCGGCTTGGGCGCCGTTCCGAATTGCGCCAGTCTATTGTCGAGATAACGCTTGGGTCCGGGCGTGTGGTTCGCCAACGCGTTAATGCCGTGCGCGGCACAACGGCCAACCCGATGACACTGGCCGAAGTGGAGGCCAAGGCATTCGAATTGATCGCGCCGGTGATCGGCACCGGATCGGCGAAAAAAGTCATTAGCGGCGTCCGGCGTATCGAGCGGGCCCGCTCCCTCGAAGCGCTTGTGGCATTGATGCAAGACAAATAGATTACTCCATCCAACAATGCGGAGGCAGGAGCTATGGCAGGCACGGATATAAAAATTACCTCTTCCAGCGGACCCCAATTCGATGCCTATTTGGCGATGCCGGTGTCCGGCGCCGGGCCCGGCGTTGTGGTGGCGCCGGCAGTACACGGCGTCAACGAAGGCATCCGTAATTTCACCGACAGTCTGGCCGGCGCCGGTTGTTTGGCGGTGGCGCTTGATCTGTTCTGGCGCACCGATCCCGGGCCCACCGGGCCGGACGATGGCGACCGGGCCTCCAAGCGCGCCAAACCGCGCATCAAGCTGATCGAGCAGGGCGTCGCCGACATCGCAGATGGCCTTGCCTATCTCAAGGGCCTGGCCGGCTATAACGGGCGCACGGCGACCATTGGCTTTTGCTATGGCGGGCCTTACGCGGTCCTCGGCGCCACCCGGCTCGGCTGTGATGCCGGCATTTCCTATCACGGCACCAAGGTCGAAACCTATTTCGACGAGTTGGATCTGAACTCTAATGGCGCCACCATCAGCCTGCATTGGGGTGATCTGGATCACGCCGCGCCGCCCCATTGCCAGGAAGGCGCGGCTGAACTGAACGCCAAGATGAGCAATCTCGACGTCATTATTTATCCGGGCATCAAGCATGGCTACATGATGCCGTCGGCGCCGGCCTGGGATCAGGGCTCGTTCGATACCTCTTGGGCACGCACCCTGGAGATATTGACTGGTCTGCAGGACGAGCCCAAGCGGGGCGCGGCTTGATCCGCCTGACCCTTGTATGAGCGAAGCCAGTAACGGTGAGGTCGGTGAATCAAGAGCCGGCCTGGTTGCCTTCCAAAGCGTAGATTTCCGCAAAATATTCGGCGCCCGGGTGCTCAACGGGCTGGCCGCCAATATGCTGCATATCGCCGTCGGCTGGGAAGTGTACAAGGTTACCCGCGATCCGTTCGCGTTGGCGCTGGTTGGCCTGTTCATGTTTGCGCCCAACATCATGTTTTTCCTGATCGCCGGCGCTACCGCCGACCGCTTGCCGCGCCGCCTGGTGCTGGCCAGTTGCTATTTGCTGCACACCGCCGCCGCAGCGTCGTTGTTTTTCCTATTCTCAGCCCAAACTCCCAACATGGTTTTGGTCTATATCGCGCTGTTTGCCATCGGCACCGGGCGCTGTTTTGCGCAGCCGGCCAGTCACGCCATTGTCCCTAACATTGTGCCCAAGGAGCATTTCACCAACGCCGTTGCCTGGGGATCGTCCGGCCAGCAGATCGCGGTCATCGCCGGCCCGGCCATCGGCGGCGTCCTTTTGGTAGCGGGCGCTCCGGTTGTGTTCGCCGTGGTCACAGGCCTGTTCGCCGCTAATCTGGTGCTGATGCTGATGATCACGTCCCGCCAGCAGACCTTCGCGCGCGAGCCCATGTCTGTCTCCTCCATGTTCGCCGGGCTCAAATTCATCTTCAACCGGCAGATTATCTTGGGCGCCATTTCCCTCGATCTGTTCGCCGTTCTATTTGGCGGCGCTATTGCCATGATGCCGATCTACGCCGCTGATATTCTCAATGTGGGCGAGGTCGGGCTCGGTTTTTTGCGTTCCGCTATCGCTGTTGGCGGCGCAGCTTGCGCCATCGGGCTGACCCAATATCCGATCCGCCGCCATGCCGGGCGGGCGTTGTTAATTTCGGTGGCGGTGTTCGGCGCTGGCACAATTGTCTTCGGGCTATCGGTCAATCTTTATCTTTCGCTGGGCGCCTTGGTGATCGCCGGCGGCGCCGATGCGATCAGCGTTTTTATCCGCCAATCCATGGTCCAGCTTGGAACCCCCGACGAGATGCGCGGCCGCGTCACGTCGGTGAATTCCATGTTCGTTGGCGCGTCCAACGAGCTCGGCGAGTTTGAATCCGGCACCGTCGCCGTCTGGGTCGGCGTGGTGCCGTCAGTGGTGATCGGCGGTATCGCGACCATCGCCGTCGCGGCTTTGTGGGCGAAATTGTTCCCGAGGCTTAGAAGCGTCGATGCCCTCTCGGCAGAAGGCATCGCCAATCAGTCGGAAGCTTAGATTATTCCGCCGCGTCCTTTACGGCCGCCGCATCCAGCGGGAAGAACTTATCCAGCCAGTCGCCGATCACATGGGTGACGCGGACGTTTTCTTCGGAGAACATGAAGTGGTCCACGTCGGCCAGCAGATGCACGTCGGTGTTTTCACCCGCTTTCGCAAACAGCTCCATGGTTTCCGAAACCGGTGTCACCGAATCGTTGGTCGGGTGCAAAAGCAATAAGGGCCTTGGCGAAATTTTGCCAACCATGTCTTCGGGTCGGAAATCGAAAATACCGATGGCCGTCTCCACATGGAATTCCATCAAGGATGTGATGTCCAGATTGCCGCGCAAGTGTTCCGGGATCGGCACGATATCGAAGCGCGGCACCATCATGGTCTCGCCGGCGGCGACCTTTTTGCGCCCTTCTTCGACCATGGTGATGAACGTATCGTAGGCCACTGGCGGCGGATGCTGCAATTTCGCCTTGCGCGCGCCATTGCCCCAGCCGCCCGACGAGATGACAGCTGCGACCCGCTCATCGGCGCCGCCTGTATAGATGGAGACTGCGGCCCCGAAGCTGGCACCGGCGACGCCAATGCGGGCGCTGTCGATTTCGGCCCGAGATTCTAAATAATCGATGCCGCGTCTGGCCACAGCTACCTGTTCCAGACAGACCAATTTGCCAACCACGCCGCCACTGTCGCCAACGCCGGGCATATCAAGCCGGAGCGACGCATAGCCCCGGTTGGTGAGCAGCTTGGCCATGGCCGGCACCGACCCGGAATCCTTGTTGGCTCCGAAGCCGTGCAAGATAACGAAGGCCGGGATTGGCCCATTTGAAGCGTCTGGAATATCGAGGATACCGGCGATCTCGATGCCGTCCCAATCGAAGGTAATGCGTTCGTCCATCTTGATACTCCCCCCTTGAAAGCGTCCGCCTTAGCCGGCGACCGCCATGTTGTAATCATAGTCTGGCACCGCGTCGAAGATGTCCCGCTGGTGGATCCATTCCTGGGTGCGGTCAAACGTCTCCTGCGTATAGGGCAAAAAGACAATGCGCTCGCCGACACTGAAGCGCCTGACATCGACCTTGTCCCGGTAGCGTTCCGGGATCATATCGGCAAAGTAATGCTTATAGGGTTCGGGACGGAGATCGACCTCCTGCTGTGCCCGCTTGCAGGCGGCAAGGTATTTTTCCACATCCGCCTGTTCGACGCCTTCTGGAAACATGAAGGTGATCATGAAGGAGCAATCGGCGATCTTGCGAAGCCCCATCTGCTCGGCCACCTGATAGGTGATGCCCCAAAGGCTGGAGGCCGGCAGATCGCCATCGGCGACCACGTCGACCCGCTGCCACGGCAGCCCCATGAATTTGAGCTTGATATCTTCGTGCGCCATGAACGGCTCCAGCGCCTGGATGGTGGAGTAATGGCTGCCCGACTGATAGCCGACGGCGATCTCTTGGCCGGCCAGATCTTCCGGCGTCCGGATGGGCGAATCTTCGGGCACTACGATGCCGCCCGGCGTCACCACATAGGCGCTGCCGACCATGGTGCCGATGGAATTGGCGGCTGCGTTGTTGACCGTCCAATGGCAGGCGCAGGAGATGTCGGAGCGCCCTTGGCCCTTGTTGCCCTTGCCGGCCTCATAGGATTGGTACGCGCCGGATTTGATTTCGGTCGCCTTGCCGCTATCGTCCACCGTCTTCGCCTGCCCGGCGCCGCCGCCGGAAAGCTCGTAGTCCAAGCCTTCGTCGGTAAAGAAACCCAATTCATGGGCGACCATTTCCTGCAATCGCCCGTGCGGCTGGATAATAAATTTTGCCATTATTTTACGCTCCCGTTTTGTTTGCCGTTTGAATGGTATTGATTATCGCGCTGATGCGAAAGGTTTTCAACTGTGGTTTGGGCCTATTCGGTGCGACATGTTTTTGGTCATAATCGGGTATGGTTTTGTATGGTTCGGTATGGATTGGTATGGATTTAGGATGTGTTCGGGCCATGCATCATGGCCACCAAGCCTTGGCGGCGGCGGTTTCTGTCCAGCTATTCAGGGTGACAAAGAGTAGAGGGTATATGTAGTACGGTGGGATAGGATTGCAAGTTGGCGTAGGCTTGGCCTGAGAGAATAATTTCGCGCTAGATAAAGATACTCCATTCAGTGGTCATACGTGTACATCAAAGCTGACCTCGGCCTCAGTTTGGAAACGCACCATGAGCGACGGTGCCGCCCAGACCGGCTGGGCAGGTTAGCCCGCCGTAAGTCCGCCATCCACATAGATGGTTTGCCCGGTAACAAAGTCCGATGCCGGGGATGCCAGATAGACGCAGGCGCCGATCAGATCTTCGGTTTCGCTGATGCGTCCCAAGGGGATGGCTGACGCATATTTTTTCGCCAGTTCCGGGTCATTCTTGATATGGATGGTTCCAGGCGTAATCACCAAAGCCGGGCCCAAGGCGTTTACATTGATATTATGCGGCGCCCATTCCAATGCCAGGGTCTTGGTGGTCAGTTCCACCGCTCCCTTGGTCGCCGCGTAGGCCGAATTGCCGCCGGTATAGCCCCTGATTCCTCGGACCGATGACAGATTGATGATTTTGCCGTGGCCTTTGTCTCTCATCACCCTGCCCACATGTTTGCAGACAACCATGGTTCCCTTGACGTTGACGTTGAAAATTGTGTCCCAGTCTTCCATCGGGAATTCAAAGGCATCCCTTTTGAGGTTCAATCCCATGGCGTTTACCAGAATATCAATGGTGCCATAGCGCGACACAACTTCGTCAACCAGCGCCGACACGCTGGCCTCGTCGGTGACGTCCATTTGAATGGCCGCAATCTCGTTTCCGGTTTTTTCCTGGATTTCCCGGGCTTTGGCTTCCAGAGCCTCCAAATTGCGGCTGGCGATCACCACTTTTGCGCCAAATTGGCTAAGCCCAAGCGCCAATGTCTCGCCAATGCCGCCGGCGCCACCAGAGACGACGGCAATTTTTCCATCCAGCCTGAATATATCTTTCATAATTCGCCCTTCAACAAAATGCTGTTTAACCAATCCATGTCAGAGTTAAGTCTTTAGCCTAAATGGATCCGGAAAACGAGTAGAATTGGAAGCGGCTAGCTGCGCCGATGCGTTTTCTCTTGATCTCTCCCCCCACGCGCGCAAGTCTCATGGCAACCCGTTGGCAATGCGGGAACCCACGGGGAG
>JABHAA010000076.1 GCA_018674495.1 Rhodospirillaceae bacterium | reverse complement strand
TGGAACGTGAATTTGAAAACCACCCATATTGCGGGGTGCAAGGAAAATTGGCGGCTCCGCTGGCCTGACGGCAACGGCTTTTTCCGGGCCAGCTCAGGATTGCGTTAACTGCCCATGCCAGACGCGGCCAAGCTTACCCATTACCTGACCGAGCTTGCCAAGGATGTGGACGGCTATTTACAGAGCGGTTCCGCGTCCGTCATCTGGTCCTTGTTTGAGGTCCAAGAAGAGCTGGGCATCACTGGAAACATCGCCGAGATCGGCGTCTATCACGGGCGTTTATTTGTGTTCCTGTGCCACGCTGCGGCCGATGGCGAAACCGCCATCGCCATCGATGTGTTTGATTCTCAACCCCACATCCAGGGCATCGAAACCGACGAAGACCGGCAGCGATTTTCCGATACGAATCTGAAGCGCAACCTCGCCGCTGCCGGCATCGGCGATGACAAAGCCCGTATCGTCACCGCCAACAGCCAGGATATGACGCGGCCCGATATGCAGGCGCTGACCGGGGGTGCCAATGTACGCCTATTCAGCGTCGACGGCGATCATTCCCGGACCGGCGTGCGCCATGATCTGGGCCTTGCCGAGGCGGCGCTTTGCGATGGCGGGGTTATCCTGGCCGACGATTTGTTCAACACCCTTTGTCCGTCTTTGACCGAAGGGATTATCGATTACTTCGGTGCGGATACACCGGACCTGGAGCCGGTGGCGATCATTGCATCCAACGGTCCGCTGATCACCGGCGGCGCCAAATTGTTGCTGGCACGCGCCCAATTCGCCAATGTCTATAAGGCCTATCTGCGGCTTTTGAACCGGGAAAATTTTCGCCATGCGGTACCATTTTTGGGTTTTGAAAATGTGCTGGTCTTCGATTTTCAAGGGGCCCCAGTGCGCCACCCGCTGGACGATGCCGTGCGCGCCGCCGTCGCCCGCTTCATGAGCGAAGAAGCCCATTAGCATGGATATCTCGGTGGTTATCGTCACCCGCAACCGGGCGAAGTATCTGGCCGGCGCGCTTTTAAGCCTGGCGGCGCAGGACTTCGATGGCCAGCGGTTCGAGGTGATCGTCGGCGACAATGGCTCCACCGATGCGACCGGGGATGTGGCCGCATCCCACGCCAAGACCTTCGCCAATTTCCATCATTTCCACGATCCGCGTCCGGGCCAAATCGTTGGCTGGCATACGGCGCTGGCCCAAGCCCAAGGCGAGGTGGTTGCCTTCATCGACGATGATACCCGCCCAGAGCCCGGTTGGCTGGACGCTATCCATGCGGTTTTCACCGACGCCGATGTGGGCCTCGCCACCGGCCCGATCACGCCGGAATTCGAAACCGAAGTGCCCAATTGGCGCAAATCCATGATCTTGGATTACCAGGGCGGCGTCTGGTCGGCCCATTGGGGGCTCTTGGATTTTGGCACGAATAGGATTGAGATACCTGCCGCCTTTGTCTGGGGGCGGAATTTCATCGCCCGGCGTTCGGCCATGTTGGCGGCTGGCGGGTTTCATCCGGGCGGCATGCCGTCCCATCTGTTTCATTTCACCGGCGATGGCGACATGGGCGCCGGCAAGGCTATCGAAGGGCTCGGCCACAAGGTGATCTATGATCCGGGTCTGGCCGTCACCAATATCTTCCAGGCTCACCAGAATGAGACCGATGAGATCCAGCGCTGGATTTATGGCGAAGGGCTGGTCACGTCTTATGTGTTGATGCGGCGGCTGGCGGCGGGGCACAGCCACGCGCCGTCCGGTTCATTGGCGGATTTGGTGCCGGAAGCCATCGCCGCTTACAACGTGGACCTGGACCGCATCGGTCATGGCTACCTGACCAGCCTTGATGATTTGCCCGGCGATTTGCGCACCGTGATGGAGACCGCGGGGCGCCAGGGTTTCGAAGCACACCAACAGCATTTCCGCACCGATGCAGCGTTTCGCGAATGGGTGCTGCGTCCCGACTATCTCGATATTGACCGGTGCTACGTCCATCCGGATTTGCTTTAGGGCGCTGAAACTGGCAGATAATTCCTATACATTTAGGGGAATATTATGCTGACGCTTTACCACGGCGATACATCGGTCTGCTCGCAAAAGGTCCGCCTGGCGCTGACCGAGAAACAGCTAGAATGGTCCGGAGAATTCATCGATCTCGGCAAAGGCGATCAATTCGATCCCGAATATATGAAGCTCAACCCCAACGCGGTGGTGCCGACGCTGATCCACGACGGCAAGGTGATTATCGAATCTTCGATGATCAACGAATATGTGGATGATGCCTTTCCCGATGTACCCTTGCGCCCCACGGATCCTTACAGCCGCGCTCGCATGCGGCTTTGGGTCAAGCAGTTGGACGACGGTATTCACTACGCCATCAATAGCGTCACCTTCGCCATCGCCATGCGCCTGCCGGTGCTGGAACAATCACCGGAAGAACAAAAAGCCCGTTGGCAAAATATTCCCGACCCGGCGCGCAGCGCCAAGATGCGCGAACTGATCGAACAGGGTATCGATTCGTCTCTGGTGGTAGATGCGCTTCGCCGCCTGGACAAAATGCTGGCCGATATGGAAACCGCGCTCAAAGCCGATGACTGGCTGGCCGGCGACACTTATTCCCTGGCCGATGCGGGGCTGACGCCATACGTCAACCGAATGAATATGCTCGGCTTGTCCACCATGTGGGAGCGGCAGCGGCCCAACCTTACCGATTGGTACGTCCGCGTCCGGGGCCGCAGCAACTTCAGCGAGGCGATCCTGGCCCATGATCCGCCAAATAAAATCAAAATCATGAACGAAGCCGGCGCCGCTCAATGGCCGGAAGTGGAGCGCAAGTTGCAATATCTGGGCGGCTGATCACGCCCTTCGCAGCACCACCGTGGTCGCGGCGAACCCGGCGAACAGGAAGGCAAAGGCGGCGGCGGCAAAATACAGGCCCTGATAGCCGCCCAGCACCAGCATGAAACCCGCCGCGATGGGTGCGATGGTCTGGCCAAAGCGCAAAAAGAAGCTGCCCGCCGAGGCGAAGGTGGCGCGCAGATCGCTAGGCGCAATCTCGATCAGAAGAAGCTGCAAGGTTGGCCGGATAATGGCGAAGGCGCCGCCATAGATTACCGCCGTCAGCATGATCGCCCAGACGTTGGGCATGAACGGAACGATTACCATGCCGGTGCCTAGGCTTATGAAGGCGCCCGAAACCAGCGTCCGGTAGGAATAACGCTCGGTGAATTTTGAAAGCTTGGTGGCGACGATGACGCCGGAGACGGAGCGTGCCGCCAATACCACGCCGATAAGAATTTCCGGCGTTGCAAAGGTGTCTTTCAAAAACAACGGCATGTAGGTTACGAACGCGCCGAAGCCGACAAAGATGAAGCCCGCCGTCATGGCCAGCAATTCGATCACCCGGCGGTCCATCAAATGACGCCACGCATAGCCGATAAAGGCGCCTGTGCTGGCGTCGCTTTTGGTTTCGGCGGGTTCCAGGAAATAGATGATGTAGATGCCGATAGGAATACCGATCAGCGGCAGCGCAAAGGGATAGAACCAGGCGATGGAGGCAAGCGCCCCGCCGAGAATGGGCAGCAATCCAGAGCCCACATTCTGCAAGGCCGCGATATAGCCGGTGGCGCGCACCCGGTCCCGACCCTGAAACAGATCGCCGGCCAGGGCGAAATTCAACGACACCAAACATGAGCCGCCGATGCCTTGAACAAAGCGGAGACCTAAGACCCACTCCAGGTCGGGGGCCAGCATGATCGATCCGCCGGCGGCGGCGAACAAAAAAAGTGACGGCACCAGCACAATTTTTTTGCCCAGCCGGTCGGCGAGCAACCCGGTCAGCGGCACGAACAGGAACGCCGGCAACGAATAGGCGGTCATCACCAGACCGATGTTTTCGGTGGGGATATTCAAGGCCGCGCGCATGGCCGGCAATGCCGGCGAGATGATCGGAAAGGCCAGTAAGCCGGCGAGGGTGGTAAGAAAGATGATATTGAGCGGATGATTGCGGGGGAAGCGGGGCATGGGCTTGATTAAACCGCAAGGGCGCGGGCGGAAAGTAAAAAGAAGGCCGCATCGGTCTTTTCTAGGCTGGGCCGGGCGTGTAGGTTAGGCCCGCTTTCGAAACCGGGAGCGCCAATGGAGGGAACTATGGCCGAAATGCAGATCAAAGTCGCAGACATCCAGCAATTGACGACCGGCATCAAGAAATTTGAGTTTGAGGCGGTCGACGGCGGCGAATTGCCCGAATGGCAGCCCGGCGCGCATTTGATCTTTGTTCTGGATGCGCATCTGCATAATTCCTATTCCCTGTCCGGCGATCCCACCGAGCGCGGCAAATATGTGACCGCCGTGCTGCGCGAAGAAAATGGCGCCGGCGGCTCCAAACATATGCACGATAAGGTTTCGGTCGGCGACGTGCTGACCGTCCAGGGGCCGAACAACAATTTCCCCCTGGCCGAAGACGCGAAATCGCACCTGTTGATTGCCGGCGGAATCGGCATCACGCCGATGCTGGCGATGGGCCGCCATTTGAAGGCCAGCGGCGCCAATGTGCATCTCCACTATTGCACCAAATCGCCGGAAGAGACCGCCTATATGGACGAGGTGAAGGCGGTGTTCGGCGACGATCTCACCTTCCATCATGATGGCGGCGATCCGGCCAACGGCATCAAGCTCGGCGACGTGTTGAAGACGCCCGCCGACGGTGCACATCTTTATATTTGCGGTCCCGGCGGCTTGCTCAATGCCGCCCGCGAAGCCGCGAGCCACTGGCCCGACGGCAGCGTCCATTTCGAATTGTTCGCCAGCGCCAAGGCCCCCGGTGAGGCCCCAGCCGCTGCGCCCGATGGCGACCATGAATTCGAGATCGAATTGAAAGTCACCGGCAAGACCTTCACCGTGCCCACCGACAAGACCATCATGGAAGTCCTCTGGGACAATGATGTGGAGGTCATGTATGCCTGCGAAGAGGGCTGGTGCGGTAACTGCAAGACCGGATTGCTGGGCGGCGCCGTCGATCACCGGGACGAATATCTGGACGATGCCGAGCGCGAAAACCATATCCAGGTCTGTATCTCCCGCGCCGCGCCGGGCGAGACCAAACTGATCCTCGATATTTAGGGCAGGCCAGCGCATAAGTGCGCGCCCTTAATTTGCGTATATTTCCGGTTAGGTGGTTGAAAACCTGTGCAGGCCTCCCAATGTGTCATTCAATACCAATTTCGGTATTGAGGGGGGTGTTGAGGGCGAAGCAGCGATGTATTGTAATCGCGCTAACTGGGAATTTGTGTAGCGATGGCTACCAGATATTATATTGATGCCGGCGTAAATTGCGTCTTTATCGAACATGCTGGCGAATTTGTGCGCGGCGAAGGGCCGGCGAACCTGGCGGAGATACTCCGCGATCCAGCGTTCCGGCCCGGCATGAATTTTTTCCGGGATTGCTCCAGCACAACCTTGCCGACCGAATTCGGCTATGAATATTTCGCCCGCACCAAAGAGCAAAGCATGGGTGCCATCGAAAAAGAGATCGGCGCCGTCAAAATGGCCTGGCTGGTCAACGGGGCCCATGATTTTACCATAATCCATCAAATGAGCGTCTCTAGCCGGCTGACCACGGCAGGCGTGCAACGGCGCCCGTTTCGGGGCATCGAGAGCGCCTTCAATTGGCTGGAATTGCCGGCGGACTACCAAATCCGCTTTCCGGCCATCGCCGTCTCGCGTCGCCAGCTGGCCGCCCACGCGGCTGCATATTAGGCCCCTGTCCCGACAATTATTGGCAAGAACAATAAGACCGGGTAAGCTCGAAATTCGAATTTTATCCGAGAGGAATTTGCCATGCGGACTTTTATAGCTTTGACGGCGGCCGCCATGCTTGCCCTGGCTCCGGCCTTGGCCTTCGCCGCCGAAAAGATGGAGAAATCAACCTTGGATGCGGTGACCGACGGCGCCAAAAAGGCCGCCGACGCGACCGTAGAAGTGGTCAAGGAGCATCCCGGCAAATCCACCGGGGTCGTCGCCTGCGGCGTTGTCGTCGCCTTTTTCCCGCCGGCCCTGCTGCTTTGCGGCGGCGCATTGGTGGCCGGAACCGGCGTCGACGTGGTGGCCGACCAGGACGATTAAAAATACTGTGCCGGTCAGGCGATTTTGCGCGTGATCGCGATTGCGAATCCGGTTACATGTTTTTGGCACACAGGCGTGAACAGTGACATCCATTTAGCCAAGCAGGGGGCCCCATGGCAGGCAGCATCAATAAAGTTATTCTGATCGGCAATTTGGGCGCCGATCCGGAAGTAAGAATGTCCCAGGACGGCAAAAAAATTGCCAATATGCGCCTGGCCACCACTGAAAGCTGGAAAGACCGCTCATCCGGCGAGCGCCGCGAGCGAACCGAATGGCACCGGGTGGTGTGTTTCTCCGACGGACTTTCCGGCATTATCGAACAATATGTGAAGAAGGGCTCCAAAATTTATGTGGAGGGCCAGTTGCGCACGCGCAAATGGCAGGACCAGTCAGGCCAGGACAAATACACCACCGAGATCGTTCTGGACGGCTTCAACGGCGTTATGACCATGCTTGATGGCCGCAGTGGCGGTGGAGGCGGTGGCGGTGGCGGTGGCGGTGGCGGCGATGCCCCATCCTATGGCGGCGACGATGACTACGGCCCACCGTCCGGCGGTGGCGGCGGAGGCGGCAGCCCGGTCGGCGACGACCTGGACGACGAAATCCCATTTTAAGCCGCGCCCAATCGCTGGTTTATGTGGTAGTTTGAGGCATGGTCATGCTACGTGACGATCTCCTCGATCTTTTGAAGCGCGCCGGCAAGGCAACCGACGCCGACTTTGACATTGGCGAAACCGGCTTGTTCCTGGCCGCGCTCGATCTGCAAGATGCGGATTTCGGCTATTACCGGGATCATTTGCACACCGTGGCCGCCGATCTGCGTCTGGCGTCGCGCGGCGTCAAAAATCTGCGCGACCGGTTGCGCGCGATCCGGGATGTGCTTTACCGGTTTCATAGCTACTCGGGCGACCGGGAAACCTACGACGATCCCAAGAACGCCAACCTGATGCAGGTGATCGACCGGCGCAAGGGATTGCCGGTGGCTCTCGGTGTGCTGGTGATCCATTGCGCCCGCTCTCGGGGTTGGGCGGTATCGGGGGTGAATTTCCCTGGCCATTTCCTGCTGCGTTTTACCTTCGAGGGCGAGAGCGTTCTCGTCGATCCGTTCGAAAAGCTGCAACGCTGGGATATGGACGATCTGGCGGCGTCGCTGGCGCGCATATCGGGCGGCAAGCCCGAGCCCCAGGCCCAGCACATTCATTCGGTGGCGGACCGCGAGGTGTTGCTGCGCCTGCAAAACAATATCAAGACCCGCGCGCTTAGCGCCCAAGACAGCGACCGGGCCATCGATGTGCTGGAAACCATGCGCCTGATCGCCCCCGGCCAGTTCGAATTGATCGAAGAGCTGACCATGCTGGAGCTGGAAGACGACCGGGTATCGGCGGCCACCGGCCGGCTGGAAGCCTACCTGGAGGGCGATTTGCCCGACCCGGGGCCGGCCAAGGCGTTGCTCCGCCAAATCCGCAACATGCTCAACTAAGCGTACCGGCTTAAGCTTGCAGCTCAATTTTACTGAATATGGCGAGGACAATAGCGGGGTGCCTCTATTGATTCTGCACGGCCTGTTCGGCGCGCACCGTAACTGGGCCGGGGTGGCCCGCGCGCTCAGCCAGAGCCGGCGGATTCTTGCCCTCGATCTTCCCAACCATGGCGGCTCGCCCTGGACCGACGATTGCGGTTATCCGGCCATGAGTGATGCCGTCGCCGGCTTCATGGCGGCCCAAGGGATCGCTGCCGCCGACATCATGGGCCACTCCATGGGCGGCAAAACGGCTATGACCATGGCCTTGATGCGTCCCGAATTGGTGCGCCGCCTGATCGTCGTCGATATCGCGCCGGTGCCCTACGATCATTCCAGCACCGCCGAAATCGATGCCATGCTGGCCGTACCGCTGGCCGAAGTAGGCTCGCGCGGCGATGCAGATGCCTTGCTGGCCGCCGCCATCATTGAGCCCGGCCTTCGCGCTTTTCTGCTGACCAATCTCGGGCGCGGCGCGGATGGCTTTGAATGGCGCATCAATCTGGCCGGGCTGAAGGCGCAACTGGCGGACCTGCACGGCTTTCCGATTGCGCCTGGCGCGTGCGCCTATGACGGGCCAACATTGTTTATCGCCGGCGCGTTATCCAAATACATCCGCCCCGAACATGGTCCCGCCCTGGATAGATTTTTTCCGGCCCACAGCACGCAGGTTATCGATGGCGCCGGCCATTGGGTGCACGCCGATGATCCGGCGGCGTTGCTGCAAGTGGCCGAAAGGTTCTTGGATCGGCCCTAGTCGAGCGGCTCGATGCCGCCGACCGGCGCGGTTTGTGGCGCCGCCCTGCGTATCCAGGCCAGCCAAATGGTGGCCGTCAACAGAATGGCGACCATGGGCAGTGCCGACAGATTGACCCATTTCCAGCCGAGGAAGTGGAATATAGCGCCTGACGAGAGCGACGACAGGGCCATGAATGAAAACACCGTGAAATCGTAGATGCCCTGAACTTTGTTGCGTTCCGATGGGGTGTAGACCCCGGTCAACAATGCCGTGCCGCCGGTAAAGGTGAAATTCCAGCCAGCGCCGACCAGGAACATGGCGACCCAGAAATGGGTCAAGGTGATCCCGTTTAGGGCGGTCGCCACCGCGAGCAGCAGCAACAGGCCGCCGGCGAAAATGACCTTGATATGGCCGAACCGGGTGATCAGGTGGACGGTGAAAAACCCCGGCGCGAACATACCAATGATATGCCATTCAATAACCAGAGCTGTGTCATTAAAATTGAAATTGCTGCCAAGGCGCATGGAGAGCGGCGTCGCAGTCATTAAAATGTTCATCGCCACATAGCCGATGGCGGCGGCGATAAATGCGACGATAAATGTGGGCTGGGCCACAATATCCAGAAGCGGGCGCCCCTTGTCGGCATATTCTTCCCGGCTCAACTTGGGAATATCGATGAAGGTCACGATCAGGCCGGTGGCCAGGCATAACCCGATGAGCGCCAGCATGGAGCCGGCGAATTCCACATCGACAAACAAGTTGCGCGTGACCTTGGCGGTTTCCGGGCCGACCACGGCGCCGACGACGCTGGCGGCGAGGACAAGTGAGATTGCTTTGGCCTTGAAATTGTCGGGCGCGGCATCGGCGACGGCGAACCGGTATTGCTGGGAAAAGCCGGAATAGATGCCGTAGAAAAACATGCCGACATTGAACAGCAGGAAATTATTGTCCGGCAGGGATGTATAACAGATCCAGCAGCCGCCGGCGCCGATAACTGAGCCAATGACGAAGCCCACCTTGCGCCCGAACAGGCGCATCAGATGCGCTGCCGGCAGGGTGCCGCTGGCGGTGCCGACCAGCATGATGGTGATCGGCGCCGTCACGAAGATCAGATTTTCGCCCAGCATATTGGCGCCGACCAAGGTCGCGGCGAGGAACATGAGCCCCCGACCGGAATTGAACAGCGCCTGACAGATGGAAAGAACGAGAACGTTACGTTTATCGCGGCCAAAGGACATGGGAGTGACTTATACCTTCGAAAGCCATCTCACAAGACGGCCACGCGCACGTTTATGCCGCCGGCTGGCGCCCGCTTTTGGGGGTGAAACCAATCACGGCGACCAACATGATGGCAGTGACCGGAATGGCCGCCAAGACCAGAATGTTCCAGCCCGCGAAATGATACAGCATGCCCGAGCTTAACGATGTCAGGGCCAGCAGGGTGAAGATGATCAGATCGTTGACGCCTTGCACATTGGCCCGCTCCGACGGCTTGTGAATGCGGATCAACAAAGCGGTGGCGCCGGTAAATGTGAAGTTCCAGCCGACGCCGACGGCAAACATGGACAGCCAGAAATGCATCAGCGTGACCCCGGATACGGCGACGGCGGTGGTGCCCAGCATCAATACCCCACCGATAATGATAACCCGCACCGCCCCCCAGCGTTTGATCAGTTGGCCGGTGAAAAACCCCGGCGCGAACATGCCGATCACATGCCATTGGATAACAAATGCCGCGTCGTCGAAGGCGAAGCCGTTGCCGAGGCGCATGGCGATTGGCGCCGACGTCATGGTCAGGTTCATGGTGACATAGCCAAGCGCGCCAGCGGCGGCAGCGGCGATGAAGGCGGGCTGGCGCGCAATGGTGCGCATCGGCCTGGGCTCATCCGTCATTTCGGTGTTGCTGATTTTCGGGATATCCAGCGCCAGGATCACCAAGCCCGATAGCAGCGTCAGCCCCATAAGCCCGGCCATGGTTCCGGCAAACTCGTCGGCAAACAGGGTGCGCGTGTGTTTTGCCAATTCCGGCCCGGCGAAACCGCCGACAATGGCGGCGGCCAGCACCAGCGATATGGCGGTTGCCTTGAAATCATCGGCGGCGGCGTCGGCGGCGGCAAAACGGTATTGCTGGCCGAACCCGGTATAAATGCCGAACAGGAACAGCCCGCCCGAGAAGGCCACCAGATTGCCGTTAAGAATAGAAAAATAGGCGATGATGCAGCCCAAGACGCCAAGGGCCGAGCCGATGACAAAGCCGAATTTCCGTCCGATCCGCTGCATCAGGCGCGCCGCCGGCCAGGTCGCCGCAGCAAGGCCGAATAACATCACCGAAAAGGGCAGGGTGATGAAAGTCAGATCGTCCCCCAGGATCGGCGCAGCCACCAGCGGGCCGACCAGGAACATGACGCCAAATCCGGTCATGAACAGTGCCTGGCAAATTGCCAGCACCAGGACATTTCGTTTATCGCGCTTGGTTGCCATGGCGCCTGATTAGCGGCTGGGACCGCCCGAAACAAGCTTTTCAAGATGCTTTTCCAAGCGGCGGAATTGGATTTTTCTTAACCGTCAGCTACCAGGGCGATTCGGCCCTTTGGTTCCCTAAATGCGCTTGCCCGAACGGCTCTGATGCGGGTTTCCATTGGCATGAAAAAAGACGAGAAAAAGTCAATGATATCAATGGATTGCCAGCGCCGTTTTGGGATGTTCCGGCGCCCGGTCCTGGTTGCCGTGTGGGCTTGAATTTGTTATAAATCAGCGGTCTTGAACGCGGCGATTGCGCGCGCCTCAAGCCATCCATTTATTGCCCCGGAACCGTAATTTGACCGTACCTCCAGATACTCCAGACGATCTCCCCCCCGGCGATATCGATACCGGCCCACCCGGCGATATTCCCCCCGAAGAGCCGCCGGGAAGCGCTGGTGAGACTCCGCCGGGCGGCGATGTAACTCCGGTCAATATCGAAGACGAGATGAAAAGTTCGTACCTCGATTACGCCATGAGCGTAATCGTATCGCGTGCGCTTCCCGATGTGCGCGACGGCTTGAAGCCGGTGCATCGGCGCATCATCTTCGCCATGAAAGAAGGCGGCTACGATTACAACCGGCCGTTCCGCAAATCTGCGCGCATTGTTGGCGACGTCATGGGCAAGTATCACCCGCACGGCGATGCCGCTATTTATGATGCCATGGTGCGCATGGCCCAAGATTTTGCCATGCGCCTGCCGCTCATCCAGGGCCAGGGCAATTTCGGTTCCATGGATGGCGACCGGGCGGCGGCGATGCGTTATACCGAAGCGCGTCTGGCTCGCTCTGCCCATTCCCTGATCGAAGATATCGACAAGGACACCGTCGATTTCATCTCCAACTATGATGAATCCTCGCGCGAACCCTCGGTTCTGCCGGCCCAATATCCCAATCTTCTGGTCAACGGCGCCGGCGGCATTGCCGTCGGCATGGCCACCAATATCCCGCCGCATAATCTAGGCGAGGTGATCGACGCCTGCTTCGCGGTCATGGATGATCCGGCGATCAGTATCGACGATTTGCTGGAACACCATATTTTCGGGCCCGATTTTCCCACCGGCGGCATTATTCTCGGCCGCCAGGGCCTCCGCCAAGCCTTCCATACCGGGCGGGGTTCGGTACCCATTCGCGGGCGCACCCATATCGAAACATTCGGCAAGGACCGCGAAGCGATCATCGTCACAGAAGTTCCCTATCAGGTGAACAAGGCGCGCATGGTTGAAATTATCGCCGAGGCGGTGCGCGACAAAAAGATCGAAGGCATATCGGACCTGCGCGACGAAAGCGACCGGGACGGCGTGCGCGTGGTGATCGAAGTGAAGCGCGACACAATGGCCGAGGTGGTGCTCGCCCAACTTTACAAATTCTCGCCCCTGCAGACCAGTTTCGGCGTCAACATGCTGGCCCTCACTGGCGGCCGCCCGGAACAGATGAACCTCAAGCAGATCCTGCAGGCGTTCGTCGATTTCCGCGAAGAGGTGATCACCCGGCGCACCGCGTTCGAATTGGGCAAGGCGCGGGAGCGGGCACACACATTGGCCGGCCTCGCCATCGCGGTCGAAAACCTGGATCCAGTGATCGCATTGATCCGGGCCGCCACGGACGCTAACGATGCTCGCGAACAACTGATGGCCAAGCCTTGGCCGGCGGGCAACGTGGCGCCGTTGATTGAGCTGATCGACGATCCCGCCCATCCGGTGATCGATGGCAAGTACCAGCTATCGGAAGAGCAGGCGAAGGCCATCTTGGAATTGCGCCTGCAACGCCTGACCGGGTTGGAACGCGACAAGATCGCCGACGATTTGCGCGAGATTTGCGCCAAGATCGAGGAATATCTGAAAATCCTCGCCTCCAAGGAATTGCTCTTCGATATCCTGCGCACCGAGTTGCAGGCGATGCGCGATATGTTCGCCAACGAGCGCCGCACCAGTATCGAAGAGGGCGAGTTCGAGCACGATATCGAAGACTTGATCCAGCGCGAAGATATGGTGGTGACGGTATCGGACGGCGGCTATATCAAGCGCGTACCGGCGTCCGCCTACCGAGCCCAACACCGGGGCGGCAAGGGGCGCGCCGGCATGGCCACCCGGGATGAGGATTTCGTCGCCACCGTATTCGTCGCCAACACCCATCAGCCGGTTTTGTTCTTTTCCTCCACCGGCATGGTCTATAAGTTGAAAGTCTATCGGCTGCCTCAAGGCACGCCACAGGCCAGAGGTAAGGCGATGGTCAATTTGTTCCCCCTGGACGAGGGCGAAACCATCACGACGGTCATGCCGCTGCCCGAGGACGAGACCGGCTGGGATGAATTGTTCGCCGTCTTTGCTACCCAATCGGGGGGCGTGCGCCGCAACCGGCTCAGCGATTTCACCAACGTCATGGCCAACGGCAAGATCGCCATGAAGTTCGAAAACGGCCACGAAGATGACCGCCTCATCCGGGTGCGCATCTTTACCGAAGACGAAGACGTGTTCCTGGCGACCCAGGGCGGCAAATGCGTGCGCTTCCCGGTGACCGATGCGCGCGTCTTCTCAAGCCGCAATTCCACCGGTGTGCGCGGCATTCGTCTGGCCGAGGGCGATCAGGTGATTTTCATGGCCGGGCTCACCCATATCGAGACCGATGTCGAGGCGCGCGATGATTATCTGCGCTCCGTCAACGCCAAGCGGCGCCTGGTTGGCGGCGATTACTCGGACCGGGAAGAAGACCTGGCCAACGATACGGCGCACGCTGCGCGTCTGGAGGAGCCTTTGTTCCAGGAAATGTTGGAGAACGAGCAGTTTATCTTGACCGTAACCGAGGATGGCTTTGGCAAGCGCTCATCGGCCTATGATTACCGTATCTCCAAGCGCGGCGGCAAAGGCATCGACAGTATTGATTTGAAGCGCGGCAAGGAACGCACCCAGGTGGTGGCGACAGTGCCGGTGCTTGAAACTGACCAGATGGTCATGGTGTCCGACGGCGGCCAGTTGATTCGCATGCCGGTGGACGGCATCTCCTTCACCGGGCGCACAGCGCGCGGCGTCACCCTGTTCCGGGTGGCCGAAAAAGAACGGGTGGTGTCCGTCACCCGCCTTCGGGATGTGGAAGGCGAAGAGGGTGACGAGGACGAAGAAGGCGACGAGGAAGAGGGCCTGGAGGGCGAAGGAGCCATCCCAGAAGCGGCGGAAGATGCCCCGGAAGACGGCGATGGCGACGATGAAGACGCTGGGCCGGACGAAAATGATGACGATGACGGGGCGGAGGAATAACATGGCGGGCGTTACAGGCGTTTACGCGGGCACGTTCGATCCGGTTACCAACGGCCACATGGATATCATCAGCCGGGCAACCCGCATTGTCGATAATCTGGTGGTCGGGGTTGCGGTCAATACCGGCAAGGGGCCTTTGTTTACATTGCAAGAGCGCACCAAAATGGTCGAGGACGAGATCGCCCAACTGGGCGATACCGGCACCGGCATTCAGGTGCGCGCCTTCGAGGGGCTTTTGGTGGATTTCGCCACCGCTAACGATGCTGTTGTGGTGGTACGGGGGCTTCGCGCCGTCACCGATTTCGATTACGAGTTTCAGATGACCGGCATGAACGCTCGCCTCAACCCCGATGTGGAAACCATGTTTCTGATGGCGTCCGAATCGAACCAGTTCATCTCGTCGCGCCTGGTCAAGGAGATCTGTTCCCTGGGCGGCGACATCAGCCAGTTCGTATCGCCCCGGGTGGTGGCGCTGATGGCGGCCAAATACACCGATTGATCAGCAATTAACGGCCATTCCATGTTGACCGGAGCGGGTGCCCTAAGTATGGTGCGCCCCCGCTGCTCTGGAGGATTTGCACCGGCGCGGCGGTTTCAATTGGAAGGGCGCATAGCTCAGGTGGTAGAGCAGCTGCCTTTTAAGCAGCGGGTCACAGGTTCGAGTCCTGTTGCGCCTACCAATTTTAAATTCAAAGGCCCGGCGGGTAACTGCTGGGCCATTGTTTTATCTGGGGGGCGTGGGGGAGCCGGGGGAACCGGCGAAACGGTCACAATTTCAAAATGCGCACATCCGGCGCCGGATTCCGAGTTTCCGCGCCAACTGCGCCACCGGCACCGTGCCTAGCAGCAGCAGCCGAACCGCTTCGAGCTTGAAGTCCTTAGAATAGTGATTGCGTGCTTTCATCTGTCACCTCCAAGGGAACTTGTCCCCTTTTATCGGTGCCCGTCAAAAACGGGTTAGTTCAGCGTTATTGGCCTGAACGATTGCCACTGGGACCGCGATCCTTAGAATGGGGTCGAATCCAATTGATGTTTTGGAAAACTTGGATGGATGCTACAGATATTTGGCTTCTTCCGTAGCGGTATAATTGAATGGCAAGTTCTAGTTTCAGCAAAAAAGTTCCAAATTGCTCGGCGTGCAATGGGCATGATCGTGCCGAGTGGAGCGCTCTCAATGAGGAAGAGTTGGTGCGACTGGATCGTGCCCGGATCGCCAAAGACTATATGCCAGGAGATGTCGTCTTCCATGAGGGTGATGACTGCCGCGGCATCTATTGTTTGCAGGAGGGCCTGATTGGTGTCCGCAAGACCAACGCCAGTGGTAATTCGATTTTGCTGCACCTCGAAAATCCCGGCAATACGATGGGATACCGGGCGTTCCTCGCAGGTGAACAATACCACGCCAGCGCCGAAGCGTTAGAGCCATGCCGAATTTGTTTCATCAATGGGGCGACCGCGCAATCTTTGCTGGAACACAGCCCTGCTCTTGGGCTTCGATTTTTGGAAAGGGTCTCTCGTAATCTGGGTGCTGCTGAGGAGAAAATCCTTCAAAATGCCACTCTGTCGGTACGGGCCCGCTTTGCATATTTGCTGACGGTCTTGGTTGATCGTTATGCTCCGAACAAGGAACAAAGCCCGATTGAGTTTGAATTGCCGCTGTCTCGCCATGATCTGGCATCGATGATTGGCACTACGCCGGAATCCATGTCCCGAACCATCGCCAAAATGGAGCAGGACGGAATTGCCAAATTTTCTGGGCGCAAGGTGGTTGTTCACGAACTGGATAATTTGGTCGGGGAATACGAGCCCGCTAATTTTTTGTAGGCTCCATCGGGATCGCATTGAGCTAACCCGGATTTTCCCGGAACCCGCTTAGTGAAAACCGAGCCCACCTCACACCCACATAAATAAGGGCCGAGCTAGATCGACGCCCGCAAAAACCGCATTGATCAAGCAAACCGTCCCGAACTAGAAATGCGGCCCGCGCCAAAACTTGCAATCGCCAGCGCCTGGACTATATGAGTCCTGCGCTCTCCAATCGAGCCCGTGCTCTTGAATATTGTGAATAGGAAGAAGTGATCCCACGCCGGGCAAAGACCGGATTACGTGGAATATTTCGTGCGTGCGAACATGTGCCGCGCGAACAAGAAGAAGAACTACCACTTCGCTGTCTTTTGTGGTGAAAAACCCGGTATAAACCGTAATGAACCGTATGGAATAGTAATGAAACGGTATGGCCGTTTTTCGGAAAATGTGTCGCAGCCGTGTGTCGATATTGGGGTGGCATACCAGGGGTAGTAGGGCAGTTTGTGTGTCAGTGAGAGGAATACAATTGCCGGGATACATCTACATCTCCGCTGCCTCCGGTTGTTGGGTGGCGCGTTCCGGGTCTTAGGTTCCGGGCGAACGGGTTCAAAGAAAATTATTCATTTCGGTGCATAATATATTCTTGCCTAACCGTTTGGGTTAAACTCGGACGTAATGGGTCAGGATCGCAAATCGGGCTCAAAATAAAATTGAAAGCGCGCCGGCTATGAACAAGGTCGAAGCTCATGTCAGCGAACGGATAAAAGCCGCCAAGATCGAGCGCGAGCCGTTTCCCCATTTTGTCGTCGATCATGTGTTTCCCGATGACTTCTATCGGGATTTGTTGGCCCATCTACCAGTGGAAGAGGAGTATGTCTCTCCCGATGCATACCGGTTCGGCCTCGATCTTGACGATAGCGGATTGGCCCGCCTGATTGCGGACAGGAAGGCTTTCTGGGACGAGTTTTGCGGCTGGCTGCTGGCCAAGCCATTCTTGGTTGCCGCTGCGTCGCAGGTCTATTCCGATTTGAATATCCGATTTTTTGGCCGGGAAAATGTGGATATGGAATCGTCCGCGTCTCTGGCGCGAAGCAAGGCGGGATTCGTTCTTGGCCCGCATACGGATTTGCCACACCGGATTCTGACTTTGGTCTTTTTCCTTGCCGAAGACGACGTGAACTGGGAGTTGGGCACTTCCATCTATCAATCTCGGGAGCCTGATTTTACCTGCGCCGGCGGCCCCCACTATGGATTAGAAAATTTTCGAAAATTGGCCACCATGCGGTTCCTTCCAAATACGGTCTTTGGATTTTTGAAAACCGACCAATCGTTTCATGGTGTTGAGCCATGGATCGATACCAATATTGTCCGCAATACCTTGCAATACGAAATCCACGATGCTGACCGCTCGCATTACTACTAAGCGGTGGCCTCAACCGGTTATTGTTCGTGGACGATGTAGTGATTGGCGAACAAGGTCATCGCAAAATTTACCACATCCTTGCCCAGGTAGCGGCGGTCCGCTTCGAACGGATTTTGCAGGCAATCGAGAATAAGCTCGTATGAGGGAAAATAATGAAGCCCGGCATCGCCCTTGAATTCATTCATAAGCTGATCAAGTGCGACCCTGAGAATGGCCTTCGAGACGCTGTTGGCCGGGACGCAGCCCATTTCGCGGAACGTCGCCTTTAAGGGGACGGGCGAAAGCGTGAATATGACGGATGCATCTTTCACGTTGTCCCGGATGGCTTGGGTGACGTAGGCGATATTATCGAAATTTTCCTCAACCGTGGTGACGCGGAAATCATGGATATTGGCGTCATAGTCACCGACGGCCTTGGCGGTTTTGTAAACCTCGCCGGTTTGCTTATTAAACCAAACCTCGGCAAGACCAAGGGTGATGATGAAAACCGATGCGCTCTTGAAGGTGTCTTTGAGAGCGCTGACGGAGAATGTGCTCTCGTTGTTATGCTGGTTCACGACTTTTAATGTATCCCCATCACCAGCCTCGCCGCCAAAGGCCAACTCGAACAGGTAGCGGAGGATATAGGTGTTGAACACTTCGTCGGAGAACGATCCGGTCGCAAGGTTTCCCGAATACCCTTCGTTCAGAATTGGTACGTCATATCCATTATTGCGGAGGAACGCCGAGACATTGCCGGTGAAGCAGCTGCCGATGGTGGCGATGCGGTCCGATCTGGTAATAAACGGCTCGGCCGGTGCCAACCCTTGCATGAGGTATTGATCGACCGCGCCCACCTGCTCCAGCTGTTTTTGCGTCGGGTAGAGGTGGACGAAGCTCTCGTTGACAATCATTTTGCTGTTTCGCCGATCCTCGGCGATCTGGGCGAGGGTTTCGGCATAGGCTTCCAACAGTTCGGTTTGCGAGCCATCACCGACGGCGCCGTGCAGCATCGCCGCCTGAGCGGCATATTTTTCTGCGGCATCCGGATATTTCAGGTGATAATTTGTAAAAGCCAGGCCGAGAAACAGGGCGTCGGACATATCGTTGCCCTGCACCAGGGAATACAGCATTTCGTAAGCGGCTTCGTAATCTCCGGCTTCAAGATGGTCCAACACACTGGGCTCGTTGGCCACCGCCGCGAATTCTTCCCCGGCCAGGGAGGCGAAAAGAAAATTCTCGGCCGCGGTAAAAATCGATTGTTCTGTATCTTCGCCGCGCATGGCGACGGCTTCGGCAGTCAAGGCGCACACACTCCGCATCGGATTAAGCCTAGGGCCACTATAGGGAAAAGTGTCTTAAGAATGATTGAAGGCGACGATGGTGGTGGCGATGGGCGACAACAACAAGATGCGAAGAAGGCCGGCGTTCCCAACGGTCGCTGGTTCAATAGCCTCCGGATGATTATGGTGATCCCATCAAATAACTTTGGGTGGTGCTTTGGCCCCGGAACCATTCATCAAATATGATATCGGCGGCTCTTATCACTGGAAGTGGTATCTCGTAAATTATGACGGATATCGTGATTTTTCCGATTCCCTAGTCGGCCTGGTGCCAACGCCCGGACGATTGCTGGATGTCGGCTGTGGCGATGGATTGATCTCCTATCTCTTTTTTCGTTCCGGGTTTGACGTGGTCGGATTGGACACCAGCGACACGGCAGTTCAATTTGCAAATATGATAAGCGATATGGCCTTACTAAAGCGGATGGGCGCCGGATGTGGGGTTTTTTTCGGCCTAGAGCGTTCCGTCCACCATTCGTTAATAGTTTGAATTTAAAAGCAAAATCTCGACCATTGACGTGGGTGCATGGCTGCTCCGCTAATCTTGCGATTCTCATTTGAATCAGATTTTCGTATCTTTCAACCACCCCGTAATTTACGGCGCGACAAAACCCGGCGAATTCAATATTTGCCGGGACAGTCTTGATCACTTCCTGTGATGCGCCGTTCCGGCCCAGGCCGGTTCGACATTGTGAAACTGAATTGGAGTTGCGTTTATGCCGTCTCGTTCCGAAATGAATAAAAAACCTCAATCCGAAAACCAGGTGCGCAAAGTGCGCAAATGCCTCATGTGTGCCGATACTTTCCAGTCCCACCATGTAGGTGAGCGTATTTGCGGTGAGTGCAAGAGCACCTCTACCTGGCGCCAGACCGGATTGGCGATCTAACACTTCTCGCGTAGCCGGCTCCGGGCAATGACCGGAGCCGGGCCTTCAATCTTTATACTCGATTTCCAGCACCCGCACGTCTTCGTCTGAGACGTTGGTCGCGTTGTGTTCGATCGGTGCCGTCCACGACATGGTGCGCCCATCGGTGTAATCGACAAAACTCTCCGTCCCATCGGCGCCTTCAAGCCGCAGCCGTCCTCCTGACTGCTGCACCGTCACGTAGTCCCATTCGTGGCGATGCCAGCCGGTTTGATCGCCGGGCGCGAAGACCCACTGGGTGATACGGGTGCGGGCATCTTCAAACAATAACGTATGGCGGGCCAACGCTGCTTTGGGGATTTGGGCTTTGGTCTTATCGCTCAGATGGGTGGACATGACGCCTCGCTTTCGCCCTTAGCATAGGTCATGACCGGTGAGAGTTCGACCAAATTGGACAATTTCGCTATACTCGCCGAATGGTTGGATCGAAATTCAAGGCATGGTGGTTGGTGTCGTTGATGGCGTTGGCCGGTTGCGCCGAAACGCCGCGTTCTTTGTACGTGGACGCCAATCTGGCGGCTCTTGATGGCGATTACGCACGCGCTTTCTCGTTGTTCCAAAAAGCCGCCGAGACCGGCCATGCGGATTCCCAGTTTAAACTGGCGCTGCAATATCAGCGCGGCGAAGGCGTCAGACGCAATTATTCCTTTGCTCTGCATTGGTATTTCCGGGCCGCCGAAAAGGGCCACCCCATTGCCATGAACAATATCGGCGTGCTGGTCGATCACGGCAACGGCGTTCGCGCCAACAACGCCCAGGCCTTGGGCTGGTTCCTACGCGCCGCCTCCAGCGGCAGCGCCACGGCGCTAACCAATATCGGCAACTATTACCGGGAAGGCGTGCTCGTTGCGCGCGATCCCACCGAAGCTTATTTTTGGTACGCAATGTCCTACAAATTGGGGTTCGATGGCGCCCTCGCCGAAATGGGCAAGCTGAAACCGTTGCTCAAAAAATCTGGGATCGAAGATATCGAGCGGCGCGTCGAAGCCTACCGGCCCAGCGTGTTGGACGATCTCAAATCGAAGCTAAAATCGATTATCAAGGACAGCCCCGATCTGGTCGTGCCGAGCGCGCAAATTTGGACACCTGGAACGATGAATTTGGTTGCATTTGAAAGCCGTCCTTCTAAATTCCATATCTGGGGGCAACCTAACTTGGAAACCGGCCATGATCATTGAACAGACCATCACGCGGAAACTCACGACGCGCTTTAACCCGGCGCATCTGGAAATCACCAACGAAAGCCATATGCACGCGGTGCCGCCGGGCTCCGAATCACATTTCAAAGTGGTCGTCGTCTCGGAAGCCTTCGAGGGCGAGCGCCTGGTGCGCCGCCATCAGATGGTCAACGAAATTTTGGCCAACGAACTGGCCGGCGATGTCCATGCCCTGGCCATGCAGACCCTGACCGCGGAGGAATGGGAGAAAAAGGGCGGCGTGACCGCCAATTCGCCCGATTGCATGGGCGGCGGCCTTACGAAAACAAGCTGAATCCAGTTGCGACGCGGCGGTCCACTCAGGTGGCCAGGGTGCCGTCGTTGTAATCGCGCACGGCTTGCTCGATCTCTTTTCGCGTATTCATAACGAAGGGACCGTAGCGGGCCACCGGCTCGTTGATCGGGTGCCCTTCGCAATACAATATCTCGGCGCCATCCGCGCCAGCGGTTATTTCGATGGGGCCATCGCCGGAAAATACCGCCACGGCCGGCGCCGTCACGGCTCGCTCGGCGCCCTGATCATCAACCGCCGTGATGGCGCCCTCATAGACGCAGCAAAAGACATTGTGGCCGTCGACCGGCGTGATCGTCCAGGCGGTCTCGGCTTCCAGCCGCGCATCCAATATGCGGATCGGCGTCTGTGCTTTTGCCGGGCCGGTGGCGCCGTCATACGTGCCCGCCAGCACGCGCACGGTCGCGCCGCCGGTATCCTTGATCGGGACCTCGGCGGACGGGATGTCCTGGTAGGTGGGCGGGATCATTTTGAGGGCGGCGGGTAAGTTTACCCAAAGCTGAAAGCCCTTCAGCTTGCCGCTGATCATTTCCGGCATTTCCGAATGAATGATGCCGCGCCCGGCCGTCATCCACTGGATATCGCCGGGTGCTAACAACCCGTCATTGCCGACCGAATCCTGATGCCGCATCTGGCCTTCCAGCATCACGGTCACGGTCTCGAAGCCCTGGTGGGGATGGTTGGGAAAGCCGGCCATATAGGTGTCGGGATCATCGTTGTCCATGCGGTCGAGCATCAGGAACGGATCAACCATATCCAATTGCTGGGTTCCAACCATGCGCGTCAAGGCAACGCCGGCGCCATCGCTGGTCGCCATGCCGGCAACATTCAAGGCCAGATATCTTTTATCGCTCATTTTGTGTTCCTGTTTGTATTCTCGTGAATGGTCGGGTGATGCTCACCGGTTGTGGATGATGACTTCGTAGATAATGTCGAGGACGGTTCCGGTGACGATGTCCATCAGCACAACATCATTCCCGGCCACTACCCGTTCGGTGCCCTTGCGTACCGGCGGCAGTTTCGCTTCAATATGGCGCGGCAGGCGTTTTTTCTCCAGGCCCGGCGGCAATTGGCCGTGCTTTTTGATATGGCGGGCGAGGCCTGGTGGCATACCCTTGAATTTGCCTTTACCTTTACCCTTGGCGCGGCCACGGCCCTTGTTTTTGTCGCCCCGGCGCCGTTCGGTGTCTTCGTCATAGCGCCCGGTTTGGTGTGTGCTCCGGCGTGAAGGCTCGCGCGAGGTCTGGCGCTCAACCTCGGTGCCGAAGAGGGATCGGATGGTCGTCTTTTCCAACTCGGTGAATACGGCGCCGAGTATCCTGGCGCCTGATTTTTTAATCTCGGTCGATTGCGCCATGGCGCCGCTCGCGCTTGCCAAAAATATAACCAGCGCCAAAATTGCCCGCATATCCATTCACTCCCAATAGCGTCCAACGGTTGCTATTTGATACGCCCGCAAATCAATGGTCAATAGGCGGAAATATATCCTTAATAGAAATATGGATATATCCTTGGAGTTCTGGCAAAGTCTGTTCCGAGCCGCTAAATTGTTCCATCCGAGCTAATCTCAAAACTATCCATCAGGCGGAATATCCATGAGCATCGACGTTATCCCTCTCAATACCTATTTTGGCGCCGAAATCCGGGGGCTCGATCTGTCTCAGCCCCTGTCGGATACCGATTTCGAGGCCTGGTCGGACGCCTTTGCCAAGTACCGGCTCCTGTTGTTTCGCGATCAGCATTTCTCGGAAGACCAACATGTGGAATTTTCCAAGCATTTCGGCGGGCTCGAAGACTTTGTCGATTCAAAGGATCAGGTGAACAGCCATACGGATATCCTCCGGGTATCCAATATTTGGCAAGATACGGATGCTATCAAGCCGGTGGACGATCCCGGCCACAAATCCTTCACCCTCGGCACGTCGGGCTGGCATATCGATTCCTCGTTCCGCAAAGTGCCTGGCAAGGCGTCGTTGTTGTTTGCCATCGAAATCCCGCCCGAAGGCGGCGGCACTGGATTTGCCGATATGGTGTCGGCCTATGAAGGGCTTTCGGACGAGAAAAAGGCCCAATGTGATGAGTTAACGGTGATCCACGATTTCGAGGAAGCCCGCCGGCGCTACGGCCTCTTGCCCCGGATGGAAGAAATCCGCGTCGCCAATCCGTCGGTCATGCATCCCCTTGTCCGCACCCTCCCGGATGGCAAGAAATGTCTGTTTCTCGGCTCGCACACCAGCTACGTGCTCGGCATGGAACAATATGAGGGGCGCAAATTTCTGGATGGTTTGAACGATTGGACCACTCAGGAAAAATACACCTTCTTCCACGATTGGAACGAGGGCGACTTGGTCATGTGGGATAATTTGGCGCTCATGCACCGGGCGATGCCCTATGATCTAGAAAGCCACCGCCGCCTGTTGCACCGGACCACAGTTCTCGGCGACGGGCCGGTGGTGTAGGTCATGAACTCATAAATGGCGACGACTGTGACGTGCGTTATTTTGTTTCCTGGCAAGGCGCTAGGAGGGAGTGATGCCATAGCATCATGACCGACGAAGCAACGCCGTCCAGGGGACAAAAGAACCACGCCCCAAGAGGGGCCGGCAAATAGCCTGTTTCGGTGCGTCCGGCGCCCTCACCGGGGCGAAGGCCCCGCTATCGGACACCCTCCTTCCGAAACAGGCTATTTGCCGATCACAGCTCGCCGCCATTTATGAGTTCATGACCTAGCGGAATTTAAGCCGCTTGTTCCGCGTTCTTGGAGCGCAGGACCAGATTAAAAATCGACGAATCAATGGGGATCAGGCCGTGCAAGTTCTCGTCCACTACCACCGAAATGCGGTCGCCATATTTTTGCAGCCGCGCCAATAAATGTTCGATCTGCTCCAAATGGGGGGCCTGCAGACTTTCAAGCCGTACCGTCAAGTTGGCTCGGGAATGCTTTAACAGTCGGCGGATTTTCGGCACCGCGCGCCGGGAAAATTGCTGGTCCAGCAACTCTCTAATGGACAATGTAATATCGGGGATTGGCGTGTCCCGGTGGGTTAGCGTCACCAAACCCTTCTTCACATAGCTGTCGATGGCGGTGCGCAAGGCCGCGACCCGGCGCTCGACGGCGTGGCTTTCGAACGGATCGGCAGCCAGTTTGCGGGCCGCGAATTCCTTCATCGATAACCCGATGATCCAGTCGGCGATCACCAGCGAAAGCCGGGATGGCGCGAATATGGGGAGCGAGCTTAAGAAATACCAAGTGCGCCCGATGCCGCCCGGCAAGATACCCTTGACGAAAACCTGGCCGAATATGCGCAGCCTTTCCGCCACAGAGAACGCGCTTTGATATTGCGGCTCGCGCAGGTAACGGACCTTGTTGCGGATGCGCCGGGCGATCTCGGCGTCGCTCAACAAGCGCGTATAGAGCGCCTGATAGGCGTCCGACATTTCCTCGCTGGTCATGTTCTTGGGCACGATATTGCTTTGCGGGCGGGTGTTGTCGGCCACGCCATCCAACTCTATCAGTCGCCCCTCGCGCTCGATGCGCTCATAAAGCGGGGTGTGCGGCAACGCCGTCATAAGACCGATCATTGCCGACTGGATGCCGGAATCGGATATGAATTTATACTGCATCTCGAAGGTATCGATGGTGTCATTATCGAAGCCGATGATAAAGCCGCCGAGCACGTCCAGTCCATTCGAGTAGATGCGCCGGACTGAGGTCAAGATATCTTCTTTCAGGTTCTGGGTTTTCTGGGTTTCCTTGAGGCTTTCCGGGTCCGGCGATTCGATGCCGATAAACAGCCACGAGAAATTGGCGCCCCGGAACAGCGCCATCAATTCGTCGTCCTGGGCCAGATTGATCGATGCCTCGGTGCCGAACGAAAACGGATTGCCGTGCTCTTTTTGGTATTGCCCGAGGAAGCGCAGCAGTTTCTTGGCTTCCGGCTTGTTGCCGATCAGATTGTCATCGACGAAAAAAACGCCTTGGACGCCAAGCCCGCGCAGCACATCCAGTTCGGCCTTGATTTGCGGCAGGCTTTTCATCCTGGGCTTGCGCCCAAACATGACAATGATATCGCAGAATTCGCAGCGGAACGGGCAGCCCCTGGAAAATTGCAAGGTGACGTTGGTGTAGCGGTCCAACTTCAACAGATCGAAACGCGGGGTCGGCGAATCGGTTAAGTCCACGGTGCCGGTTTCATGATAGAGCGCTTTCGGCGCGCCGCTCTCAAAATCGGCGCAGAACTGTTTCCAGATATATTCCGCTTCGCCAGCGACGATGGTGTCGGCGAGGGTCACGTATTCTTCTTTGCAGAGCGACGCGTAGCTGCCGCCGGCGACAACGTAATGGCCGCGGCCCCGGTAATATTCCAACAATTCCCGCTGCCGGGGAAGCTGAACGCCCATGCCGCAAACGCCGATGATATCGGCCTCCGGCGCCAACGGGATGGTCTCGACATTTTCGTCGATAATCTCGACGTCCCAGCCTTCGGGGCAAAGCGCCGCCAAGGTCGCCAAGCCAAGGGGTGGGTTTAAGGTGCGCTTACCGGGCAAGACATTGGTGATTGCCCACTTGAAGCTCCAAAAACTTTCGGGAAACTTGGGATTGATCAACAGGATGCGCATCTGCTGTCCAATTTTAAAATTAATCCAAAAATTTAATCGCTGTAATAGTATACAGACTTGGTTCCTGTGTCGAGGTTGCAATCAATTCGCAAATTGGAGCATTTCCCGAATATGCCAATCCTGCGACCTGGACCCCAAAATTTCCATCCCTGGCCATGCCATGGAATGAATACAGGCCATTCCTTAAGAGCAAAACTACAGCCGGCCGGGAAAGCCCGGGTCAACTCATGGGCGTTCTTCCGACCGGCTGTTGTCTTTGTCAGTTCTTAACTTAACCCCTTGAGATCATTTAGAACCTGGTCGGGATGTTCCGCTGGCACCACTGCGTCATAGGCTGCGGCAATGGTGCCGTCGGG